>JAZDQB010000011.1:0-13113 GCA_043797205.1 Candidatus Woesearchaeota archaeon
ATCCTTTACTTTCACCAACTTTATTTTCTTAAGTCCCCCCACCGTTAGTTAAATCTGAAAAATTTGGACGAAGCAAAGCGAAGTCGTTTAGCATATGTTAGGCATAGTCACGAAGTGATTTAGTATCGTTGTTTCTCCTCGCTAAACGAAGGTGTCAATGGCAAGAATTTTCGATAGGAACGTATCTGTAAAGACGACAAAAAATTTCACTTAACACCTATTAAACGCAGTTTTAATTGCTGTTTAATAGGTGTTAAGGGGTTAAAGCGAAATATTTATTAACCACTAAATTTTTTCTGTGAGGATGGAAGGGGCAGAGTTATATCTACAAAAACTAACTGAAGAATTGAAATTAAGAAAATACTCTCCCCAAACTATCAAAGTATATCTTAATTTAATCCAGAATTTCTTAAGCTCAAATCTTACTCCCAGAGAATTTCTCTTAAAATCAGTTGATAAAAGCCATTCTACTCTGCGTTCGGTTTACTTTGCCTTACAATTTTTCTATCAGAACGTACTCAAGCAAGATTTCATTGAAGAACTGCCCTTAGGAAAGAGCTCTGGTCATCTTCCTCAAGTTCTCAATAAAGAAGAGATTAAATCGTTGTTAGATGCCACTTTAAACCTCAAGCACCGCTTTTTACTAATGATTCTTTATTACACCGGAATCCGCTTAAATGAAGTTGTCAACCTACATTGGGAAGACTTTGACTTTGAACGAAAGACCATTCATCTCAAGATAACCAAAGGAACTAAAGACCGAGTGATATTTCTTCATCAAAACTTAGCGGATTTAATTCATAATTTTGGCTTAAAAAAAGAAGGTTTAGTATTTCAATCCAATCTGGGTAAAAAATATAATTTGCGCAGCGTACAGATGGTAGTGCGCCAGGCTGCTCAACGTGCCGGAATAAAAAAGAGAGTTACTCCACACACCTTAAGACATTCTTTTGCTACTCATTCATTGGAAGCAGGAGCTGATATTCGCTCTATCCAACAGTTGCTAGGGCATAAAGACTTAAAGACCACTCAAATTTATACTCATGTAGCTAATAAAGATATAAACAATTTAGCTAAATTACTATGATCTCTACTTCTCCTGTTCCAAAGTGGGCTTTTTACCAAAAAAGAGGTAATACGCTACCAAATAATAGGTAAAATATATAAATACAGACCATTTTTAAGAATTGATGATTACCAAAGAGCAATTGAATTTACTTCGAGTCTTCCGCGAAGATATATTCTCCAGTTTTACTTTCAAGCAGATTAAAGAGCAAAGTAAACAAAAATCAAACAATATCATTCAAATCGCATTAAAAGAGTTCAAAAAGCAGAACCTTTTGGAAAATAAAATTACCGGAAATGTAACTACTTATTCTTTAAATTTAAAACATAACCTCACCCTTTCTTATTTAAATGTAATTAATGAGACAGAAATTAATCGAATAAAATTCCCTAAAGAAATCTTGTTAGAAATTCAAAAAAGAATTATTCGAAAGACAGAATTTTTTATTTTGATGGTTTTTGGAAGCTATGCCAAAAATAAAGCGACAGAAAAATCAGATTTAGATATTGCTATTATGGTGGAGTCTGAACTAACTAAAAAAGAGATTACTCCGTTTTTGGAAACGATTAAAAGAAGAGAAATAATATCTATTGATTATAATATTTTTACTCGGAGCGAGTTTTTAGAAATGTTAAAATCAGATATGGAAAATATAGGAAAGCAAATTTATAAAAACAATCTTATTTGTTATGGATATATAGAATATTGTCAACTGATAAGAGGGATTAAGAATGAACGATGAAGCGGAATTATACTTACAAAGAGCAGAAAACGAGTTAGTGGCTGCCCAAATCATGTTTGAAATATCCAGTAATCAAAAACTCCAAAAAGAACAGTTTAAGTTAGAAAAAGAATTTACTTTTTATAGTACTGCCATTGCTCATTCTTATTATTGCATCTTTTACTCAGCAAAAGCAATTTTGATTATTAATGGAGTAAATACTGAGGCTCCGGAAGTACATAAAAAAACAATTATAGCCTTCGAAAAATATCTTGTTGAAACCGGTAAGCTTGATGTAGAATTATTGAGAATTTACAAAAAGATAATTGTTCGAGCGGAGGAATTATTAGGAATATTTTCCAAAGAGAAAAGAAAAAGGGGAGAATTTACTTATCAAAAGCTGCCGCAAGCTAACTTAGATCCGGCAAAAGAATCATTAAGTAATGCGTTTTTATTTTTTAAAAATATCCACAAAATTGTCCATTTGTCATCATGATCTCTCTTCCTCCTTTGAAATCAAAAGAACCTTTCGACGTCATCATCGTCTCCGGGGAGTATTATGATGACCATCCCCTTTCTCCTGTGGGAATAATTGCGCGAGTTCTGGATGATAAAGGATATTCTGTAGGAATAATTGAAAAACCTAAAACTAAAGAAGATTTTACTCAATTAGGTGTTCCCAAACTATTCTTTGGAGTTACTTCCGGAACAGTAGACAGCATGTTGTACAATTATTCACCATTAAAACGCAGCCGAATGGAAGATCCACATCTTTTCATTACAGAGATTCCGGAAAGAGCGGTAACTTTCTACTGCAATAAGTTGCGCGAATACTTTAAAGGATGCACCATGGTCATTGGCGGAGTAGAAGCTTCTTTGCGCAGATTTGCTCACTACGATTATTGGGATAATAAAGTTAGAAAATCTATTTTGATGGATTCTAGAGCTAATATTTTGGTTTATGGCAGCGGAGAGAAGCAAGTGCTTGAGATTGCTGAAAGAATAGAAAATTATCAAAACAGAAAGCAAAAAGATAAAGAAGAGAAAAATAAAGATAAAATAGACCTGCATGGTATTGAAGGAACGTGTATCCTTTCCAAAGAATTAGATAAAGATAAAAAAATAGAATTGCTTCCAACATTTAAAGAAATAGTTGGAGAAGATTTCGAAGCTAAGAAGAAATTCTGCGCGATGCAAGTTAAATTTTCTAACACTAAAAATCTGGCGCAAGAATATGATAACAATTATATCATTCAATACAAATTTCCGGAATACACTACCGAAGAATTAGATTGGATTTATTCCTTGCCCTATACTCGAAAATTACATCCTGAATCACTGTTAGGGATGGCTAAATTTTCTATTGTTACGCATAGAGGCTGTATCGGCCGATGTAATTTTTGTTCCATTACCTTGCATCAAGGAGATAAAATAATCAGCAGAAGCGAAGAAAATATTTTGAATGAAATTAAATCTCTAACGGATAAGCAGAAGTTTCCAGATTTTCAAGGGAATATTGACGATTTAGGCGGACCTTCGGCTAACATGTACGGAATGGATTGTGCTACCAAATGCGGAAAGAATTGTATTTCTTGTAATAAACTGAATCTTACTCATGCTCGCATTATTGATTTAATGAAAAGAGCCCGAGAAATTAAAGGTATTAAAAATATCTTTATCCGTAGCGGTATTCGTTATGATTTAGCGTTAGAATCTAAGGAATACATTAAGGAGATTGCTGAACATCATATTTCCGGTTGTTTAAAAATTGCTCCAGAACATTTCTCTCCCCGTGTTTTAAATTTAATGGGCAAAAAGAATGATCGTTTTGAAGAATTTTATGGTTATTTTATGGAACTGAATAAGAAGCTGGGCAAGAAACAAGACTTACGTTACTATTTCATGATTGGTCATCCGGGAGATGATGAAGGAGAAGTAGCCTTATTGGTCAGGAAGTTACAAAAGTTGCAAAATATCGAACAATTTCAATTATTTACCCCTACTCCCATGACTGATTCTACTTGCATGTATTGGACCGGCATGAATCCGCATACTTTTGAGAAAGTTAAAGTGATTTATGATTTTGTGGGAAAGAAGAGGTTGCGGGACATTATGTTAAAAGAAATTAAGAACAAAGAAGATTATAATTAATTGGCCAACAACTTAATACCTGCACCAAAAAAATTACTTTCTCCACCTTTTCAAGGTTGGAATAATTAACTGTGCTTGTCTTGCCCCTTCTTCCTTAGAAACTTTCATCCGCGCATAGATAAAACCGGCACATCTTCGGGTCATTTGATCTTGAGTAATAGTTTTTTGGGTAAATTCTCCTCTTTGATAACAATACTTACAATAATCTTTGCTCTTGGCTCGATCAATCTCGGTTCCCAAATCATTCGGACCGTAAACTAAAGTACCACAAGATTGACAATAAACTTCTCTAACCGCCTCTTTTGGCTTTAAAAGGCTTTCAGCGTTAATTAATCTCATATTCTCCACCCCATTTTTAACTATAATCGTAATTTAGTCTTAGTTTGCTAAACTATTTTATAAATGTTTGTCTACTGGAAGAGATATTTGGAATTATCGGTTCTAGAATAGTCTAATACTTAGATATAGCTGTTCCATCATATAAATGCTTAAAATAAGATTTAAATTTTCTAGGTCTAACTGGGAGGTAAGATTATGACCCTTTTTAATCAAGCAGAATTTAACGAATTTGTTTTACAAAATAATGTGATTGGATTTTTTGAACAACCGATTAAATTAAAGTCTGGGCGAAGGTCTAATTGGTACGTTAATTGGCGTGATATTGCTGAAGATGTTAAACGTATGGATCAACTTTCAGATTACGTTATTTCATTCGTAAGAGATACCACTCTTGAACCGGATTGCTTTTATGGAGTACCAGAAGGAGCTACAAAATTAGGAATAATAACTCAATTTAAGTGGGCTAAATCTCAAATAGGTTATGGTGAAGGAACGCACTGCTTACCAATGGGAAGAGCTAGACCTAAGGATCATGGAGCAGCCAAGGATAAGTATTTTGTAGGAATTCCTCGGGGTAAAGTTATAGTATTAGAAGATGTAACGACAACGGGAGGATCTCTTTTGGAAACCATTGATGCTCTAACTGAATCAGAAATTCAAGTAATTGCTGCTATTGGATTAACTAATCGCATGGAAAAACGCGATGATGGAATGAGTGTAGAAGAAGCAGTTAAAGGAAAAGGCGTTTCTTACTTCTCTTTAACTGACGCTTTTCAAGTTCTTCCTAAAGCTTATGATAAACTAAAACCGGGTGATGCTATTGCCGATGCCGTGGAAAAAGAATTTATAGAGTATGGAGTAAAGAGATTGAGGTTAGAATAAAATGAAACAAATTATACCATTAGATAAAAGTATTATTCCCGCATGTGATGTTGATCTTGGATTGTTTGAAAAAATACTTCAAGAAACTGCTGATATTGAAAAGGTTGGCGGATATAAAGTTGGCTTTAAACTGGGTTTATTATATGGATTACCAAGAATAGTAGAAGTAGCCAGAAAGTATACCAATAAACCAATTATTTATGATCATCAGAAAGCAGGAACAGATATTCCGGATACTGGAAAAGATTTTGCAGATGTAATGGTTCGTTCTGGTATAAATGCAGTGATATTTTTTCCACAATCTGGTCCAGTAACACAAAATGCTTGGATTGAATCTGCTCTTGAAAAAGGATTAGGTGTGATTATGGGAGGATTAATGACACATAAAGGATACGTTCAAAGTCAAGGTGGGTACATTGCCGATGATCAGATAATTAATATGTATTTAAATTCAGCCAAAAGAGGAATTAGTGAATTTGTCGTTCCGGGAAATAAACCAGAAGCGATCACTCAAATTCGTGCAGCTTTACAAGCAGAAGGGATAGAACCAATTTTTTATGCACCGGGATTTGTAACGCAAGGTGGATCAATTTCTGAGGC
This sequence comes from Candidatus Woesearchaeota archaeon, assembly GCA_043797205.1. Classification (GTDB taxonomy): domain Archaea; phylum Nanobdellota; class Nanobdellia; order Woesearchaeales; family GW2011-AR9; genus JACRPH01. Next base: position 5,760 of record JAZDQB010000011.1, read on the forward strand.
TGCCAAATGTGCAGGAGAAAAATGGCATGCGATTGTAGGTAGAGGAATATACCAAGCAGAAGATATTAGAAAAGCTGCTATTCAACACACCATCCAGTTATAAGTTTAATTATTTTTTATTTAATTTCTCTCTTAATCAATTCCACTACCGTTTCTAGATGTGCGGTCTGAGGAAATAAATCAAATACCGCTACACTTTTGATCTCATATTCCTTGAACTTAAGCACATCCTTGGCCAGCTGTTGATGATTACAAGAAACGTAAATGATTACTTCCGGCTTTAATTCTTTCAACTGTTGGATAGTCTTTTCATCCATCCCGATACGTGGAGGATCGGTGATTACATAGAGAGGAAAACGCAATTTAACTTTGCGCAGATTTTTGGCATCTAAAACTAGGGCTTGCGCATTTTTGATGTTGTTTTCTTCCAAATTCAATTTAGCCGTTTCAATGCCAGGAGCAAAACTTTCGACGATAGTTACTTCCTTGAATAAATCTGCGTTAATTATTCCAAAAGTTCCTACGCCGGCATATAAGTCCAGCAAATAAGCCTGTTTGGGAGGATATTTTTGCAGCAGCTGATGAACATACTCATGCATCTTCTTAGCCATTTCAGTATTATTCTGGAAAAATCCTTGCACTGAAAAGAAGAAAGTCTTGTTCAAGTATCTCTCTTTCAGATTCTCTACTCCTTTTACCGCAAAGAAATCTGTAGAGATAGAATCGTCATTTTCGGGGTTAGTATAAGTAATCAGTACATTTTTAGCAGAAGTAGTTGCAGAAAATTCGCGAATCAAATCCTGTGCTTCTTTAATTTTAGTCGATTCTTCGTTAAGAGTAAAGGAAAGGGAAGAATCATCTAAGGAAGTAGTTCTAATTACAATATAATAGATGATATCTTGTCGCAATAACTCTTTTTTCTTGAAGAAATCACGTACTTCAATCAACAATTCATTAATCCTTATTTCTGCAATAGGACATTCTTCAATATCAATTAAATCAGAAGCATTATCTCTGCTTCTCAAACCAATCTTTCCATTTTTAACAATAAAATCCATCCGATTACGGTAATGATATTCTTGAGCAGAAAACACTTGCACTTCCAGCGGTGTTCCGGAAGAATGTTCAGAATGCGACAAATCTAATCCCTTAATGATCCATTGCTTCTTATTGTTCAACTGCTGCTTATATTCAATGTTTTGCGCAGTACAACCACCGCAGCGGTTGAAGTAAGGACAGAGTGAAGTGACCATGGTGTATTTATTTATAGATATAGATAAAGTTTCTATTTAATATCTTTTGAACCTTAACCCCTTTCTTTCAAACATTTGACTTAAATCGAAAAATAATTCTTTCATCTTCTCATCTTGAGATTGCCATCGGAAGCGGCTGGTCCAAGAATGGTACTCTTGGATGGTTTGTAAAAATTCTGTTACCAACTGCGGAAAAAGATCATAAGCAGAAGTTACTTCAGAACCAAGGTGAGAAGAAGAATAATTCGCTTCAAAAGCCAAAACCACTTCTTTTAATTTTAATGAAGTGTTAGATTTAAGTTGAGCTGCTACCGCTTGGTACAAAAAGTCATCTAAATCTCGAAAACTCTGCAGAAAAGTTTCTTGCTGTCCGTTATGGTAATAGATTCCTCGCGGAGAGATTATAGCTTCTCCAGATTCAGGATAGAAACGATATATTCCGGCTATTCTAAAACCGAACTCCTTTTTTCTTCCCGTTAAGACCATAGATTGAATAATAGTATGCTTACCAGAAGGATTTTTAGTTAGACTATCCGCCGCACCTACTTTAGTATCTAAAGATAACTTTCGGATTAAATCGCTAATTTCTCCCATAGTATACCCCTAAAACAAAGCTAATTTAAAAAAGTTCCATTAATTGTTTATAAAAATGTCACCACCAATTATTTAAGCAACAATCACTTTTATTTAAAGTTATGGATGTTAAAAAATATATTCGCCATGGTTTGATTTCTGTACGGGTTACTCCTCACTCTTCTCGTAACGAATTGGTGGAAGAGGAAGGGAAATTAAAGTTGTACTTGCAAGCTGTTCCAGAGAAGGATAAAGCCAATAAGGAATTGATTAAATTATTCAAGAAGGAGTTGGGATTAAAAGTGGAAATAATCTCCGGGTTGAGAAGCAGGGAGAAAATCCTTCGGCTGCTTTAAAGTTTGAACTGCTTCTGTCATTCTAGTTTCAATTCCACTAAAATGTGTTTCTACTGCTCCAATGGTTCTTAATGGTCTATTTATTTTTTGATCGTACTTCTGCATTCTTGTTTCTACATGAGCAGCTAACAAAGTTTTAATTTCAGTCATATCATCACGATATTCCGTCCACGTTCCTTTGATGGGATCAACTTTAAGGTCTAAAACTAATCCCGGTTCCATTCCGATATAACGACAGGATAAAGTAAATGTTCCAGAATATTTAACACTCTCTTCCACTCTTAACTTTTCTTTTAACATTTTGGGAGTAATTTCTACTAATCTGGACCTTCCCCCCTCATCTCTTTGAGGAACTAACCTTTGATGACTATGAATAACTAAATAATCCCCTTCCTGATTTACTACAAAAGAGCCATCAGTATCACAAGGAGTTTCATAATGATAAGTTCCTAATTTAAATTTTAATTCCTCAGCCATAGTTTAATCCCTGCTCTTAGTTTAATTCTGTTTCCTTTAACCTGGATGTTTTTACATAATCTAAATGAATCGTTTTAATATTAGGATTACTAGCCAAGATATTTCTACGATGAGTAAGAAGATCATCTAGCATTTTCATTCCGGTATATCCGTTAATAGGGGGAGCAATTCGACATTCCACTTCCATTTTTTTATCTTCCATCTCCGTAGAATAAGTTCCATAGTAACAAACATGAGTTCCTGATCGACAAAAACGTTCTAATACGGTAGGATTAGGATTATAAGGAGGAAATAAACTAGAATGAACTTCAAAAGTTTGAAGCGGTCCTTGAGGCGTTTGCTCTTCAGAGACAATGAAGTGTCCACCGCTCCAAGCTCTGAATTCTCCGTCTAATCTGTAAGTGGTATTGCCCATGTTATCATCTTTATTTTTAATGTAATAATAGAAAGCCAGGGGGTTATTTATAAAGCTTTTGGAAAAACATATACTTTATATGAATACTGTAATATAAAGAAAGAAGAATAGGATAAAAAGAGAATTACTTCAACACTCTCAACCTGACTCCCGCTTCTTTCAGCATGGAAGTACCAATATCGTCCGGATAGGTTATTTTAGCTACTACTTCGACGATTCCAGCATTGATAATCATCCGAGCACAAGTACTGCAGGGAGTAAAAGTAGTATAAATGGTCGCTCCGTTAGTAGAAATGCCATGATGTGCAGCTTGGACGATGGCATTTTCTTCCGAATGGCAGCAAGTGCAAGTGATGGAATAATCTCCCGACTTGATTTTTCCCAAATGACGCGCAGAACATCTCGGACAGCCGCCTTTAGTACAATGCTCGATTCCTCTAGCCGTGCCGTTATATCCGGTAGAAATGATTTGCTTGTTTTTAACAATAATCGCTCCTTTTTTAGCAGACATACACGTAGCCCGGTTCTTTACCGCTTCGGCAATGTTCATGAAATAATGATCCCAATCCGGACGAGAAGGTTGTAATTCAAACAAATGGTCTTCTACTAACTTTTTTACTTTCTTTTTCAAGGAATCTAAATCGCCATCGTTGTTAAGAGTAATTTGTGCCATACTGGCTACTTTCATTAATTGTTGGGAATTAGGATTTTTAGTATTCTCTTTGGCTTCTTTTTCTCTTAACTCGTTTAAAGTTTTGGGATCTTCTTCCCGCTTTCTGGCTACTAAGCGCTTTAATCTCACTTCTTCCGGTGCAACCACTTTAATCATTAAGAAATCTTCTCTCTGCTGCAACCATTCTACTTCGGAAGGATTTCTAATGGAAGTAAAAACATGGTTCTCTCCTTCCTTAACTTTATCCAAAGCTAGTCTAGCCAATACTTCCGGCCCGAATTTTGTTCTTAATTCATTTCCTACGATGATTAAAGCGTCTCTAGTGATAGCTTGTTTACGTTTCTTTAACTCTTCTCTTAACAGGTCGGAGAAAGAAACATGATAAAAGTTCATCTGTTGTAACACTTCTGCTACGGAATCCTTTCCCGCTCCATAACTGCCAGTAACGCCGATGATCATAAATGGAACAGTTAGTCTAACGTTTAAATAATTAATGCTGTTCCAACCATTATAATTGAACAGATAAAGGTTTATAAAAAAGTTCTTTTTGGGAGATAACGGTGATTAACTATGGCTACAAATCAAGTATTATCTACTCCTCTTGAACGAAGATATTCTTCTGATGAAATCAAAGAGTTAGTCCAACCAGATTTTTTCGGTTATGAAAAGGAATATAAAAGAAAGCATTACCAAGGAGTTATTGATTTCTTGCTTGGAGAAAGACAGATGGAAGAAGGATGGGCTTTTGAACCAGATTATGCTGGTCAATTTTCTGATGACAAGGGAAACTTTTGGTGGAATACCTTCAGTTTAAATTATGAAATCTCTCGAGACAGCGTAACCGGAACAAAAGGTGAGCATATGACAGTTTTAGACGCACTCTCTGCTCCAGATAAAGATGTTTCCAGAGAAGAATGGGGTAAGAGAAGGTCAGATTATATTCAAAGAGTAGACACGCTGAGAGTTGAATTGCGAGTATTGAACCCACAAGATGGAAAAGCAGTAATCGTGGAACATTTAGAAAATCAAGAATGGCCTCATCAACTTCAAGGATATGCTGGACCGGTGTCAGACTTATCTTTAAAGGTCTCTTTAAATTTAGGTTCTTCGTCAAATACTGACTTTCAAGTTAATGGACAAGAATTTTTAGATGCTTATCGTGCTCAACATTATGTTAAAGTGTGGAGCGACTTGAAGAGAAGGCTTACTGGTTTGGAAGAACCTGTGCTTTTTTACGGAAATACAAGCCAAGCAGGAGCACTTTATCATGATGATACCTTAAGATTAAAAGTAAGTGATATTAAGACATACAATTGGATGTTGGAAAATGCTCACGTAACCTTAAAAGAATTAAATGATGATCCAAACTTTATACAAGCTTGGGCTTTACGTTCTTGTATGCAACATTATAAAAATACTTCATCTTTTGGTGAATCAACCACCATTTCTGTAGATCCTATCGAAGGAATAAGAAAAGAACTGGGATTTGAAAGACAGCAAGCAGTATCTACAGAAACAAAGAGAGAAATGGGAATAGAATTAGATTTGGCTCGAAGAGTAGCTGAAGCGGCTGATGCCATATTGCAAAGAGCCAAGGCTATGCCTGAACGCGATTATCATAAAGCAATAGAAACTTTAGCGGATTCTCAAAGAAGGAACGAAAAATTGATTACGGTGTTGCAAAATATCTGATTCCAAATATCCTTTATTTTTGTATCTTCTTTTAACTCTATGTTGGAGTAATGAAAGACATAAATATCTTATCAAAAAGTTATGTCTTTCAAACTCTAGTTGAGGTAAAATTACTCAAAAATAATGTCCTCAACTAGAGGTTACAAAGGTTTTAAAAGAGAGGTAGTTTGCGTTTCAAGAAGGGAATATTTATACAGAAAATAAGGGGGTAAGGTAAGATGAGCAGAAAAATTATTCTTTCCGGGTATAACGTAGATATTGATGTGCTTAAGAGATTAAAAGATGGATGTACCGATGAAGATACTTTGATTGCGGTTACACCAGAAGTATTGTCTGCCGCTTACGCTAGGATAAGTAGAGATCCACGTTCTGCAACCGAATTAAGAAAACACTCAATAGAAGAAGTTGCACGTGCTAGAAGTTCTAACAAGAATATTATATTTAAGATGGGACATTTCTCGGTGGCAGAACATGCCGTTTTGAACTTTGATTTTGTAGGTATCTCTAGATTAGCAGTAGAATTTTTAGAACAACATCGTTTATGTTCTTATACCGAAAAATCCCAAAGATATATCACTTTAGACGGTGATTTTGTTCTTCCTTCGGAATTGAATGCATCGGGAATGACTCAGTTTAAAGATGATTTTATTAACTTAATTGGAAGACAAAATGATTTTTATTTTAAATGTGTAGATCCTTTAACAGAATATCAAAAATTACAACATCCTGACATGACTGGAAGTAAAGATGGAATGGGAACGATCCAAGGATGGGCTAAAGAAGATGCCCGTTATTCTTTATCTTTAGCTACAGAAGCACAATTAGGATTTACTGGAAACGCTAGGAGTCTGGAAAAAATCATCCGCCAGTTTAAACATCATCCCCTAGCAGAGATTAGAGAAATAGGAGAAGAACTTTACCAAGAAGTTGTAAAAGTGGTTCCTTCTCTAATCATCCTTACCGATGAAAAATTGTTTGCAGACACTACTGGAACGACGTTGGATGATGGTTTTGTAAAATACGGAAATACTGATGCTTACAACGCCACCAAAAGTTTATTCGCCAAATGGAGCTTGGAAGGAGCGTTAGATCGCAGCAAAATCAAGCCGCATGGTTCGTTATTGGTGGAATGCGATGATGTAGACCGAAACGTAGTTTCTGCTTTATGGGCCAAGTATGAAGGAATACCTCTAGGAGAAGCGATGAATTTGTATGATCGTATTATTAAAGAGAGACCAGAAGAAATAGTTAAATACGTCAAAGATTGCTTGCAGCATTTAAGCTTACACGATGCCCTTCCGCGAGAATTAGAAAAAGGAGTATTTACTTTTGATATAGAAATCTCTTCTACCGGTTATGCTCAACTTAAACGTCATCGTATGTGTACTCAAATTGTAGGAGAATACGATCCCAAACTAGGAATTACTGTACCGGAATCGATTAAAGCTATCGGTAAAGAAGCAGAGTTAAGAGAAGTAGCAGAAAGGACTAACGAACTATTTTATGCCTTAAGAGCAGCATTTCCAAGTAACCCGCAAGTAGCAGATTATTGTTTGACCAATGCTCACAAAAGAAGAGTGCAAGTAGAGATGAATGCTCGTGAATTGTATCATTTCAGCCGCCTGAGAGAAGACGGACATGCTCAATGGGATATCCGCTATCTAGCCCATCAGATGGTAGAAGCCGCTAAAGAAGATGCTCCGATTACTACTATGCTCATCGCCGGGAAGGATGGATTCAACCAAGTCCGAAGAGATGTTTATGGTGGATGAGTATGGAAAAAGGTAGATTTGTCGTAGTAGACGGAATTGACGGAGTAGGTAAAGGAGTATTCCTGAATACTTTGGTAGAAGAAGCAGTTAAAGAAGGAAAAAGAGTCTTTGATGTGCATCAGTTCTGGAAAACCCACGATTTT
>JAZDQB010000012.1:0-25594 GCA_043797205.1 Candidatus Woesearchaeota archaeon
GAAACTTTTATTCACGAAAGTATCATTGATAGAATCGAAATTGGAATTATCTAACTTGCCCACAAATCCTGCTACAAAGAAAGCTGCTTTAACTCGGTGTTTTTCTAAAAAGCTAAGAAGAAAGGCTGGACCCAAACTATGCCCAACAACGATACTTTTATCATTGATTTCTTTTTCATATTTGTTAAATACTTTCATCCATGATTCTAAACTCTGCTTTTCAGGAGTAGGAAATTTTAGAACAAAAACTGGACAACCTAACTTTTCCAGTTCTGCTTTCAGCCAGGGAAACCAGTTCTCTTGTGGGCTTCCGTACGAGCCATGAATGATAAAGATGTTAGTCATTTCTTAATTTTACCCCAGGGATAATAATTTAACTTAAATTCCTGATAGATTTTAAGTGTTTCGTAACTTTTAATCACTTCTCCAAACTTATTGCGGATATCAGCGATAATTTCGCGCAGATGATTTCCGTTCCGGACTACAAACTCTAATTCCACATCGTTTTCTCCAATGGATTTGCTGTAATAAAGAAGGTAAGGATGCATCCGGGCATACTGGATGAAAGACCTTTCTGTTTTTTCGGAAAGATTCTTGCTGCGAATGAACATCTTATAACGCTCAAACCCAATCTGGCCCAAATCTACCATTAAGGTAAAGCCTTCTATTACTCCCATACTCTTGAGCTTGTCTATGCGATAAGCAATATTCTTCGCCGGAACATTAATCAGTTTAGATATTTCTACCAAAGGATAACGAGCATTTCTGGCTAATAAGGTAAGAATATTCTTTTCTACGATATCTAATTCAACTACTTTTTTAGGTTGACCAGCATAAACTAAAGGCAGTAAATCTCTTTTTTGACCCAAGATATACCCCGCACGGAAATGATTAGCTTGCGTAACTAAAGCGATATCTTTCTTCTCGATAAACTTCCCATAAATATTATTTAATTCCAGATTAAACTTTTCAAAAGCTTCAAAGTCGGAAGGAAAAACCACAACGATATAATCCCATTTACCTTCACTTCCTACCACCCAAGGCACTTCCGGATGTTGAATTAAGTAATCTCTGAATTCCTGCTCTTCAGGGGGAGAAACGTCAATCAGCTTAAAGTACATCCTGAAAGAGAGATGCCCAATCAGTGGAGTATTGATTACGGTAGGAAAAGAAATGATTACCTTATTCTTAACTAGGTTGTTGATCTTGAAAGTACACCCTTGTTTAGAAATACCAATCTTCCGAGCTAATTGCGAAGCTGGCTGTCTGCTGTCAATGTCCAATTCGTAGATCAGCTTCTTATCCTTTAAGTCTAGCTTCATTATTGGTCAAAATACCAGATTATATTTAAGTTTTTCTCTTAAAGACCAATATTTTGACAATAATATTAATAGACTAGTAACCCATCTGAAGTAGTAACTTAATCAAAAGATAACTAAAACAAAAGAAGAAAGGTGAAATAATATGACAATAAACGAAAAATTGACAAAAGAAGAACACGAAAAAGAAGGCCTTAATTTAATAAATAAAATTCCTTCGAATAATATGTTAGGATGTTATCTCGGGACCTGGGCTTTTTCAAGTGAAGATGCAAACAAAGCAGAAGAGCATTTAATGATTGCGGGAACACCACCAGCATATATTGCTCTAGCTAAAATGTATGAACAATCCGCGGTTTATTCAGATACAACCGACAATAGTCACGGAATTGTTGGTGGCGGCTACGAACACACGAGCGTAGATTATACTGCTTATTGGGCTATCCGTTGCTATTTGAAAGTTGGAGATGAAGATCAGGCATTAAGAATATTGGAACGCTTTGGCCGATATGCTGTTCTTCTCACCGTAAAAAATAAAGATGGAAAAGAAGATCCAACAACTAATCCCTTCAGGGACAGATTTGGATTACCAGACCTAAACAATTTTCCGAGATTTAAGACTAAGGTATATGAATCACTAGAATCAATCCAAAAAAGATTAGACGAGTGGGAGAGAAAAGAAAGAGAAAAAATGGAACGAAGGGAAAATAGTTTCTTTTGGGCGATGGTTGATTATTTGAAAAGTTGAACAAAGACTCTCTTAAAGGTTTGTGGGCGTTCATCAGTTACTTCCGTAAGGTATTGCACCTAGGGTGTTCACATAATCATCACGCTTACCACTTTACCTTCTGGCAAAAGAACCCTTTTATTATTAACCTTTCGCGAAAAAACCCATAAAGTTTATATAAAAACACTCCTTTTAAGCTAAAGTAAAGCCAACATACTCGGAGTGAGGAGTATCTAGTTAATCTGGAAGTACCATCAGTACCATAGAGCACCTAGAGTACCTCTTTCTTCTGATAAGAAAAATGAAAAGCATTTTTCAATTGTAAATAAAGGCTTACATACTTTATTTACAATAATAAAACGTTGGCCAATAGGAGGAAAGTAAAATGCAAGGAACGGTAAAGTTTTTTAACCGAAAGAAAGGATTTGGTTTCATCAGTGGGGAAGACGGCAAAGATTATTTTGTGCACTTCACAGCCTTAGCTAAAGGAACCTTCATCCGCGACAACGACATTGTATCCTTTGACACCGGAGAAGGTGAAAGAGGATTAAAAGCAGAGAATGTCCAGTTGATCAAGAAAGCTTCAGAAATGGAAGGCGCTCCGCAGGAAGAACCCGGACACAAAGAGCAGTCCGAAGAAGAGCAAACTGAAGAAGAACCACAAGAAGAGTAAAGAAAATCAATGATTTTCTAATGTTGAATCAAATTCAACATACATTTCTTCTTATTTTTTTATTTTATATTTATTATTTAATCTACTTTTCCACTACCAAATCAAAACACATTCTGAACACGCTGGGAGCAAACTGGCCGCACTTCACCACCTGCAGCACTTTAACTTTGTGTTTCAAACTAGTACAAACATGCATAATCCGTTTCTTATGCTCCGCCACTTCTTCTTCAGATAAGAAAGCGTACAGATGGATTATTGTCCCTTTCTTAGCCACCTTAAACGCCACATCCAAGAACTCTTCTCCGGTTTTTGGCAGAGGCATCACAATTCGATCAAACCTTTTCTTAGAGAACAGCTGCGGAACCAGCACGCGCACATCTCCTTCATAGATAACAATCTTCTGATTCAAACCATTTATAGCAATATTCTTCAACGCTAATTGGTGTGCAAAAGGATTGATTTCTATCCCATAAACCATTCTCGCAGGAGAATTCTTAGCGATAACTAATTGAAAAGGAGCTACTCCGGAGAACATCACCAAGACTTCTTCTCCGGGTTTAACCAGTTTAGCGATACGCAACCGTTCATTAGCCGATCGGGCCGAGAAGTACGTCTCTTCTAAATTTACCCACATCTTTACTCCATTCTCTCCATGCAGAGTTTCCTTCTGATTCTTTCCAGCCAGAACTTTTACTTTTCTGGTTCTAAAGGTGCCGGTATGCACTTCACCTTTCTTCACTACCGTTTCTAACGATTTATTGGCTTTCAGATAAGCTTCAGCAATTATTTTTTCTTTCGCCTGCAACTCTTTCGGAATTTCCAAGATTAAAATTTTTCCCACTACTTCCTGCGCTTTTGGGATAAGTTCCATCTGTTTAGAAGTCAATTTTCCTTTCAGAAGCTCTTCTACACTTGGTTCACTATCTTTTTTAGGAAAAGTAAATTTGGTCTCTACTACCTTTCCTTCCGAAAGCTTAACTTTCTTCAAAATGGGAAAATAAATTTGCCCAAATTCCTTTACGGAAAGGTAAGCGGTATTAATCAGATTATTCTTCATCAGATATTCTTTAAGTTTCTGGGCATTCTTCAGTTCAGTAGTGGCGGCTAGCATAGACCTAAGGACGAACTTCGAGAATAAAAAGCTTTCCTTTACAACGCAACCGTTTTACTTCTAAAACAAGATTTATATACCTCGGAAGAATACTAAGAGTATGCGCAAGAAAGCCGAAAAGAGGTTGATAAAGGTATTAAGATTCCTAACTAAAGCGATACTCTATTATCCCTTCAAAGGAGCTTTTCTTCTACTTAGATGGCTTTTCTTAAAAATCAAAGAAAAAAATTTACAACGAAAGGAACAACAAGCTAAGAAAAAAGTAGAAAAACAAAAACCTAAAACTTCTGCTAAATATGACGGCCTTAAAGAAATCTTACTAAAAAAAGGAAGTTTAAATGATTTTGAATCTAAATTATTCATTAATAAAAGTACAATCGGATTAATTCTCGGAGCGAGAGGAACAGGCAAGAGCGCTTTAGGAATGCGTCTTCTGGAAAATTTTCATTCTAAAACTAACAAGAAAGCTTATGCTCTCGGTTTTAAAGAAGAATCTTTACCCTGTTGGATCAAGGTAGTTATTGATATCAATCAAATTGAAAATGATGCGGTAATTTTAATTGATGAAGGAGGAATAGAATTTAGCAGTCGCAATGCTATGTCTAGTGCCAATAAAATTCTTTCTGAGATTCTTTTGATTGCTAGGCATAAAGATTTAAGTGTAATTTTTATTACTCAAAATTCTTCTAACTTAGAAATTAATGCTATTAGACAGGCAGACTATTTGCTGCTAAAACCTAGCAGTTTGCTGCAAATGGACTTTGAGCGCAAAAAAATCCAAGATATTTATCGAGAAGCAGCAGAAGATTTTGAAAAGATGAAAGGAAAAGTAGGTTTAACTTACGTTTATGCCGACAATTATCGCGGTTTTGTCACTAATACTCTGCCTAGTTTCTGGGGAGAAAAAGTAAGTAAAGGTTATGCTAATAAGAAGTATTAAAAGAAACTTCTCAACCCTTTCTGCTTCTGTTCTTCTTTCTTTTCTAATAGTTTATCTAATTTAACTTTAACTCTGTCTGCCCCGAAATCGTGCTCATCAACCAATAAACGATACACTTCTTTCTCATTTATTGGTTTCCACTCCAGATGATAATCAGAACTGACTGGAATATGTTTAATCGTATCAAAAATTTCTTTCCAAGTCAAATCAGGATAATGTTTATCCCACTCGACGTGCTTGAACACTTCATCAAATTTATCGCCATGCTCTTTGAGCAATTTTAAGGCTGTCTTCGGTCCGATCCCTTTGACTCCGCCGGGATTATAATCCGTTCCGACGAGAATAGCTAGAACGATTAATTGATCCAAACTAAGTTGCAAATGTTCTAACACTTCTTTCAAGGAGATCTGTTCCGGAGAAACCTTTTCATAAGCGAAGGTTCCGGCTTTCTTGCGCTTTCCTTCTAGAGAAAGGTTTCTGACCACTAACGGACAGCCGAAAATTAGATTATCATAATCCTGCGAGACTGAAGCATAAGCTTTACCTTGCTTGACCATCGCAGCAGTTTGCGCTTCTCCTTCTGACGGAGCTTGCACCATCGGGCAGCCCAAAGCCGTAATCAATTTTTTGGCTTCTTCGATCATCTCTTTAGTTAAAATAGCGGTGCGAGAAGCATATTTGCGCATGGCTTCTTCATCTTCTGCTTCTTTGGCTGCTTTCAATTTCAAAGAAGCTTCCGCTTTGATCTGGCTGCGTTTCTCCCACGTTTTTTGCTTTATTTCTGGCGCTTTTCCGTCAAACACAAACACTAATTTTAGTCCTTCTTCCATTAAAGAAGTGGTGCGATAGAATAAACCGATTAAATGTGAAGTTACTTTTCCGTTTTTATCTGTTAAAGCAGAACCGTCCGGAGAACGAATAGTGGTCAGGAATTGATAGAGTAAGTTCATCGAATCTACCGCTAAGACCTTTCCCTTGAGATCTTGAATAGAAATCTCTTTCTTTACCACTAAATCCTTGAATTGCAGACCCATGATTTTAAGGAAACCTTAAACAATTTAAAGCTTCCTTTTTTATTTTATCACTAAAAAGTAACGAAAAGTTTAAATACCTCTTCTGTTAAAGAGGTCTAATCATGGCAGAAGAAAAGAGAAGTAAACCCACGGGATTAGAAATAAGAACTTTTGAGGAAGGAGTTATTGTAGCTCCCGTTATTGAAGAAGATGGAACCAGAACTGTTCAAGAGGTTCCGGGAAGAGGATTTACCCTTACTGTACCCTGCTGCTCCCGTTATGTTCCTTCTGGATTGCGGTCGGGAGGTTATGAACTAACTCGATTTAAAGGAAATTTAGAAGGAGCCAGAAGAGCTCTCGAGGAGCATAAAGTATGGAAGACACCCGAAGGAAAATATGCCCTGAAGGGATTAGAATTTATGGGAGAATTGTTAAGTAGCGAAGGAGGGGTCTATCTTTTGTTAACTGAAATGCACCCCTTACAAAGAGGATTTTTTTACGCTTGTGCTCTGCGTAGTTCTCCGGAGTGCAGAGAACGATTAAACCAACCCTTTTCCTTGGCCGGGCTGATCGGATCACCAGACAACTAAAAACTGATTGAAATTTATTAGCGAAAATGCAAAAAGTACAAACAGCAGTATTGTTGGAAGAAATCGCTAGAAATACTGCTCCTGAATATCAAAAGAATGTTCCGCCAGTTTTCATTATAGGCAGTATTGGAGCTGGAAAATCTTCTTTGTTGCATGGGATCCATCGAGAGTTAAGATATTCTAATGCTGGAATCGGTATTGAAAGCAAAAGAGCACATTCAGCGAGACAATTATTAAAACAAAGAATGGGTGGTGTGCATCGAGCTAATGCTACTACCGAACCTGAAAGATTGCAAGTTTACACGTATAATCAAACGGGTTTTGTTCCAATCGATTTTATTGCCGAAGGAAGCCACGAATCAGCTAAGAAATTAATCTATGGAGAAGACTCTATAGATTACGTTAATATTCCAAATGCGGCAGTATTTTGCTTGGATTTATCCTTTTTAGATTATTTATTTCAACCTGGAAGAAAATTAGCCAGTGAAGAAACATTGGAAATTCATAATGATGATACATTTATGATTGACGAACATAAAGAACGTTTGTTTAAGTCTGAGATTAATTTAGCAGTTTATTTTTCTTTACTTCACGCAAAAGAACATATAGTTTGGTGGAAGAAACAAGGAGTTCCTATTATACCGGTTGCTACTCACTATCGCGAATTACCTTCTGACAGCCAAGTAACAAAATTATTAGCAGAAGGAAAGTTGCTAACAGCCTTAGATGAGTTTATCGCTCGCAGATTAGAAGGTCCTTTTTATGACAAAGTAAAAGCGGGAACCGCCACCAGAGAAGAAGAAAGAACTTATTATCAAGAATCTCCTTGTCAAAGTTATGAAAGAGGTTTAAATAATGGCGTTTCTTTTTCGCAATTATTAACTAACCCGATAATCCCTATTGACTCTCGCCCTAAACCTCCGGAAAGAAAAGAAGTTCCGAAAGCGGATCCTTCAAAAAAGGAAAGAGTATATCATTTCAAACATCTTTATGGTATAGAAGAAGCTGCTTACCAGATTGCCATAGCCGCTACAAGAGGAAAGCATCCAGAATTAAGATTAGTTTCTTTCTCACAGCAGGTTCCGGATACAGAAAGGGTAGTAAAATATATTTCTATTCCAAAAGTTTAAATACCAACAATACATACATGTCTGTATGTGGCTGGCTAAGATCAGATATAAGCATGATTGTATTCTCGGAAACAGATGTGAGAAGTTTAAGATTACTTTGCAATCAATTGCCTTTTCGGTTTTCAAAGAGAAAAATAAAATCATCAGCTCTTCTCTGCACTATATGTCCGGAGAGAAGCAAGATGAATTCATAACCGATTTGAAGCAAGACCTTAAAGTAATAAAATTGGAACGGAAAGGAAACACCTTCTTCCTGCTGGAGAAAGCCGAACACAAAGCAGTAAAGAATTATAATCCTAAAATCATTTTAATCAAGCCAGTATTGATGGATAAAGAAGGGTACGAAACTTGGGAGATTGGCAGCTGGAAAAAAGAAGTGGTCAGCAGATTCGTTCAAGAGACCAAGAAAGATATTCCTACTTTAAAACTGCTTTATTTCAAACAGACTAACCTTGATCAAATCTTCTTCCCTCGTCTGATGCCTAATCTGACCGAGAAACAGAAAAGAGCTTTAGATTTGGCTATCGAAGAAGGTTACTACCACACCCCTCGTAAGACTGATTTACGTCAATTAGCCAAGATTATGAAAATTTCTCTAGCTACTTACCAGCAGCATCTCCGCGCAGCAGAAGAGAAGCTTATTCCGAATATGCGCAGTTATTTCAGTTAGCCATACATGTTAGGTATAAAGATTAAGTAGTAGTTCTTTGGATTAAGTTCAGATTAAGTGGTTCTGGGGTGTTTTGGAGAAGAAATGACCATTAGAGAAGAGCTTCAACAGGCACTATCAAAAAAAGATTTCTCTTACTTAGAAGCAGACAAAAATCTCCCCTACCAGCATGAGAAGATATACATAGAAACAGATTTTTGGGCCTATCCTAATGAAGCCATTACCCAGTTGGATGATAAATCTTTACGCATCCTTAATGGAAAATGTTTAGAAATTTACTTGGTCCTTTCTAAACACGAATTAGATCACCGGAAAGATGAAGTTCGTGGAGATAGATATTGGTTCAGAGGAGATTGTAACTATTCTGCTGGTTACTTTAATTACAACTTCTCATTTATTCCGTCAAATTTTTACTTGAGTGAAAAAGTTGGTGAGGAAAGAAGAAAAACTTACTTTGATTGGATATGTGGAAGAGAAGGAACTAAAATTTTTCCCGTATTTGAAATTACCTCATTTCTCATCTTTCCTTCAAAAGATTTTGTTAAAAGATATCTTTATATGATCCAAAAGGGAAAAGATGTTTACAGCCAAAGAGAGGGTATCTTTGAATATGATAGTTTAACCGCCGGAAAAATTAGTGTACCTATCCACCTACAGAAAGCAGGGAAACCAGAAATAGTTACCTGTTCAGAATTTGGTATAGAAGAATTTGGTATTCCTCCTGAGCAAGCCCGGAAAATTTTACAGATAATTTCCCAAGATGCTGAACTTATTGGTGGAGGATACAATTGGACGACTGGTTATGCAGAAACTAACGTTAATACCGGAAGATATAATCAATATTTCCAGAAGCATCCTCTCGGAAAGGATCTGAATTAAAAGAAAATGAAACTATTCAAAGATAATGTATATCAAAGCATTGCTCAAGCCACTGCTCCTGAAAGCGATATCGAAAGATTTGTTCGTAGTGTATACCATGACGAAGACTTGCAGAGAGGACTCAATAGGTATGCTCAAAAAAATTCTTTGCCGTTACGTAAGTTCGATGATTTGATAATATATGATTATAAAGATAGCTTTCAATGCAACGGGAACTTCTCGTATGTAACTCACTCAAGACTGGTAATCTGTTTCCGTCCTGAAGAAGAAGACATATCCAAAATTAAAGTGTTTTACAATGTTAATTATGACTTACCGTTTCCTCGAAGGGTAGATGACTCACACGGAAATTACTCTATCTTAGAAGGATATGACCCTGAAAGATGTTCTTGTTTCTTTGTTGAAAACGAGATGGCCATTCTATTGAGATTAAAAAGTAGCCTTCGTATTTTTGATGAATACGACACCATCAGTTATCAGGATGTTCAGGTTCAAGAGTTCACCCGCTTAATTAGTAGAAGATCGGATGGTGCACCAAACCTATGGGGGAAAAAAGAACATAAAGGTGAATACAATCCATTTATATTGGAACATATCCCACTTAAAGTATTGATGAGCGGATTAGAAAAAGCAATAGAAAAAGTTATTAAATAATTTATTCCATCCTCTTCACCACGGCAGTCTCAAATGCACCCGAATTCAGCATCTAACATTATTAGCAAAATATTTAAAGTAAGACTATTTATAAGCTCATATGGACACAGTAACCATACCCAGACAGGAATTTGAACAGATGAAACAAGAACTAAAGTTGTTAAGAAATAGCCATTTGTACAAAAGACTTTTAGAGTGCTTAGATAATCTAAAAGCTAAGGAATACACTCGGAAAGACTTAGGAATTTAAATTATAGTGTAATCTATTTATTGTTTTCTGTTGTTTCTTTTCACTTGTTTTCATTTCCAATTCAAACAGGATAATCTTTTCTGTGGCTTTGCTATAGTGGTAATATAGGCGTAAAGGTGGGTGCTTACTTTTCATTTCATAGAGCCAGACATGATTATCTAATAATTTTCCGGCATCCGGACCAAGCTGCTCTAAGCGGTCTAACCACTGTTTGATTACTTCTCGACAGTTAGCTTTAGCGATAACTTCCGCGAGCTTTTGTTTCATCACTTCATCAAAAACCAGTGTATACTTTCCCATGCGTACAAAGAATAATTAGTGTGTTTATTAATCTTTATTCTATCCTCTTTACAATGGCATTCTCAAACGCTCCCGAGTCCAGCATCTCCTTGGCCTTAGAAGTGAATTCTCCTGAATATAACAACAGCAAGGGTAGTTTCTTAATCTGTGCTTCCATATAAGCAGAAGAGAGGTCTTTCTCGTCACACTTGGCTTTATTCTTGGCCTTGCAGAAATATTTTAATGTTCCCACAACTGAAGGAACTTTAAGTATAAAATTAAATTCGGCATTCTTGCGCAGGATTTCTTTCTGCTCCAGCACAATACCTTTCTCTTGGAAATAATCTTCCAATTGGGTGAAGAAATCCATACTTACTTTTTTCTTAGATTTCTCTGCTTTAGAGAGTTTTTCCGCCTTCTCCTGCTTTTCCAGGAGAGTTTCTAATCTCTCCGGCTTCTCTACTGACTTTTCTACCTTAACCGGTCTCCCTACCGGTTTTTCTACTGACTGTTCTATTTGTTTTTCCACCTTAATCAATTTTTCTAATGGTTTCTCTGTCTTTACTGGTTTCTCCACTACAATCGCTCGTTCTATTCTTTCTTTTCTAACTCTTTTTTCTGCTGCTTTCTCTTCCACTTCCAATTTCTTCTGCTGTTCATCTTTATGGAACTGCTCTTTAACTGTTCCTTCAGATTTGGCTACAGATAAAGGTGGAGTTTGTAAGGGTGGAGTGGTTGAAGAAGAAACTGGTGAAGATGGAGCTGATGAGGATTGGACCGGTGGAGAAGAAGATTGAGTTACAGTTTTCTGCCAGATTTCTTCAATCTTCTTGGCTTTCTCTTCCTCAGAAATAATCGGTTTGGGAGGAACAGGCAAAGAAGCAGGAACCGCTTCAGGAGCAGGTATTAATTCTTCTTCCTTCTTCTCTGCTCGTAATAAAATCTCCCTAATCGCGTGGCTGGCTTCTTCTTCTGAAAGCAATTGCCATTTCCAGAATAATTCTGCCTGCCCATGATATGTAACTTGTAAAGGAAAAGCAAAATCTTTCAGTCCGCGTAAAGCTACTTTGGATAATAAGTCTAACTCTTTCTCCCGCAGTACTTTTTTTTCTTTTAAGTTCATCAATACTTGATAATCTTTTGGATTCATATTGTTCTGAGCAAAGCGTTCCAACTGCTCTTCTTGTCCAGACAAAAAATATAACGGAGATCCCCCTACTTTCAGATCAGAAATCCTTACTTTTCCTTGAGCCGCTAGATCAGAAAGATGTGCTGAAGCGATTAGTATCTGCGTCCCGATAAGTTTGGCTACCTTGGTAGGTAAGGAAGGTCCATTGATGGAAAGGTACTGCAGGATTTTGTCTTGATCCGCCATATCCACTAAAAGTGAATTTGGTTTTATATGGTTTTCTCTACTGCAGCACTTCTTTTCTCAACTTGAACTATTTTCCTCACTTCCAATCAAAGTTGGCTCTAAATCCTATTCCTACTGCATCTTTGCCAACATACGCTTGTAGCCAATTCTTGTGCTGTGCATCTAAATCAACTCTTAAGATTCCTTGATAATTTAAATTCTGTTTAAGTTGGTCTGCAGTTGGATTCTTTGGATCAAAGCCAGCGCCCACATCAAGACCCAAAATCACATTATCAATCTGATAACCAAGAGTAGCACCAAAACTAAGATTGTGTTGAGTTCCATCTCCAGAGATGCTCGCCAAATAGCTTATCCTTGGATCGAAGATGAAATTACCTGCAGTAATAGTAGCATATAAAGTGGGATTGATGTTGGTAATTTTTCCTTCTGCAGAATAAACAACTGGAACTACTCCTAACAAACCAACTTTTCCAAGATTAGCAAATCCACCTATTCCTGCACCAGCATTCGGTTTCTTTCCCGGAGAATAACTAAACGGAGTGACTGCAAAAATCCCATGTCCTTCTTCTCCTATTCCGATGAAAGCTTTCGGCAGGAGAGTGTAAGTAGTGTTATGATCTTTATCCATCATCACTCTTTGATCTAATTGAGCGTCATTCGGTCCTCTCATGCCATCAAAGAAATCTGCTTTGGCTGGAGCTGCTGTGCCTAAGACGGCTAAGGCTGCGATTCCAGTTAATAGTTTAGTTAGAGTTCTCATTTTTTATTTCACCTATAAAGTAATACCACCATTTATTTGCTGAAAAGTCAATTGTAATCTTCCCTGTATTTTAGCATTAACACAATCAAACATATCTTCTGCAGAAAGGGTTATTCCACCACTTTCTAAGCGAACGTAATCCTTCAGCAGATTCATCAAATTTTTATGAAGGGTATGATATTCTTTTACAATATCTTCATCTTGATCCACAATCTCTACCTTTGTAATTCCTATGGGAGAAGCGATCTTACCTTGAAATGAGACTGGTTGTTGCGACCATTCCCGATACATTTCCACATCACTATCGGAAGGGAAGGCAGAATACAAATACATACAAGCAGCCATAAACTTATTTACTACGCTTGCATCAACCCCAGCCATATTTCTCTCTACTTCAGTCCCCGCCCAGAGGACAAAATGTTCACCGGCTCTTTTTGGATGGGTATGATAATGAACAATCTCCTCCCCCGGTATGTTTAAACTGCCGCCTCTTTGAATACTGGATAATCTAAACAGCCCATTCTGGCCGAATTCTTCTTCATGCCCTTCTGAAAAATGGTACCAAGTAGAATCTTTTGGCGTATAAA
This sequence comes from Candidatus Woesearchaeota archaeon, assembly GCA_043797205.1. Lineage (GTDB taxonomy): Archaea > Nanobdellota > Nanobdellia > Woesearchaeales > GW2011-AR9 > JACRPH01. The sequence goes on from JAZDQB010000012.1 coordinate 12,958, forward strand.
ACCAGGAACCTTCATATGGGACTTCATGAGCCAAACGGACTAAATCTTCTTCACCCTCTTTCTCTGTTCTCTTGATAGAATAAGGCTTGCAGTTAATATATAGGGGTGTATTCTTTGGAAGCCGAGGATATTCAGGATTACGATTTACCAAACCATAGTTTGCGGCATAATACCGGCCAATCTCATGGAGGCCACTGCCTATTTTAACCAGCATTTCTCCGATAGTCATGTCTTCAGTCGGTTTGGCGGCCATTTTTATTTTTCACCTTTTTGTTTTGGATTAACTCAATAGTAGCTACACCACCAGCCAACTATATAAGTATTGTTGGTGGTAACTACCACCCAAACAGAAAGATTTAAGTAAAAAAGCTGCTTTTTAAAGATAAATGTATCAAGAAATCCTCCAGAAGAATGGACTTTCCTTAAATGAATCTAAGGTCTACGAAGCATTATTATATTTGGGAGAAGCCAATACCCAAAAGATTTCTATCAAAGCAAAAGTCCATCGCCGCAACGTTTACGATTCGTTAAACAAACTGATGGAGAAAGGATTGGCTTCGGAAACGTTCATCAAAGGAGAACGCTTCTTCAAAGCCATCAACCCAGAAAGATTGCAAGAGATCCTTAAAGAAAAAGAAGTTGCTTTAGAACAATATCTTCCGGAAATGAAAAAGCTCTATGCTTCCATCGAGCCGGACGCAGAAGCGTATCTCTTTCGGGGTGTAGAAGGAGTAAAGAATTATTTGAGATTGATTCTTGAACAGAAACAGCCGGTATATTTCATCGGAGCCAAAGCCATGTGGCTCGATCCCAGATTAAAACATTATTTACCTCATTTTGACAAGCAAAGAAAAGCCTTAGGAATAAAATTTTACCATATCTTTGACTATGAGGTAAAGAAGCAAAAGCCGGAAATACTAAAATTGGTGGGTAAGCCTTACAAATTTTTTCCCGAGAATTATTCTAGCCCCACTATGGTCGATATTTTTGGTGATTATGTGGTTACTTTCGTCGGAGCGAAGCCGGGAGAACTTTACGAAGAGCCGATTCAGTTTGTGCTGAAAAGCAAATTATTGGCAGATGGCTACCGCAAATTCTTCCAATTCATGTGGGATTTCTGCCCGGATTAGACTTCACCTCTTCAATAATTATTTCAATAGAAGAATATGGTACTATATAGAGAGAAACTTTTTATGGTTCTTTCTTCTTATAGAGTACGGCTTAAGAATAATCCTCTTGCTTTTCTCCTTTGTATCAATCTCTTCTGTTTCCGATTCATCTGAATTCTTTTGTTAACGAGTTCTGAGAAATAAACATTTCTTTTGTTGTGTATTCTTTTAATCAGCTTAAAGTCATGATACCAATCTCTGGCACCATCTCTCCAGTCAGACCAATCATCATAAACCCTATTAACAAAAAATCCTTCTTTAATTATTTCCTTGAAAGGAATTGTTGGTTGAGGAGTAACATAACCACTCTTACGCTTCCATCTCTTTTGTACCATTCGGAATACCTCCGAACGTCCCATCGTTTTAGCCACCGGTCAAGCAACTCAAACGAGTACTCTCTTCTGAGAGCTAAGACGTTCTTAAGGTACCCGAGATAGTGTAAGCTGTATCACCATATTCTAATTACAAACAAGGAAGAATATTTAAGGGTTTCTGGAGATTCAGTTTGGATAAGATTTCTGTCCAGAATAAAAGGATAAAATTTAAATATTTTAAAGTTATTTTAAGCTAAAATCAAGTGATTTCTGCTTTAAAGTACTTCCTTTACTTATTATTATAGACAACGGAGGTTAAACCCTATGCCTGAATTGAATAAAAAGAAAAGACATCCAGAAGATGAGGATGAAGAGGAAGAAGATCTGAATTTAGATGAAGAAGAAAGCTGGGATTAAGCTTTCTTCAGTTTTTCTTTACGGCCTCATCCACTTAATCTCGTAATAAGTAACATCTCCTTCATCATCTACGATACCAATCAGCAAACGTTTCTTAGTGCTGTGTGCCACTCTATTCTTCGCCGCAAATTCGTACCAAGTTAAAGTATCTCCTTCATGGACCGGATAAACAATCCACCTAGCATGATCTTCTCCAGGCTTCACACCGCGATCGTACACCCGAAAATCCGCTCCAAACTTTAAAGCGGTCTTGATGATATAACCCCTATTTCTAATGTCCTTAAACACGCAATAGCGAATCCAGAAATTTGGTTCACATTCCCGTGCTTTCTTCAAGAAAGTTTCAAAAGTTAATTTCTTCCCCGCATCGTTTTTGACGCTAAGTTTACCTTTCTCCAATAGATAGAATCCTTCCAATAATGAAAGTTCCACTTTACCGTTTTCTGGCATCATCCCAAAGCGGGATTGGTTATAAAATTCTCGAGCTTCATCAGAAGCTTCCGTAATAACTTTCTCCCCAGTCAAGAGAGCTTTCACTACTACTTTTTTCTTATTGGATTTTTCGTTGTCGTTAGTTTCTACAGCCGGCAGAATTTCTTCTTTAGGTGCAGAAACATCTACTTCTTCTACTTCAATCAGCTCTTTGGCTGATCTCTTCTTGTCCTTTTTATCTCCTGCAAAGGATTCTAACGTTGTAGCCTGAGCAGCAGACTTCTTACTTTTCTTAGTCATAAGCCTACTTTCGTGGGATGGTTTTTAAACATTTTGTAGCTATTTGGTAATATAGTCTGAAGTCAATAAATCTTTATTAAGAACACTTCTTACATCCAAACCCATGGAAACATCTAATCTCAATTCTTCTTACCTCACTTTAGAGCGGATTGCCCAAGCAGATAGAGTCGATGATACATTTAGAAGAAGAATGTTGAATAAAAAGATTTGGAAAGGAATTGGAGCAGTTACTGCTGGTGGTGTTCTTGGTCTTATCGGAGCTTATTTAACCGACGGAGATGCAGGAGCAGCCATTACTGGAGCAGTAATGGAAGGATTCGGAATACTATCTGCTCTGGGGGGCATAGGTTTAACTATAAAACCGGCGAGAGTTTTGCATGCATATAACAAAGAAATCCATTCTGCTACTCCTCTCAAAGAGATTCCTTACTTTGTCGAAGGAAGAGTATCTTTACTGGAAACAGTGGTGGAAAAAGCTTATGGTACTAAAATAAAACCGGTTACTTCTTTAATAAATTTACCCCCAGCAACTGCTGAGGAAGGTTATTTATTCGTTGATCATCTTAAAATAGAAGAAATTAGTTCTGGTAAAGTATCCTTAAGTATTAGAGCACTAAGGAAAGGTGAAGAAGTAGTTTTGTATTATTACCATGAAGGAAGACCATCAAAAGAATTATGTAAAAGATTATACGCGCGTGAAAAAGAAGAAATAGCCTTAGTATTTAAAGCAAAAAAAGAGGATTCTAAAAAATATCTTCTAGAAAAAGTAGTAAAAGTTTACTTACCTCACCCCTAGTTAAAAATCAAAAGTTTAATACTATTTTATTTCAATCTCGCCAAATACTTCGCTGCCTTTAATAGAGCAATACAACCTTGTCCGGCAGCAATGATATATTGATATTCGTGCACGGAAGAGCAATCGCCCACGGCAAAGACGCCCGGAACAGAAGTATTGGTCTGCTCATCAATTTGGACATGTTCATGTTCGTCCAATTTAAGGAATCCTTTCAAGAAGGTCGTGGCTGGAACTCTTCCAATTTCTACGAAAACACCTTTCACATTCAATAATTGTTTCTTACCTTTTTGTTTATACTCAATTCCAGAAACTAATCTATCTCCCACTACCGCTGTAGTTTGAGCATTATATATTATTTTTACTTTTTTATTTTTAACCGCTTTTTCCAGTAAATATTTATGGGCATTATTAAAGTTAGGATTGACATTAAGCAAGTAAATTTTCTTAGCGATATTGATCAGAAAATCAACTGCTTCTAAAGCCGAATTTCCTCCCCCAATCACGGCTACTTCCTTATTTTTATACAAGGGCCCGTCACAGATAGCACAATAAGTAACTCCCATTTTACGATATTTTTCTTCTCCCGGAACATTTAAAAGATGTGGATGCGAGCCAGTAGCAACGATTACCGTTTTAGTCAGAAAATTTCCACCAGTAGTTTTTAGCAAGAAGTTTTTTCCCTTCTTCTCAATCTTATTAACCAAGATTCCTTCTTTAAATTTTACCTGATTAAATTCTAATTGCTTTCGAATAGTTTCTGCAAAATCAAAACCTTTAATTTGATTGAATCCCGGATAGTTAAAAATGTCTCCGGATTCCATAAACTGTCCACCTACAGTTTCAGTAAGAAAAAGATAATCCATTCTCTTCCTAGCGGCATAAATAGCCGCTGTACAGCCAGCAATACCTCCGCCGATAATGGCTGTTTCGTAAAGATGCGCTTTCATTTTAATAAAGAATCAATTTTTTCCAAAATATGTTTGGCGCTCAAACCATACTTGTTCCACAACTCTTCTGGCTTTCCCGATTCTCCGAACCGATTAGGCATGCCTAAGATAACCACCTTCACCGGAAGTTTCTGAGAAAGTAATTCTGCCACTGCTCCACCTAATCCCCCCTGCACTTGATGATCTTGAATCACTAACACTTTTCCCGTCTTCTCCACTGAAGCAAGAATGGTTTTCTCATCCAGAGGTTTAATCGTATGGCAATTGATTATTTCCGGCTTGAAATGAAGTTGTGAAGATGCTTTCAGCACTTCCGTCAAGATCGGACCAGAAGCAATTATGGTAATATTATCTCCGCGCTGTAAAATTTGCGCCTTACCTATTTCGAAAGCATCTTTATTAGAAGTAAGCGCATTAAATTTTCCCCGATGCAAGCGCAAATAAACTGGACCAACATGTTTCGCTGCGGCTTTCGCTGCGTTTAAGGCTTGATTGTAATCCGCGGGCTCAATAATAATAATATTGGGGATCGCTCGTAAGGCAGCTACATCTTCCAGGGCTTGATGTGTAGCTCCATCTTCTCCGGTAGCCAAACCACAATGAGTCGCCACTAATTTCACATTAGCTTGGTTGTAACAGACCGAAACCCGGATTTGATCTAAACAACGCATTGGTAGAAATACCCCGAAAGAAGAAGCAAAAGGAATTAATCCTTCCAAAGCTAATCCGCTGGCCATGGTAATCATATTTTGTTCTGCCACTCCCGCTTGAAAGAATCTTTGCGGATATTTCTCCGCAAAATGGTGCATGCAGGTGGATTCAGTCAAATCAGCAGAAAGAGCGACGACTTTTTTGTTTTCTTTACCTAATTCTAATAAGCCCTGGCCAAAGCCTTCACGGGTGGATCTGATGTTAGTTGTTGTTGGAATCATTTTATTCTTCTCTTGATGGATTTTATTAACATCCTTAAATCTTTTCCTATTTCTTCTGTTGCCGCTACAAAAGTGACCTCGTCATCTATTTCTCCATACTTGTGAGCCAAGATGTTGCGCATTCCTTTGGCCCGTTTAAGTCCATCAGAGAGATCAGAACTGATTATCTTAGTGCGAGAAAGGATCTTAAATATCTCTTTTTCCTCTTCTGGAGATTCCAAGTCTAGATGTTTGATCACCAGAAAAGCCAAATCTTCGGCAGCTTCCACTAATCTTTCTAAGTAACGTTCACATGCCGCTTTGGTCTTAAAATCTTCTTGGTATTCTTCCAAGCTATCTGGCACTATCTCCTCCAATTGCATTAAATATTTTTCAATCTCTTTGATCTTGTCTTTAATGCGTTCGTTCATAAATCACTTTCCCCTTTTCGTCTATTTCTTTTTTAATCTTTGTTGGTAATTGATTGTACACTTGCACATCAAATCTTTCGTTTAGTTGACCAAGCACTTCCCTTCGGAAGAGAGTAGCTTCTCCTTCGGCTAGGGAAGTAAATTCTACGGCTAAATCGATATCAGAAAGAAGCGTGGGCTTGTTTTCAGCCACGGAACCAAAAAGGATAATCTTCTTTATGCGTGGAAAAAATTTAGTTTCCAGAATGATTTCCTTTGCTTTTTCAATCAGTCTTTTAATCTCTGCCCCTTTTTTTAATTCAAATTCTTGGGCCAAGGGAATCAACAGAGTGATAGCTTCAAACTTTTTACGGATGTCACGGGAAAGGCGGGTTTTTTCTGAGCTCTTTAAAGGAACTCCTAACAGCTGTTTTCTAATTATCACTAGCTCCCGCTTACCAAAGAGTCTTCTTATTTCCGGTTGTGCTATTATTTTTAATAAGGTCATTTTGTAGTAATTATATCAGTATGCTGATAATTATTAACGTAATGATGATATATTTATAAAGTTTATTGTTGAGATATTATTTCTTCCTTAATCTCTTCTCTTCTGCTTGCAATTCCGCTAATGCCTTTTGCAATTCTTCATTATTCGGCGTCTTGCCGTGCCAATGATAATTATTTTCCATAAAAGAAACTCCTTTGCCAGGAGTATTATGAGAAATAATGCACACTGACTGTTTCTTAACTTTTTCAGCTTTCTTTATGACCGAAAGAATCTGTTTAAAATCATGTCCGTTCATCTCCAATACTTTCCAGCCAAAACTTTCGTACTTCTCTTTCAGCGGTTCTAACGGCCACACTTCGTGCGTAAAGCCAGAAATTTGAATCTGATTGCGGTCAATTATGTTGATAAGATTATCCAGCCGATATTTGTGCGCCGCAGTGACTGCTTCCCAGGTGGAGCCTTCATCATGCTCGCCATCGGAAGTGATACAGAAAACTTTATGTTTTTGTTTTTTTAGCTTCGCCGCTAAAGCCATGCCTACTGCTACACCTAATCCTTGACCCAAAGAGGCAGTAGCTAATTCTACTCCTGGAAGATCTAATCTGCTGGGATGTCCTTGCAAGCGCGTGCCCAATTTTCTCAGAGTTATTAATTCCTTAACTGGAAAATAACCAGCATGAGCCATAGTAGCATAACGAATGGGACAGATATGTCCGGGAGAAAGAATTAAACGATCTCTTTTTTCCCACTGCGGCTGCTTAGGGTTATGTTTCAAGAGATTAAAGTATAAGGCCGTGAATAAATCAGCCAGCCCTAACGGCCCGGCGGTATGCCCAGAACCAGCCGCATGCAACATTTTAAGCAAGTCCTGCCTAATTAGGTTAGCCCGTAGCTGCAAATCCTTGATTTTAGTCAGTTTCTTCATGTTGATAAATGAGGGTTATGTTAAGTATCAAAGAGATTATAGCCACAAAGACATAAATATAATTATAAATTAATTCAATTGAATCTATTCCTCGAGAAAGTCCGAAAAGAACCCAGGAACCAGTCATAATTACTAGAATCATATCCAACACAATAACTGACTTTCGGATATTGTCCATCTTTTCAAACTACACCCAAAGCGTGTAAAGCCAACATTACCACTGCCAAAACTCCAATTACGCTTAATATTACTGCCAACCAAAATACCCACTGTCCTCTTTTTCTCTTTTTTGTTGCCATATCTAACTTACCTCTTTTTATCTAAGTAGATTTTAAGGATTAATAAAGGTTTTGAGAGAACGAACAGATAATATCCAAAAAGGTAGTAAACATTTAAAAGTAGTGATTATTTAAGAATAGTAATGACCTATTTAGTTGATAAATTAATAGTAATTACCGGATGTCTTTTTGCTTTAGGTGGTACTCCTGCTTCTAATCTTCCACTTCCCCCCATCAATCCACGGTTAGAAGAGATTATTGCTCTGGGAGAACAACTCGAAGAGCCGTATATTGTAATCTACAAATATACTTCCACTTTATATTTTGTAGATCAGCACGAGATAAAAGAATACGAAATAGCCACAGGGATGGCTTCAGGTAAGAAAAATAAAAGTGGAGACTTCAAAACTCCAGAAGGAACATACTCCATTTGTGACAAACATCCGAGTGATAGATTTCGTAAATTCCTGGAAATTAATTATCCTAATGAGAAAGATGCTAAAAATGCCTTAGAGCAAAGAAGGATTAGTAGAAGAGAATACGAATCCATAATCCAAAACTTAAAAAAAGGGAAATGTCCATCACCAAACACTTATTTGGGAGGTGTTATCGGAATCCATGGTCCAAAGAAGCTTACACTTTTTGGAGAAGAATTTTCTTTAGCTACCTTATTCAATTGGACCAGGGGATGTATCGCCACAGACGAAGAAGGGATTGATCAACTTTACCAACAAACACCACTAAAAACTACAGTAATAATCAAAGATTAAACTATTTTTACTTTAGTTCCGGACTTAACTTTTGATCTCAATTGTAACCATTCATCATTATTCATGCGCATGCACCCATGAGACACATAAGAATTTTTTCCGGTAAGAGAATTTACAAATAATTGCGTGCTTCCAATCACATTAGTTCCATGAATTCCTGTTGGCACTACTTCTCCGGTTTTTGTATTTTGTAACGAAATATAACCCGGACCATATACATTCAATAATCTTCCTCTTAAGGTATCTTTGTAACCTTCATTGGCTCCCAGACCCAGGGCACGAAGAGCATCATATTCTGTGGCCCATTTCCCGCTACCTTTATTATCTTGAAATCCAGCAATCTTAAAATCTCCTCGGGGAGTCTCCGTTGCACGCGAGGGATTATTGGGATCATTTCCCGTTCCAACACCTATATTTGATCTAGAAACTTGCTGGCCATTTTCAAAATAAAAGAGTTTCTGCGAGTCTACGTCTATAATAACACCGGTATATTTTGGACTTGAAGCAAGAATATTTTCCACTTTCTTAGGAGTCTGAGCATCTGCCGTTAGTCTCTTATAAGCATTTACTATATCCCCTGTTTCATCTCTTAAAGTAACATCAGAACTTTCTACGTCTAATGGCACACCAAGCCAGGGAGATATTCCTTTTAATAAAATTGATCCCTTAGCTTCCAATTGTTGATCACCAACTTTCACTTCGGAACTTCCTTGCACGTCAATTCCAACTCTACCGTCGCTTCCAGAGACAACTACTCTTCCCTGTTTCGGATTTATGACCACAGCACTACGAGGATTAGCACCCAGGTAGGTTTGCAATGACCTTGTTCCAAATTTCCCATCAGCAATGCAGTTACTTCCTTGGATTGATCCAGTACAGACACCTTCTCTACTATACGCTTCTCGCTGCCAAGCCTTTAAGGCAGTTTCTGTTTGAGAACCGAAGATCCCATCGGATTCTTTCAAATATCCCTTAGATACGAGCATATCTTGAACTTTACTGACTTCCTCACCTTTATCTCCTACACTTAGATATCCTTTTTTTGGAAGATTAATATTCCCTATCCCTTTGCTAGAACTAACTAAATTACCCGCCGGAACTTTTGTTTCGTAACCTTCTCCTTGTGCTTCTATCTCCGTAGGAGTTGCAGTTACTGTATTAGACAATTCTCCCGTCTTAAAAGCAGCAAACAAGCTATGAATCCCTTCTGGAAAAAGACTGCTTCCTTGATATTCTAATTTAACATCTTGAGTTTGTGCTTTCGTTTCTACTCCATTAACTGAAACTTTTGTTCCTAGTTTAATTTTTAAATTTCCATTAATCTTAGCATAATCACTTGGTTCAATGATAAGAGAACCACGAACATAAATATTGGCTGTACTACCAACAGAGATGACCCTTGCCCCATCTAAGGAAAGTATGTTCTCTTTACTATCGTAAGAGAAAGGAGTACTTGAAGAGAAAACCATTCCAGCAAATTCTTTCGCCGTTCCACTTACTATTTTTCCAGTAGATATCTTAATATTCTCTCCTTTTTCGATAGTCATTCCGTTAATACTTCCTTTATCAATACTGAAAGAACCCGGTTGGGAAGGCATTTGTTTTAATTTTCCTTGAAAAGAAACTTGCTCTTGAGTATCTTTTAATATGAGATATATTTCTCCTTCGCGAATAGAAATTGAGTACTTCTCTCCTAATCTTCCGCCTTTTTTAAAATCTTGTAAATTTATACTTTGACTTTTACCTATTAAAATGTGGTCCGAACCATACCCCTTTATATCTCCATCGAAAGAAGTTATAGACACCCCTAACCCCTTAAGGTATACTACAAAAGAATCCTTATCCCCATTTATATTTGATACAGCTTCGGTGAAGTAAACATATCCTATCTGTTGCTTATTGGGATCTTTGAAATCGTCGGGTGAAAGAGAAGAGATATATCTTGCCCGTTCTAATTCAGATAATTTAATGAATTGATAACTATTCGGTTGAGCTATTTTAAGCAAATTCTCTGCGGTAGGTTCTTTTTCAAATGCTAATAACGGATCTACTTCTCCCTCCGCTACAACATTAAAAATAAGTACTAAAAGAGCTATCAAAAAGAGGATTTGTTTATTCATGAGAACCCTCCACTTTTAAGATAAATGTCTCTTCATCAAAATTCCCATACTTATCTTCAACCTTAATAGTTGTAACATAATCTCCAACATCTTCTTCCCTAGGAACAAACTTGATTTCCCCTATCGAATTAATTTCAAAAAGAGAACTATAATCCAAAAAGGAAATTTCTTCTCCACTGGCATTAACTTGGTAATAGAACGGATAATCCGCTTTAGCTTCCAAGGTTCCAATTGTTCCTACTTCTAAAGCGGACTTCTTCTTAGAAGAGAGATTAAATTCGTGAGCGAAATTAAAAATCTCATTATCTCCGAAAACTACCAGACTATATATTATTATATGTTTATCCTTATCTTGGATCTCGTTCATCCTCAGGTCAATCTTATTTTCATCAGCAAGATTGGATAAACAAGTCATACAAATGCTATCATTAAACGTTGATTGAGTTAAAGAAATTTCAGAGGCAATATCATGCAATAAATTAAGTTTTGAAGGTACTCTTACATTAAAATAATCTATCTCACTATATGTTCCCCCGTTGCTTATAATGATAGGTAGGTATAGATCTAAGATTATATTAAAAGAAGTTATCTTCACTTCCACCTTAGCCATTTCTCTTTTTACGGAAACAAGAGTATTGGTAGAATTAACCAGGTCTAAGCAAGTCTCAAGTTCAAGTATAATTCCGGTAGAAATTTCTGTTTTTAGGGTATCTTTATCAATAATTCTAGGCTGAGATTCAAACAAATAATAAGGGATATTTACTACTAAATCTGGAGCTACTACATTATTTTCAACAGAATAGATAGGGGATGTGAAATATCCTCCTTGAAGAGAATTATAAAATATTATGTTTTTAAGTTGATATTCCAAACAACGTTCCATTGCTTGCTTTGCTGGTTCTATATCAGTTACAACTGACCCAAAGTTTACTACAGAAACTTCCCCTCCCTTAACTCCTTCTGTAGAGATGGTACTATTGAACCAGAATATTCCCCAAAACACAAGCACCATTAAAATACCAATGATGATAAAAACGCTTACTTGTCCTTTCTTACCTCTTTTTCTCATTGAATCTAAACATATAGAGCGGGTATAAATACTTTTCTTAATTTATTCACTTCAAACACGCTGGTTTTTCTTCTTTGCCGCGATGATATTTTATGCATTGACAGCAGATGCCATGATTCTCACAGTCAAGATGGAGACAAGGGCATTCTTTCTCGTTCTCTTTTTGATTTGGGCAGGTTTTTCTTACCATAATTCACTTTCTTAAGCTTCGAAGTAATTCTTTAACTCTCTCTTTGAGCCTTTCCGCCTTCGTAGTATAACTTCCCGAAACAAACAAATCCGCTCCAGCCTTGGCCGCCAAACCAATATTTGAGGGGCACATTCCCCCATCCACAATTACTTTAATTTTTGGATTAACTTTCTTAATCAAAGGAATTTTCTTCAAGATTGAAGGAATAAACTTGCTGCCATAAAATCCCGGATGTACGGTCAGAATCAGCACATAATCACAATCCTTCAGGAAGGGCTTAATTTTGCTTACCAAAGTTTCTGGTTTCAAAGCGAAAGCCACTTTCTTTTTCCCTTTTCTCATCCACTTGATGTAGGCAAGGACATCTTTAATTTCTTCCAGTTGCGGAATAAATAAATCACTTTCTTTCCAACGTTTCTTAATCCATATTTCCGGCTTCTTCACCATCAAATGCATATTATATTTGAATCCAGCCGGCAATTTAAAATTAAAATCCAAAGAATCGTTCGGAGCAAACAGCCCATCGACCACGTCTAGATGGATTTCTTTAACCACTCCTCTTAATCTCCGCAAATCTGCCTCCAGCTCTTCTTGACTCTTACTCATAATAGATGGGAGGATTAGTTGTGTCATTATTGTTCTAGCTTCTTAATCTTTGCCAGCCTTCGCACATGTCGAGGCTCCTTAGAGAACTTAGTCTGTAAAAAACGTTCCAGTAGTTTGGTGCTATAATGAAAATTATTAAACCAGCCGGAAAGACAAAGAACATTAACATCATTGTGTTCACGAGCTAAACGTACTTCTTTCAAAGAATAAGGTGCAACAGCTCGAGCTCCTTTAATTTTATTGGCTGCGATACACATCCCGATTCCGGAGCCGCATACTAAAATTCCGGTAGTTCCTTCTTTAGCCACCCTTTTAGCTAAGGTTCCGGCAAAATCAGGATAATCATCATTCGGATCAAGTAGTTTATTTCCTAAATCTTCGTAAGCAATCTTATGATGTTCCAACCACTGTTTCAGCTCTCCTTTCAGCTTAAATCCAGCGTGATCCGCAGCGATATAAATCTTTTTGCCGTGAT
>JAZDQB010000013.1:0-93045 GCA_043797205.1 Candidatus Woesearchaeota archaeon
AACAATAATGTTATTCTTAATTCTGCGACCGGTTCTTTCATTTATGGAATATTTCTTAGTAGCGGTACTTATAATGAAATTAGAAACTCGCGGCTCAATCTAAGTGGAACATCTTCCGGAATTTATATTGGTACTATGATGAACTTCGGGGGGTTAGTCTATAACACTAATATTTCGGTGGATTCGGGTAGTTCTCTTACCACCACCGGGGGTGGTACTTATGTCGCTTTGATTTATAACAATAGTTACGGCCAGATTCAATGGAATCAAACTTCTTATAGCACTACCGGAAGCTTGGTCTTAGGACAAACTATCTTTTTAGAGAATAATACTGCCGGTATTGCGGATATTTTCTCTTCTGATAATTTAAACACCTCGGCTGAAATTCAAATCAAAGGTTTGAGCTACACTGCCTCACCTTGGCTGTATAAGAATGGTGTGCGCTGCGATAATACTGCTAATTGCGTTATCACTTCTTATGATAATATCACCGGAGTTCTTTATGCTAATGTCAGCTCTTTTAGCAATTATACTACCCAAGAAGCAGGAGATGAAGTGCCTACCGCCAGCCTTAATTCTCCTGCTGATGGATATTTCAGCACGGCTGCTTTGGCTAATGTCAGTTTTAATTGCAGTGCCAGTGACGATAAACGGTTAAATAATATTTCTTTGTATCTTACTAATTCTAGTAACCTTGGTTTCGCCTTGAACCGGAGCACTAACGTTAGTGGAATAATTAATAGCAGTAATTGGACTGTAGAGTTAGCTGCAGGTAATTATACTTGGAACTGTCTGGCCTTCGATAACAACTCTCAATCGGGGTGGGGCACTAATCGTACCCTGGAGATTGGCGCGAACTTGTTTGTTTCTATCAGCGGCTGCGCTAATTTAACCAGCGCGGGTAAAACTTATAATCTTACCGCGAATGTCTCTTCCAGTTCCGGTGTTTGTATGAACATTAGTGGTTCTGGCATTACTTTGAATTGTAATAATAACTTTTTGTATTTTACTGGAGATATGTTTGGAGCAGGGATAGGAGTATCTTCTTCGGGGAGCAATGCTATCATTCAAAATTGTTATATTGTTCAAAACACTTCTGTGGGTATGACCGATTACGGAATTTATTTAAGCGGCGGAGGAACAGTTAGTAATAATATTATCAACTTAAGCCCTGCTTCTGCCATCGGGATTTATGTCTTAACTACTGACCAATCGAATATCATCAATAATACTCTTAATATTGGGGGAATGTCCATGAGTACTGGAATTAGTCTGGATTCCTCTTATCACCTGCTGGAAAACAATACTATTAACTCCTTGGCTAATTCTATGGCTACACCCATTGCCATTGGAATGTCTTCTCTAAGCAATCAATTAATTAATAATATTTTAATCTCGGGAGCCTTATTCTCTTCCAGGATAAGTATAATGGGGGCAAACAGCCAGATTCTTGCTTACCGCAACGGTTTTGGGCAGATTTACTGGAACGCCACTTCTTTTGGGACCATTGATTATGTTATTGGCAGCAACGTCTTGTTAGGAAACAATTCTTTAGGTTTAAATTCCAGTTCCAGTAATCCCAATTCCGCCGCACAAATTTCTTTTTACGGATTAAATTATAATTCTCCGCCGATAGTATTGAGGAATGGAACCCGCTGCGATAATAGTTCTACTATTTGTAATATCACTTCTTGGAACAGCACTACTAGAATTTTAGTGGTAAGCTTGCCTTCAGTCGGAGGATTATCTCCCTTCAATTACGGCAACTTTACTACTTTCGCCCTGGAGAGTTCTCCCAATGAGATGTTCGGCTGTGAACGGATTCATGCTCAAGCAGAGTGTGCAGGTAGAACCGGCTGTATGTGGCAAAACAACTTTTGCCTGATGAATTATACTTTTTTCATGAGCAATATAACTTGCAACCAAGCTTGCTATGTTTGCACTAATTCTTCTGCTTGCAATGGCAGTACTCGTTTAGGTGGCTGTGTTTGGGAAAGTCCGATGAATATTTGCCATGAAAACTTTACTAGTTATCAATACGGCTCGGGAGGTAATATGAGCAACAATTCTTACACTAATTTTATTCCCACTAATTGTATGACCAATCCGCAGAACTGCTCTTCTCTTTACGATGCTAATAAAGGCATGGTTAAACCGGAAATATGTAAGAATGGGATGGACGATAATAATGATGGAAGAATAGATTGTGCTGATCCCTTATGCTTTGGTTATTTCGCTTGCACTTACGATGTTTCTTTAGATACTACCCCTCCCCAAATAGTTAATTATAATATTGTTCCTTTTAATGATAGTATCATAGTGGATTGGTTTACCGATCGGCCGGCCAACAGTTCTTTACTTTTCTTTAATACTACGGCTACTTGCACTGGAACCAATGTTACTCTGGTCGAGCCGTTCATCGCTGGAAATGAGTTTACAATTTATCGTCCTGAGCATCATCTTCAAATCAATTCTTCTTTGGTAGTCCCAGATACCACTTATTTCTTTCAGTTGATCGGAAATTCTAAAGCCAATCGAACTTTCACCTCTGCTTGTATGAATTCTTCTACCAACTCTAGTGTTAATCGCAGTCTTTCTTTCCGCTTTGAAGGGGGATCTGATCTTAATCAAATCCGTTTTGACTTTGGAGGAGGATTCCTAAATTTTAATGCTAATTCCACTTACACTGTTAACCAAAGCAATAATGTCCGGATGCAAATTCCTTATGGCAGCGGTAGCTTTTTATTTCCTGGTGTAAACTTATATGCTGCCAAAAACTTTAATTTCACTTCCTCTTTCGTGGAAAGAAACTTCAGTGCCTTTGGGAATAGGGTCGGCTTTGGAATGGATTCTAGTAAATTTTCGGAACTGAAGCAGACCTTAGGACTACTGCCCACGGATAATCTTACCATTACCTTGCCTTCGGTAGGATCATTATTTTATAAGTGTGAAAATGATTCTGGATATAATTGCAGCGATGTTACTGCGTACGTGGATGTTTTAGCTCAGAATTCTAGTAGTACCAATCTTTCTGTACCGGTGTGGCTGGGCTTTTCTACGTATGTGGCTACTGGCTCTTCTTCTAGTTCTAGCAGCAGTTCTAGTTCTTCTTCTTCCAGCAGTAGTTCTTCTTCTTCTGGCGGTGGAGGCAGTGGCAGCGGCTGGGGCATTTGCGGAGATACCGTTTGTAATGACGGTGAACGCTGTGCTTCCGACAAAAATACCAATCTGAATTATGGAAAGTGCTATAAGGACTGCGGATTATGTTCAGTAAAACCGGCTAGTAAACCCGCCAGTAAACCTGAAACTCCCCGCAGTTCTACTTCGGAAGAGAGTGTGATTTCTTCTACAGAACAGCCCAATAAAGGAACTATTTTGAAAGAAGAAAGTTCTGCGTTGGTGGGAGGAGCCTTTGGCAGCACTAACTTTAAGAACTTCTTCTTTGACTTTGGTTATTTATGGATAACTCTGATTGCAGTAGTAATTATTGTCGGAATCTCCTCTTGGATAGCACATCAATACCAAAATAAAAAGAAGAAATAATCACTTAACCTCTCTTCCTCGCTTCTTTATATTCTTTAACTACTTCGTTAATCATATCCTTCTCTGTCAGCTTTTCCTGCAGTACTTCTCTTCTTACCAACACGAAATATTCAGTAGAATTGATGATATCTGTGGAAGATAATATTACTGTCGCAAATTTACTTTTTAGGAATTTACTCATTTTCTCTAAAGAGCAAAGGGTAATATCATTATTTACTAATTTTTCAATTACTTGCTCGGAATAGATATTTGGATCTTTAAGCAAGATGAAATCTCTCTCATCAATCTTCAGCATCTTATTCTTTTCTTCGAATTCTTTCAAACTTAAGGAATTTAAGCGTTTTACCAACTGATAGTGAGGAACTTTTTCGATAAAATGGTGCAAGAAACCAATCCGCTGTTGCAACTGCTCACCATTCTGCTCCACTCTACCTATCTTTTTTTCCTGTAACTTCAATCGTTCTTCTTTAAACTTGAATAAAGAATCTACCCGACGCTCAACATTACCGCTCTTTTTACTAAGAATCAAGTTCTCTTTCCGCAGCTGATTTAATTCTTGATACAATCTCCTTATTCTTTCTCGCAAAACTTCATTTTCTTTTTTGGAAGAATTTAATTTAGAAAACAGCTGCAAAAAATTCTTTTTAGTGATTTTGTCTTCTCGAATGACCTCTTGAATAATCTTATTCTCTTCGTTTGGTTTGAGCAAAATCTCTTTAATCACTTGAAATCCTAGTTCTTCCTCTTTCAGTGCCAATATCATAAACTCTGAACCTTTCTCTTCTAGTTTGTTCTCAACAATAAAGTCATTGATTTTTTTAATCCGATTAAACATTTTTTTGTAAGCGTACAAAGAAGAGGACAAGCAGTCAAACTCATGGGTGTTTTTAAACAACTTACCTTCTTCTTCAGAAAAATACAGTTTAACCAATTCTCTTTTCTCCTCGCGCGTGAGATCTTCTTCCGGAAGAATTAATTTAGTTCCCATCTTTCGTGAGAATTCCGCTACGAAAGAAGGGGTTTTCCCTTTGTCCGTAACACTAATAATTGGCTGACATACCTCAATCACTTTAGAAATCACTACCGAAAGAGGCAATTCTTTAGCGGAATAGATGCGCAATACTTGTCCGTTCAAATCCAAGGCGCAGAAAGCGGTAGTAGCTCCCGGATCGAGGGCAATAATCGCTAGTGGTTTCATCAGAATATTAAAGATAGTGAATCTATTTAAGATTTATTGTAGGATAAGCTTGATTTCACAATAACCTTTATAACTATTCGTAATAAATAGTATTTTATGGGGGTAAAAAAAGCATTTTCGTTATTGTTTGGACTATTATTACTAGTATTTTTGGCTGCGGCAGTACTGGCTGAAACCCAGCCATACCATCTCAAACTCCTAGCCGTACAAGAAAATGAATCGGGAAAACTTTCTGGCAGTGATGCTGATTTATACCTAGAATTAAGAGCAGGAACGGGAAGAGTATTTCTGGACACTTATCCCTTAACTAAGATTGATACACAAATATCCACAAGATTCGCTAAGGAGATTGCTTGCAAACATTATCATCTTGATTGTGAGAATTATGATTTCATTTATACTATCAAAGCTAAATCGAACATTATCGGCGGTCCTAGTGCCGGTGCGGCTATCTCGGCTTTAACGGCCATCGCTATGCTGGATTTATCTTATCGGGAAGATGTAGCTTTAACCGGAACGATTAATTCTGGCGCGACTATTGGTCCAGTAGGTGGACTGAAAGAGAAATTAGAAGCGGCTAGCACTGCGCATTTGCAAAAAGTGCTCATACCTACTGGCACTTCAGAGCAAAAACCACTAATCCTTCCCGCAGTGAGATTAGAAGGAGAAAACATTACTATTAATGCTGACCTTCCTTTTTCTAATTCTTCCAACCACCCCTTTAATCTTCTTACTTACGGAGAAAAAAATCTTAGTTTGGAAGTAGTGGAAGTTTCAGATTTGGATGAAGCTTTATTTCAACTTACCGGAAGAAAATTAAATGCGGAAGTAGTGGCAATAAAAATTGATTCCGGATATCAACAGATCATGCAAACTTTGCAGCAAACTCTTTGTCAAAGGAATGCTAAGATTCAAGAAGAGATGACTCAAGCCGGTTTAGTCTTAGATGAGAATGTTATTCAAAATGTTAACGATAAAACTACTCTGGCGGAAAATGCTACTAAGCAGGAAGATTATTATTCCGCCGCTAGTTACTGTTTTGGAAACAATATCGCTTTAAAATTCCAATATTATAATCTCTCTCAAGCTAGAATGGAAAATATAAATACTTTATTTTCTCAATTGGCTCAGAAAACTAATGAATTAAGTACAGCGGTAGACCGAGAAAAGATTACTACTTTAACTGATCTTCAAGCTCTGATGATTGTGAAAGAGCGTTTAAATGAAGTCCAGCAACAAATTAAAGGGTATCAAGAAAAAAAGAGTAATTTAACTTTAGAAGAATTATATCAAATTTTGGCTTATTCTGAAGAAAGATATTTCTCTGCTTTGTCATGGAAACAGTTCTTTTCCTTGGAAGGAAAAGAATTTGTATTAGATAATGGTAATCTGAAGAATTCCTGTCAGCAGAAGATTTCCGAAGCGGAAGAGCGGACTCAGGAAGTAGCTTTATACTTTGGAAATCAGAATTTAATGCTTTTGCAGGAACAGATTAAGGAAGCGCGGGCTTCGGGAGAAAAGAAGGAAGAGGCTTTATGCTTGATGCAAGCACTTCAAGCTAAAGCCGAAGCGGATGCCTTGCTTAGTTCTATCGGAGTAGGTGAAGAAAACTTGCCTTCTTTCTTAGAAAGCAAAGATCGAGCGGTAATGAAAGTTATCGCAGAAGCTAATGCGGAGGGTTTATTTCCGATTATGGGTTACTCTTATTATCAATATGCTCATACCTTAAGAGAATCTCAACCCTTACCTGCCTTGATTTATTACGAATATGCCTTAGAAATGAGCGATTTAAGCTTATATTTTTCGGAAAAAGCAATCGTCCCCAAAGCCAATTTTAACCCCCTTTTGCCTCAAAAATGGGAATTTTTCGCCGTAGGGGTTTTGGTGGGCTTACTAGTTTTGCTTGTCCCCTTAATTATCTTAAATTCTCGCAAAAAGTGGGGAGAAAAGAAGAATCTAAGCAAGGTTTCTAGTAAAAAAAAGCGAGTATAAAAACCCCTGGCAACCATCGAAATGGTTGCTCGGGGAAAAAGAGGTGATAGATGTTTAAATGTTAGAGAAATGGCTAATATTTAAACCTTTCGGTGATTTTAGTATTTTCAAGTAGTGAAAGAAAACTATACTGTAAAAATGAGATTTGGAAACATTTAAAAGTTCTCGCTGCTTCTTTCATCCTAGTTAATTAGAGGTGATATTGATGAAAAATTACATTATATTGATGATTATATCTGTTCTGCTGTTAAGTGTTATCGCAGTAGCAGATCTTTCTGCAGATGCGGCTGCTTTGAGTAAAGAATTGACCGGAACTAAGCTAACTGGGGTAGCTGGTTCGATGCTCAAGAATGAAAAAGTTAATGTTTATGTTAAGGACGGAGAAAAAACTTTAATTTTAAGTTTGGTTACGGAAGATAAACAAGTGCTTAGTCTGGAAGAAAAAGAATTGAGTAATCCTACTTTAAAAGTTTTTACTGATTCCATTACCATTACGGCCATTCAAGCTTCCCCTACCCCTGCTGTTGCTTTGAAAACGGCGTTGGAAGACGGCCGAATTACTTACGAAGCGATAGGTTTCTGGCATAAAATGAAGTTTGGATTTTCTAATTTCTTTGTAAAGATGTTTGGTTCTGGTAAGGAAGAAGCGAATGAAGTAAAAAAAGAAGTCAAAGAGGAAAAGAAAGCGGAAAAAGAGGAATTAAAAGAAGAAAAGAAGGATGATAAAACTCCCGTAAAAGAAGAAGCAAAAGAAGTGAAGGAAGAAGAAAAAAAGGAAGAAGTAATAACCGAAACAGTACCACCAGAAATACCGGAAGAAAAGTTTCATACTTATAATATATCCTTAACCAATACCGGCTTTAATCCGGCTACACTTAAGATTAAAGTAGGGGATACGGTAGAATGGAAAGTTGCTCGCAGCGGAAATTTTAAGAACGGGATGATCCTGGGAACGCAAAGTTGTATTGATATTAAAAGTAGTCTACTAAAGAACGGTGAGAGTTTCAAATGGAAGTTTGATAAGGTTCAAACCTGTACTATTGTAGACGGCATAATTACTACGCAATTGGGAAAAGTAGTGGTGGAATAAAAGAGATATATTTGTTTAGCATCCTTAGGTCAACGCTACTCTCATTTCACTTAGAGCAGATAAGGGGGATGTCCCTTACGGGGAACATCTGCTATCAATGCAGATGTTCGATAGCGTTGAAGATGCTAAACAAATAGTTGATAAAATGGGAGAAGAGGAATTAAAATGAAAATTGGATTTTTCGAATTGGAGAAGTGGGAAAAAGAGATTTTAGAAAAAGCTTTTCCTAAGGAGCAGCTATTACTTTCACATAAAAAGTTTACTGCTGTCGAAGCTAAGAAGAATCCAGATTTAGAAGTGTTGTCTGTTTTTATTTATTCTAAAGTTGATGAAAAGTTGTTGGCTCAAATGCCTAAATTGAAATTGATTGCTACGCGCAGCACTGGTTTTGATCATATTGCTCTGGATGCCTGTAAGAAAAGGGGAATTGCGGTTTGCAACGTACCTACTTACGGTGAAAATACTGTCGCCGAGCATACTTTTGCTTTAATTCTGGCTTTGAGTAGGAAGATTATCGAATGTCGTGAACGAACCCAAAAAGGAAGTTTTGATTTGATTGGATTGAGAGGATTCGATCTGAGAGGAAAAAATTTGGGCGTAATTGGTAGCGGGAATATTGGTCGGCACATCATTCGTATGGCCCAGGGATTTGAGATGAATCTTCTGGTGTATGATGCTTTTCCTAATCCCCAAATAGCGAAAGAAATGGGTTTTAATTATGTTAGTATGGATGAACTGCTTAAAAAGTCAGACATAATTACTTTGCACATTCCTTACAATGATAAAACTCATCACTTCATTAATGCTAAGGCTTTTGTCAAGATGAAGAAAGGCGCTTATTTAATAAATACTTCCCGGGGTGGGATTGTGGATACGGATGCATTAGTCAAAGCCTTGAAATCTAAAAAATTAGCTGGAGCAGGATTAGATGTACTTGAAGAGGAATGTGAAATCTTAGAAGAGCGAGAATTAGTGCACAAAGACTTCCCACAACAGTGCAATCTTAAAACCTTAGTAGAAGATCATATCTTAATGACCATGCCTAACGTAATCGTTACTCCCCATAATGCTTTCAATACCCATGAAGCGCTGATGAGAATCTTGCAGACTACTATTGAAAGTATTAATGGATTTAAGAGTGGAAAAATCATCAACAACGTTAAATAAATGGTCACTCCAGAAATTTTAAAACAGCTGAAGAAAGCACAGAAAGCAGAAATTACTGAACATTTCATCTATTCTAAACTTTCTCGCTCTGTCCCTCAGAAAGAGAACCAGCAAGTTCTGCAGCACATTGCTGAAGATGAATTGAAGCATTATGGTTTTTGGAAGAAATATACTAAGCAAGATGTTAGACCAAATATGTTTTTGGTGTGGTGGTACTTTCTGCTTTCTAAACTATTTGGATTGACCTTCGGAATTAAGCTAAGAGAGCGGGGAGAAAAGTTGGCTCAAGAAAATTATGCTCTTTTGGTTAAAGAAATTCCGGAAATGAAAAAGGTACTACAGGACGAGTATCTTCACGAGCGAAAATTAATTGGGATGTTACAAGAAGAGAAGTTGAAATATGTCGGCTCGATTGTATTGGGTATGAATGATGCTTTGGTAGAATTGACTGGAGCCCTAGCCGGATTGACTCTGGCTTTGAATAACGGTCATATTGTAGCGGTTACTGGATTGATTACTGGAATTGCTGCTTCCTTATCCATGGCTGCTTCGGAATTTCAGTCGCGTCGAGCCGATAATCCTCTCGCTAAAGATTCTTTTAAGGCTTCCATTTATACCGGAATAACTTATCTGATTACAGTTATTTTATTGATTCTTCCTTATTTGTTGTTATCAAATATATTGGTGGCTTTGGTCTGCACCTTGGTTATTGCTGTATTGATAATCACAGCCTTTACTTTTTATACTTCCGTAGCACAGGATTTAAAGTTCGGAAAACGTTTCTTAGAAATGGCTACTATCAGTTTAGGTGTGGCAGCAGTTACTTTTGGAATTGGATATTTGGTAAAGATGTTCTGGAATCTCCCAGTGTAGGAACTGAAGAATTATTTTGATAAAAATCTAAAAAAAGTTAATTCTTACTTTTCAGTAATTACTTACATTTATATATCCTTTATGCTTTCTTATTTAAACCGGCGGTGATAGTTCGGTTGTCCTGAAAAGGATGCCCGCATACCAGCCTCTGCCAAGCACTCACTACTACTATGATGTCTGGACTATACCTCATCATATGCAACCTGTGTTTGACCAAGCTTCCTATGCAGCGAATGAGATCACCTCTAAAATACCAACTTAGGTTAATGTCGATAGTTGCTGATATTTGAGGAACTCTTTCACCGAGTCCAGTCGCCGGCAATATATTTATGAGGAATTCAAAATGGTGCATAGATTAATACGAAGATTATTTTCTAACGATAGGGAAGAAGAATATAAGGGCCGCAAACCCAGCAGCAAACCCAAAGATTCTAAAGTAGAAAAGATGATTAAGCTGGCCCAAGCTCGTTCCAAGAGGAGTAAAAAAGTTAAGATTAAGAAAGCAGTAAAGAAAGTAGTTAAAAAAAGAAAGAAGAAGTAATCCTTTCTTTTTAAGTTATATTTTCGTATTTGACTTATTTGTTCTAAGATAGAAATACTTATATTCTTTACTTTCAATTTTGATTTTATGAATAAATGGTTAACCGGAATAATTGGAATAACAGCGGCAACTTTTCTGGCTTATGCGGTTAGTAAGAATTCTGGACAGTATTTTTCTGCTCCGGAGAAATATCGAGATTTAGTTTTGGATAGCGGAAAAATTGCCTATTCTTCTTCTGGATATCAAATAACTGCCTCTGCTTCTGCTCCAGGAAGAATTTTCACTATAGTTCTAAATGAAGCCTATAATAGTACTAGTTTAAGCGTAAATGATGATCGTAATTTATTAGTTGTGGATGGAAAATCTCCTTCTCCCAAAGATGGAAATATTGATTATATTGTCAGTCAAGGTTATACTTTAACTAGAGATCACGGAGAGTGCGAGTGGTCTTTACCTTCGAGATTTAATTGTGTCGAAGTATTAAAATTGGCTTCTCACATGCAGGAAGAATATGATTTCTTAACTAAAGTGTTGCGTAAGGAATACCTTCCCTGACCTTTTTGTCCCACTTTATCGGATTAACTTAATATTTAAGCAAAGCATCTAGCTTTTATCATGTATCAAACGTCTCAAAATTATGCTTGTAGCAGTTGTGGGGGAGGAAGCTATAGTAGTAGTGCGGGTAGAGGAATCTCTTACAGTCCATTGGAATCAGTAGTTTCCGGCTCTGCCGTGAGTTATGAATCTCGTTCTAGTATGAGCGGAGGTGGTTACTTCATGCCTTCCGCTTCCAGTTCTTCCGGTTATAATTTCGGCTTTAGTTCTGCTTCTAGTAGTTCCAATTTTTCATACAACTCTTCATTGTCCAATCCCGCTTCCTATCAAAGCAGTTCCATTGCTTACAACTTATTCCAATCGCAGCAGAATTATAACTTTATTCCGGACGATTTCTTAAAACCAGGAAATTTAGGCATGTTTGTAGGTAAAGCCGATGAAATCAAAGAATTTGTGGAAGAAGCGTTTGAACTGATGTTTCATGAAGCTTTCCCAAAAGATATCAAAGTTTCCGTGTTGAACGAACAGGAATTTCATAGGCTTGCTCCGCATCCAGGAACGATTGGCTTGTCTATCAACCGCAGAAAGAACGGCTTGCTTTCGGAGATATTTGTCAAAAACGATTTCTTAGCCCGCGTCTTGCTTACTTTCGGACATGAATTAGGGCATGTTCTAACTTCCACTTTAAATCATGCTCAGGATGAAGAAGCCAAAGCTTATGCTTTCAGTTTAGCTTGGATGAGAACCATCAAAGAGCACAATATTGCGGGATTGAAAGAAGCCATCGTGACGGAAAGACCGGCAGAGAACGGTTTGCACAACGTTGCATTTAATTTTGTAGAAGATTTACAGAAACGGGGAAAAGGGTGGTGGGAGATTTATCAAGAGCTGGTAGGAAGGGAAGTTAGTGTGGCGGGATAATTTTTTTTCAAGAATAATTACTATCTTGTCTGAAGGATAGAATTATTTAAATACTTGCTTCATTTTTTTCTCTTCGGTGAGAATATGAATAATGTTATATATTTTGTGGTTCCGGAAGAAACTATCAGAGGGTATAATACCTTAGAAGAAGCGCAACAGGCTGCCGGTAAAGGAAAAGCAATTGTCGTTCCCTTGAGTGGTTTAGAAAATGCCCTAAGAGATGTTGTTCCGATGTCCGAAGCAAGGAATGCTCCATTAACATTATTTTTAAACACCGCAGAGCTGGGACGTAAGGTTGTCATTAATTGTTTCGATTTAGATCGTATCTCTTCGGAAGCATTGAAATTAGTTCCTTACGAAGTAGCAGAGAGACATACATTAATACCTGTGGATTTGCATCAAGATACACATTTACTTGCCATAGTGATTGGGAGAGAATCCAGTGAAGCTAAAATCTCTCTTCTAGCTGATGCGATTTATGATGTCGCTTTTTTGTCTGGATATCATTTACAGATTGCTTATGCTCCAATAGAAAAAGTTACTGCAGCTATCGATAAACATTATGCTGCTGACAAAGCTAGATTAGCCGCTGAAAAAAACCAACTAGCGAAAAGTTAGAATAATTAATCTTTTTTGTATTTCCTATTTCTTCCTCTTCTCATAATCCTCAATCGCTGCTCTTAAGGCTTGATCTCCTAAAACAGAACAATGAATCTTTCTTGCCGGCAGTCCACCTAAAGCTTTGACGATATCCTGTGGGGTGATCTTTTTGGCTTCTTCTAATTTCATCCCTGTAACCATCTCGGAAAGAATAGAGGTAGAAGCGATGGCTGAGCAGCAACCAAAAGTTTTCCAGCGGCATTCTTTGATGGTTTTCTTCTTCGCATCAACTTTGATGTACAACTTCATGACATCTCCACAATTATGTACACACATTGCTTCAGTGGTGTATGAATGAGAATCATTTACTTCTAAGTTGAAAACCTTTCCTTTGTATGCAATCCCCTCTACTTTAGTTATTGGTGTGTAAAAGAAATCTGGGTCAAACCAAGAGGTAATCTGTTTTACCGGAAGATTAATTTTATCTCCTTTTACTATTTGCACTAGGCGGTTTAATGACTTGATATCTCCGACATGTAATCTATATGATTGTTTGTGATTAACCCCTTTAGTGTTTTTTTCTTTCTCGGAGTAAATCGAGGAGACTATATCCATTCTCATTAGTATAATTTTTAATTGTTCTGTCAGAAGCGGAGATATCGTAACATAACTTGCTCGCGGATATTCTCTGGTTAAGTTAATATATCCATCCCCCTTCCACATCCCTCTAATTAACTCTTCTTGTTTATCAATTGGTAAATATAGGAAGAATTCGGGCATATGCTTCTCTTTAGCTCCTTCTCCGAATAATTCTTTAAATAGTGATGATAAGTGGACACTATAACATTTAACAACACAACAATTATTTTTCTTTCTCTCTTCAATTATTGCTTCAAGATTAAAATGTTTTTTAAGTAATCGAACTGTATCTTCAACAAAGTTTCTCTCTTTAATTGAGAACGTGAAAGTAACCTCGTTTGATCTTGAAAGATTCTTCCTAGTGCTTCCTTCCGCAATAAAGTATCCAAATAACCTGAAAATATCTGGTTCAAGTTTGATCATAATTGGAATATCCTTACTTTTAAAATCCCACTTTTTTTTAACGATCTTTAAGTTCAATTCTTTTACATCCTTAGTTGCAGTAAGCTTAGGATAAACCAAAAAATCATTCTTCCTTAAAGTTGAAGCAGGGTTCCATTCAGGAGCGAGATTAACTCTATTTTTGGTGTAATCATATTTGTGTCCTTTAGGGCGTCTGATCGAAAATATGAGGTGATCAGGGGTAAGACTCAATTCTCCTAATTTGCTTTTTATTCTAATAATCTCCCCTGAGAAATTACGTGATTTTGTTTTTAATATCTTGTTAAACATACCTGCATAACCTAGTACATAATCTCCTTTTTTTAAGTGATTTACATCTACTGGTCCTTCATTACTGATTATCTTTTGATTAGGGACAAGACATGCCGGGCTTCCCACTTGTCCGATTCCGTCAGCAGTTCTTTCATACTCCTGCGCTTCTTTCTCAGTATAAAATATATTTCTAGGATGAAAGAAATGATCTTTAACTGTATCGGTGTATAACCATTGTTCTCCGCGATGTCCAGTAACATCTACGGCTAAATTTTTCTTCTTGGTTTTAGTAATTATCTTTTTATTATTTTTGAAAGCCGTTGTTTTTTCCATTTTTATTTCCTTATCTGGTTCATTCCCATCTTTACCGGAGAGATACGTCGTAATGATTCAATTATCCCGGGTAAAATCTTTAAGACCCGATCAATATCTTCCTTTTTGGTTTTCTTGCCCAGAGTAAAGCGCATACTTCCGTGCGCAGCATCATGATTCAACCCAATGGCTTTCAAGACGTGGCTGATTTCCAGCTGCTGTGAACTGCAGGCCGATCCGGTAGAAACATAAATTCCGTATTCATTCAAATATAATAAGATAGATTCTCCTTCTACGTCTAAAAACGATAGATTAGCATTGTTAGGCAAGCGATCAATAGGATGTCCATTCAAAAAAGATTTGGGTATTTTTTGTAGCACTTCTTTAATCAGATAATCTCGTAACTGTGAAAGGCGTTTATTTTCTTTATGACGTTCCTTTTGAGCCAATTCTAGGGCCAGAGTAATTCCAACAATTCCCGGAACATTCTCTGTACCGCTTCTGAATCCTTGCTCTTGTCCTCCTCCGTGCAGCAATGGTTCTAATTTAATGTCTGCTCTTTTGTAAAGTATGCCTACTCCTTTCGGTCCATAAATCTTGGAACCGTTAATGGTCATCAAATCTACATTCAATTTATGTACATCCATTTCTAACACTCCAGCGGCTTGACAAGCATCGGTATGAAATAAAATATGATGTTTGAACGCTACTCTTCCAATCTCGGCAATGGGTTGAATGATGCCAATTTCATTATTGGCGTACATGATAGAAATTAAAATGGTGTCGGGACGGATAGCTTTCTCTACACTTTCGGGAGAAACGGTTCCGTACTCGTCTACATTTAGATAAGTAACTTGATAACCGATACTTTCTAAGTATTCACAAGTGCTTAACACCGCAGGATGTTCAATTTTAGAAGTGATGATATGCCCTTTTCTTTTCAGAAAAGCAATTCCTTTTAGAGCCAGATTGATACTTTCGGTTCCTCCTCCGGTAAAAATAATTTCATTAGGCAGACAGCAGAGTACGCGGGCGATTCGAGCACGAGCCTGCTCGATTACCGATTTAACTTGCAGTCCCGGTGTATGTAAACTGCTGGGATTAGCATAATAACGATCAAAGAAAGGCAGCATCGTTTCCAACACTTCCGGCCGGACGTAAGTGGTGGCAGCATGATCTAGATAAATTCTTCTCTTGTTGGTTTTCTTTAAGTTTTGATTTATATTCTTAGGCAATTCTTTTTTATTTTTCATCTCTTCGCCTCTCTTTATTTTAGATATGATACCCACAATTGGCACAGGGCAATTGCTTCTTTTCTAAAGTAGATTTCTCTTTGTGCAATTTGCAGATAATCCCTTTATCTTTAACCATTTGGTTTAATCTGACAATCTCTGAATATAATTTGGTTCGATCTTGCAGGATGCTCTTTACGGATAGGTTGATTTCTTTCTCCATCTCTCCGCAAAACAGTTCTGCTTTAGCTCTTTTCTCTTTTTTGTATTGAGAGATAGCTGCTTCGGTTAAGTGCATTAATTTAGCTACTTCTTTTTGTGACCATCCTTTCTCCACTAGTTTTGCGGCTAATTGTTTTCTAAGGGCGGGAAGAACATACCACACTTCAATTTCTTGAGGAAAGATTAGTTTTTGGGTCATTTTGTTATTTGTTTAGCATTATCAAGTTAAGGTTACCTTTAGTTACCAGGGCAATCGGAACATCTTTGGACGGCTCGGAAAGCACCGCAGCAAGTAGATTTGTGCCAGCTATTAGTGGTTATACTATAATTACTACCGCTACAACTATTATTATTACTGCCATAACCTTGTACCTGCCAATTGCTTCCATATCCAACAGTGTGACTTCCGTAATGTACCATATATTATTAACTATTGTTAATTATTTATAAAGTTTGTGGAAGAAAACAATCTAATGTTTTATTAATATCACTAAATCAGCTTCTTTAACTTTCCAAAATCTTCTTCCATCAATTTCTTGATCTGGGGAAATCTTCTAGCGGCAGAAGGATGGTAAGTTACAAAGAAGCGGTACTGGCGGTCCATCAACAGCTTGCCATGGTAATCTTTAACCTTACCTTTTCCGATAAGACTATCTACGGCAGTCTGACCCAGCAGAACTATAATTTCTGGTTTAATCGCTTCAATCTGTTTCTTCAGCCATAATTCTCGACAGGTGCAGATTTCTTTAGCAGTAGGCTTTCTATTGTTATCTGGATGACATTTTATCGCTCCAGTAATGAACACTTCTTCTCTCTTAATTTTGTTCTTCTTCAGTATTTCGTCTAGAAACTTTCCGGAGATCCCGACAAAGGGCTGTCCGGTCTTATCTTCTTCTATTCCCGGAGCTTCTCCAATAAACATTAATTTAGCACTAACTGGACCTTCTCCCGGTACGGGCAGCATTCTTTTCTTCCAGAGCGGACAAGCAGTACATCTACGAATTCCTTCCGCTAGATCGTAAAGTGGCTCTTTCATGTTATCTAAAACCTAATTTTCTTCTCTCTAAATCATAATATTTATGCTTATCTAAAAATAAAGCGATAAAGTAGGAATTTTTTCTTTTGGTTAATATCCCACGAATGTTATTAACATTTGGTTTGAAGAAAAAAGCCAATAACTCAAAATCTGCTGGTGATTGGTCCGGATTGAGTTCTCGATGGGCACATTTTCTAACCCACTCCAAAAGATGCTGCTGAAGATTATCACCCATATGTTCAACAACTAGGTTAAAATGTCCTTCAAACTCTACCTGCTCCCCTAACTGTTCTCTTATTTTGGTTTTAATCTCTTCAGTCTGCACAATTCAGCACCTCCTGAAAGGTATTAATAATGGGATTATAATACTCCGGATGAGAGTATTCTTTAAGAATCTCTCGGTAAGATTTAATCATCTGCTGGCTGATTTTTTTTATCTCGGAATTTGAGAATCCGGTGAGGAGAGTGTTAACAAAAAGTTTTTGGATTAATTTATCTTTGTTTTTATGTTCGAGGTAATGGTTCAGTAGGTCTTTTAATTGAATTGGATCGAGAATTATTCTATTGCTGGCGTAATAACAATTAATAATAAAATCTCTTAAATCAATTTTCAACCAGCCCGGTTTATTTTCAGCCAGATCTTGCCTAATCTCTTGGTACTTAGAAATAATTTGGCTGGATGTAATTGTTTCTTTAACTGTTAAATAGTTTAAATCAAAGTTAGTCAGACAGATTTTTCTTAAGGAATTGATAAATAAAGAGTCCAGAGCTTTTGGTGGAAGGTAATTAAAGTGTATATTCTCTTTATGAAAATCGTCTTTATCGTATTTCTCAATTACAAAAGTATCAATATCATTATATTTTTCAGAATAAAGAAAACTACCGGAAATAATTATCCGCTTGTTCCTAAATCTTCGGGAGAACTCTTTTAGATACTTCTTAGCTAAAACCAATCTGTGAGGTAAAATTTTTTCTTGACCATAAATAAAATTGTCTTCTTTTCCTATAATTTTAGCTAGGACCTTTATCTTTTTTAAAACAGAGCGGGAAAATTCTACCTTCTCTGAAGCCGTTAATTCCTGCTGTTGCGCCTTCTTATTAATTAAATTAAATTGGTGCTCAGTAAATAAAACAGGAACAATTTCAGATTTAAGGTGCTGTAATCTAGTCCAATTCAGCTCGTTTTTTAATTTAACCATAATTATACATAAATGTATAACTTTATATTTAAACTTTTCGTTCTAATTCAAACTAGCCTGATCGAAAGCAATCTCTGCAAAAGCTCGCATTAAATCACGTTGATATGCTTTCCACTGCGGTTCTATTTCGATACATCGACTTATGTCTCTAGAATAATTAATAGTATTCACTCTCATCGAATATGGTTCGCAGCTGATAAAGAAGTTTTCCAGAAACGTCCGGCATTCCGGCAGCTGCTGACACCAATATTCTAGTTTGTTAGGGATAATTATAGTTCTGGAAGTAGCCATCTTATATGTCCACCAGCACTTTGGCATACCAGCCTTTAAGGGTTTGCTTGACTTCAAACATATGCATGGTAATAGCTTTAATGTCTACTTTGGGTTCATGTCTTTTGACGTCTAATCTCTCTCCGTAAGCTCGACAGACCAGTTGATATTTATCTTCTTCTTTTTTTCCTTCCTTAATCTCAATTTCAAACTTAGAAAACAGCAATTGCTTGGCATCTTTGTAATAGACCAAATCTCCCAGAAAATCGAACAATAAGTAATCGATAGCTTTGTTCTTATGTTTGATTAAGACTTTTCGAAGCGGTTTAACCTTCTTCAACTCAATCATAGTTTCTTCTACCGCTAAAGCACATTGATTGAACAGTTCCGGCAAATCTAACGCTTCTGCTACAAATAAGACGTCAGCAGTATGCTCAAGGTATTTGTAGTATGGTTTCACGGTTTTAAAGATATTTCTGGGGGGTTTTAAATCTTTTGGAGTATAATGCCTCTAGAACAATAAAGTTAATAATGCCTTAATTATTTAAATATTTTATGATCTCTCAAATCTCTGCAGAAATCAAGCAAGTTCTCTCTTCTTTTCCTTCCGAAGACCAGATTATCTTTAATAATAAGCAAATTAAGGTAGATAAAAGCAATTTCTTGGAAATAGCGAATAATTACTCCAATCAAACCATCGCGTTCATCGATGGAGGACAGGCAGAGATACTTTCTGCGGGTAATTTCTGCTTGAGTTTTATCAGAGTATTTGCACAAATATTTAAAGAGAATAAAAAATTAGAATCAGAGAAAAGAGAATTCTACTTATTCACCAAAGCCAAATGGATTAATTATAATGGGAAAGAAGATTTGTTCTACGAAAGCAAGATTTTTACTGTCTGGGGTAATAGATTAATCCATGAAAACGACTTACTCCTCTCTTCTACTGATCAAACTATCAAAAGTGGAATAGAAAGAGCATCCATTTCTAAGATTAGTAACATCGCCAGAAGATTTGCCGAGCTTTCTTTAGCCGCAGAATTGCAACATAAAGTGGATTTTGTGGTTTTGGATGGAACTTTAGAAAAAACTTTCACTAACGAAGAGAAATATTTATCAAAATTAAACGAAAAAGTGTCTGCTCTGGCCAAAACCTCTTCTCTTTTCACGGTGCAGGGGAATTCTCCCGTAATATTGTTGAATAAATTAAGTTCGGGAGGATGCTGGAAGTATCTAATTGATGGAACTTCTTATTTTGTGAAACTGAATGAACATTCTAAATACGTCTTTCGTTTTGAAGGCAATCCAGAAGTACTCCCTAATCTAATCCAAAACTCTACTGATGCTCTATTCCTGGGTTATCCTTATGGTTTAATCCTGACGGATAAGATGGCTCGCGTCTCTAATGAAGAAAAGAACAGCTTGAAGATGAACTTTTTATTAAAAGCAGAGAACAGAGCGATTGCCGAATATCTTTCTTCCAGTAATGCCCATGATATTTTGGATAGTTTAGGATAAAAAACTAATGTACTTTAAATTGTATCTTTCTTTTCAGTTCAATATTATGAGACATAAATATAATATCAAAGTTTCCTTCGATGAACTTTTCCGGATGTAACGCTTTTATTGCACTAATCACTACTTTTTCAATTTTTTCTTTAAACGTTCTAAACTGTTCCATGGTGTGTAATCCCGTATCGTGTCCAGCATGAGTATAAGCAGAATTTACTAACTCCGTACAAAAGAACTTGTTTTTATCACTGGTAAAATCAAAATCATAAGGTTTTCCAATCTGCTCTTCAGCATGCTTTATAGCTGCCATAATCTTCTTTTTTCGGAAGGGAACACTTTTTGGCAAACGCAGTATAATCATGGTATCATATTCGGTAAAAAGATGATGTAAAGTAGTGTATTGCACTCCGTCCGCAATAGCATGCACAAACTTTCTTCCCCCAATATAAATTAAAGCATGCGTTAATGGTCCGGTAATAAAAAGATGAGATAATTCTCTTAAATTACCGACTAATAAAATGTCCCCTTTTCGCAGCAACATTCTCGCCTTAAGGAGATCTTTATGACTCAAAAGATTGCGGCGTTTATGTATTACTATTCCGGAAATGAAATACACTATATTCGCAAAAATCTTCTTATAAGTAGGATACCTTCTCGGGAAGTTGGTTATCAGGTGATATTTTGGAGAGAGCCACATACTCTTAGAATAGTATTTTTGGTATATATATGTTACGATTTAGATGAGTGTGTCCGGAATAGCATTTTAGTGTATACTGGAGCACGGCGCCATAATTTTTTCTACGGAAAAAATGCGCCTCAATTGGCGCCAGTATACACTTTCACTCTTCTCCGGACACATTAGGTTTAGATTAATATCCATTAATCAAACGGGCATTGCCGACTAAGAAAGGCATGAGCTTCTTTTCGGCCGTACGCAGATGGTTTTGATAGGTGGATTTAGACACTTTCATCATCCTGCTGAGTAGATCCAAATTAGCTCTGCGCGGGTAGTCATAGAAGCCGTTACTCTCCGCCAGAGAAATAGCGCGCATCTGTTTTTCGGTTAATCTGGTAGTAATATGGGGATAAAAAATGTCCGCTATTTTCTCTTGCTTAAGCTTTAACAATTCTCCTTGCATCTGCTCTTTAGTCATGTGAATGAATTTCTGTAATCCCTTCTTGTCCCAGCTGCCGATTTCATATATTTCATGACCATCGGGAGTATTTACGTCTGGTTTTAAAAAGAATATTTTCGGATTGTAAAAATGAATTAAG
Organism: Candidatus Woesearchaeota archaeon; assembly: GCA_043797205.1. Taxonomy (GTDB): domain Archaea; phylum Nanobdellota; class Nanobdellia; order Woesearchaeales; family GW2011-AR9; genus JACRPH01. The sequence goes on from JAZDQB010000013.1 coordinate 20,892, forward strand.
TAACGATTTTTCTTTGGTTCTCTGACCAAAGTGAAAAACATTCCTCCTGCTTGCTCAAATTTAATGATGCGTTGGTCTTTACGCACTTCCGCCATAAAAGCTTTCTTCTGTTTTTCTTCTCCTCTAGGGATGTGCATGATATTAAAGTAAAGAAAATTCTTATCTTCGTAATAACCTAAGCCATAAACTAGGTTAGTTAAGCCATATTTTTTAGTAAGCTGACTGGTGATGCAGTCTTTGTGTACTAAGCGGACTTTGGCTACCCACATAGTTATCACTAAGAAAATGATGATAAGTATATAAGTTTTATCGTACCGGTACGGGTTTAGAAAACGTACAAATTCTTTGAACGTTTTCTAATAGTAAATGTACCAGCGTTTTGTTCCAAAACTGTGGTCATTTACTATTTTTGGGCTAAATATTGGTAAAAAGGAGGATCTTCTTGAATTATATCTACTTTAAATCCTAATTTGCACAACAAATATAATTCTTTTCCGATAGTGTGAAAATGGTCCACCTGGTCGGACTCTTTTTTCCAATCTTCAAAATTAAATCGTGGTTCAAGATTATTTTTAATCTGTTCCGAATATTTCTGTTGTTCTGCTTCTGTTTCTCCTTTGACCATTTCCGTTTGGACGAAAATTCCACCTGGAGGTAAAGCTCTATAAATCTTTTCAAAAGCTTCTTCCCAATTTCCGTTAAGATGGTGTAAGGTTAGGGAAGAAGTGTATACTTGAGCCGAAAAAAATTCAAAGTCAGGAATATTTTCCCAATACCATTCGGTATGCTTAATCTCCGTCCTAAACCCAGCATACAATAAAGCTAGCCAATCGTTATCTATTCCTCTAATTACTTTTCTTATTGGATAATTAAACGGAAGAATTTTATCCAATTCTGCTTCCAGGTTCCCCGTGCCGCAACCTAAGTCAACAATTTTAGGTTGTTCCAAAGTTTTGATATGTTCAATAACTGTTTTAGCTGCAGAATTAAGAAAAAGTTTATATTGCGGAAATAAGGTAGAAATGTAATCGTTGTAATCTCCCGGCTCTATTTGCATGAACTGTTTTCGGAACACTAAAGGGAAATTCTTTTTCACGTATAGAACGGCTCGTGTTGGAAGGGGACGTATCAGGAATACCGTACCGGTACGAAATGATTACTTTATCTTATCCAAAACTTACTATTTTCTTGCTTCTAACCTTAAATCCATATTCTTCCAATTGAGATAGTGCTGCTTGGTTCCAATCTAAACTAAAACAAAAAGTAAAGGAATATTTTCTCTGTGGGTCTAGGGCTAATTCTAAACAGCGATAAAAATTATCTAAAGCAATATTTTTAATGATTAAACGGTCTCCCCTAGACAGATCCTCATCTTGAACAATATCTAACAATCTTCTTACCGCTACTCCCTGAAAGAATCCTAAATTTACTTTAGCGAATTTATGGACCGTTATCCTAATAGAATCATCTTTATTAGATAAGAAATAGTTTCCAGTATGATGGTAATAGCTATCTCCTGCCTTTAGTACTTCCGACGCCCCTTGACTAAGATTAACTGGTAAGCGGGAGGGGGTGTTTCTGTAAAAATCTAGAACTTCTTGTTCTAGGTGGGGAAGACCAAATAGTTCTAACGGAAAAAAGTAAAAATAGTTTGTAAACTCCTGAGAGTCCTCTTCTCTTCCAGTTATGGGCGAAGGGCCCTCTAAAGCGACCAAATATTCTACTCTTAAAACAGTTCCATTTTCTGTAGTTACTATCCAATCTAAATCCATGCTTTCTCCAGAACACCTAACTTATTAACTAATAACTCCCCCTATTTAAAAAAGTTATTGTAGGCTCTTCATTCTTTCCCTTCTTCCCATACTTTCTCAAACTCCTGTAAGAATCTCTTAGCGATTTCTCGATCATGAATTATCAGCACATTTTCGTCATTTCTGGTATTCCCATTTTGTGTAGGATTAAATGAGCCAGTTATTACCGTAGAATTATCGATGATAAACACTTTATGGTGCATGGTCTGAGGATTTCCATCTTTCTTTGTCTCAATTCCATTATGTACGAAACGGGCAAATTGCGAATCTTCCGTAACCATCCTCGTTTCCATTACTCCCTTGACCGTTAATCCATCTTTCTTCTTCAGCAGTAGTTCGTTCCCGATACTTTCATCAGTAAAGGAGAAAGTCATAAAGTATATTTCTTGCTGGGCTTTATTTAATTCTGCTTTAACTCGCTCTTGACATTGATCTTCCGGGCAGAAATAGTTCTCCACCGGAATACTACCAATCCTTAACTGCGGATTCCTGATCGGAGCGCCTTTCTTAAAAGTTCCATTCCACATCTCTTGGAATTCATCTTCGTAATTCTGGGCTAGCAGCGGAGAAGTTATCAGTAACAGATTGTTATTGTTCTTCTTCGCACAATTCTCGGTGGGGTTCATTGATCCAGCATACACTTTCTCTCCATCAATTATACAAAATTTATTGTGCATCAAGCCCCAAGAATCGCTTTTGACAAAAGAATAGTTGAATTCGTAGAGGTAATCATTGTCTGTAATTACTTTTACATCCATCTCTGGCTGTTTTTGTTTTTGTAATACTACCTCTTGCGCCGCTTTCAGGTCAAATTCGTACATGGCGCAATGAATAGTGTTTTCGGCCGATTGTAAGAATTGCACTAAGGCCTGCTCACAATCTTCTTGGGGACAGAAGTATAATCCAATTTCTCCGGAACTTTGGACGAAGGTTTTTACTTCAAGGGTGTTTGCTCCGGTAATTTTTGATTCGATATTTGTAAAACAAAAATAAATTCCTGCTACTATTAATAAAAGAACCAGACTTAACACTACTCTCTTTTTCATAATGATTTAAAATCATTAAAACTATAAAAATCTAACCTAAAAATAAATAATAAATAATAAAAAAGGCTTACTGTGATCGATTGTGAGCTCTTCGGCTCGGCCTAGCCTTTTCTGCTCCTTCTCCTCGACTTAACATGCCGCGGACTTTTCTTCCCGCAGAAGTCTTGCCATGATATACTCTGGACCAATTCTTCTTTTGGCAAATCCAATTGATGTGCGGGTCAGCTTTGATTACGGGATGAGTGGGATCAACTAAAATCACTTCATACCAAAAATGCTGTCCGTCTCGAGCTACCCAATATGAATTTAATACGGCTAAGTTTGGGAAATGCTTTTGGGCTCTTTCCTCACTAATCAATTGGTAATTCTTTCTTAAAGTCATAGTCTTACCAAACTTGCTCGGTTTTCTTCCTCCGGCAATGTCTGGTCGGCGATGTCCTCCTCTTAATACTCGTTGCCTGACTACGATGTAACCTTGTTTGGCTTTGTAGCCTAAAGAACGAGCACGATCAATTCTCGTGGGATGTTCCAAAACCGTAGTAGAATTTTCTCTGCGCCATGCCATCAAGCGCTCTCTCCATAATTCCTGCAAACCTTCTTGGGGTTTTTTCCAAGTCTGTCTGATGTACTTATATAATCCCATTGTTATTAGCCTCCGATGCTATATTTTTTCTTTCCGAAACAGTTCGTTAACCGTGGGGCTGAGGAACGAAGTTCCGAATGCCGCACCACAGGCACAAGAAAATCAACAACGATTGATTTTCTGTGCAGATGGGAAAACTATCCCATCTTGCATGATAAAGCTGTTAAGGTTTATTAGGATTCAGGTGAGCAATTACCTACATTTCCTACTTTAAGGCTAAAATGAAGAGTATTTAAAAAGGTTTTTGTTCAGTTTACTCTTAATAAGATATTTGTTACCTTCTTTATTGAACTACAACTCCAAAGACTTTAAATACCCTTAAATTATTCTTACTTCTATGGTGGAACTTAAATCTATTATCAAAGAAGATTTTGTGATTTTGGATGAAGACACTTCCTTATCCGAAGTCATTACCCAACTACAGAACTTTGAGAAACGAGCGGGATTAGTCTTCCGTAAAAAAAAGTATCTGGGTTTGGTGGAAAAACGCAATTTGATGAGGTCTAGTGTAGATTTCAGTAAAATTAAAGTTCGCGGTTTAGTAAGCAAAACTCCGGTATTAAAAGAAAGTACCTCCTTGTTAGAAGCGGCTAAACTGGCCTTCGATTCGGGGGTGGATTATCTTCCGGTAGAAAAAGGTAAAAATATTATAGGAGTGATAGATTCTTTAGATTTAGCAAAATCCTGTTTAGAACTGCCGGAAACTAAGAACTTAAAGGTGGAAGATATTAAACTAGTTAAACCTTCTAAAATCGAACATGAAGATAGTTTAGGAAAAGCTTTAGCCATTATGCAAGAAGAATCAGCGGATCACTTGCCCCTTTTTACTGGAGGGAAATTATCCGGTGTGCTTAGTTTTAGAGACGTTCTGAGAAAATATCTTAATTGGTCTCCTAGCCGGGATTATTCTGCTAAATTTAATGCTAAAGCTCAGATGAAAATAACTGACGCCGAATTACCTAAACTCTCTTCTTTACCAATTAGTGATTTTAGCACTAATGAAAATCTTATTACAGTACATTCTAGTGAAAATCTAAAGAAAGCGTTAGAAATAATGGCTGTTAATCGCATTCATGATGTTTTGGTAGTCGATTTTGAAAATGATTTTAAAGGCATGCTCACAGCTCGCAATGTCTTGAAGAAAGTGGGCGCTTTAAACAGTATACAAAATTATAACATCCAGTTTGTAGGATTAAAAGAGTGTAAGCTTAAACCGTACCAGAGATATGCCTTGCAAGAATTAGCTCAATCTGAGATGGCCAAACTGCAACGTAAACTTAAGCAGGAATTAGCCGTAAACATTCACCTCAAAGGACACGGAATGAAAGAGCAGGGAAGAGAGAAATTTTCTGTGACTATGCGTTTATCCTTACCTAGCCATACTATCGTTAGCACTCATGACGATTGGGAGCCGGAAACGGTGCTGAGAAGCGCTTTTGAACATGTTGAAGATGAAGCTCTGCGTAAGATTGGTAAACAACTGGCTAGAGATAAGAAGATATTGTAAATAAAACAAATAAAATACTTTTTTTAAATTATTACTTTTTCTTTCCCTTCTTAGGAAGGCTGCGCATTATGGGAACTTTGGGTATTTTCTTCTCTTGACCTCGTTTCTTCTTAAACAGTATCGCATTTTTCTCGCTGACGAAACGATAAGTCTTCCCGTCCAATTCCATTTCGATTACTTCATCCACATCTTTAATGGGCTGTCCGGTTAAAGCATCTTTGCCTAATTGTCCGCCTAGAGCTGCTCCCGCTTCAAAACCTTCTTCCCAGGGCTCCAGTTCGTCATCTTCTAATTCTTCTAATGGTTGTTCTTCCTCTTCTGGAAGCTCTTCATCCGGCTTATGGTACACTGCGGGCTCTTTTTTAGGTTTTTTGATCATAAAGGAAGGATAATCCGGGGGTTTAAATCTTTTGCGGAAATATTAATACCCTAAATAAGTCCTCACCAATAGGATAACCGTTCCCGCTACTAAAGGTACAATCAAATTATCATCCAAATGTCGACCGTTTAGATCAATATCAATCACTTCCATTACCATGGCGGAAAAACTGGCTAAAAAGGCTTCCGGATAAGGTACAAAGATTAAAGCTCCAAAAAAGGCAAATACAAATCCGGCCAAAGTTCCTTCAAACAATTTTCTGCTTTTCCAATTGAAGAAATTATTCATGCTGCCGAGAGCTTCTCCGATAATATGACTAAAGGAATCTCCTAACGCCAATATCATAATAGCAGCTAGAGCAATATCTTTAGTAAATAATTGCATACACAGCAATACTCCAATAAAAAAGAAGATTAATCCTCTCCCTGGAAAAGTTTTACGCATCTCTTCCCGTTCAAAATGTTCTAAGAACCAACTGAAGCCAGGTAACCTTACTCGCTTGCTTAGTAGGCAGGCTAATCCTCCCGCAACGATGCCGATGAATACGGCTAAAGGACTTAAAATATTGTAATAATACGTTATGACTGTAGCTACTCCAATCAGAATATGCAATACTTGACGAAAATACTCGTTTTTGGTGAGCATGGAAGGCTTTTTTCGGTTACATAGTTAAAAACATTATGTATTTGTAGCACAAAATTTAGAAAACCACCCGCCTGGCCAATAAGAAGTGCTACCAACCTAAGGTCGAGTGCTTTCTTTTTCTTGGATGAAGCGATTAGGGGGAAGTCCCTTACGGGGATGGTCGCTATCAAAGAAAATAGCGAGGCACGAGAAGCTGGTGGCAGTTAAACCGATGGCTAGGGTGGTTTCAAATAAAATCTTACATAAAATTTAAATATCTCCTATTAACAATAGTTAATATGGCCAAAAAGGCAATAGAAAAGAAAATTACTAAGAATACTCTTATTTCTGAAGCTCTAGAACTCTGTCCGGAAGCTCTAGTGATCATGTTTGAGCATGGCTTGCATTGCGTAGGTTGTGGTGGAGCGGATTTTGAAACCATTGAGCAGGGTTGCCAAGTGCATGGAATGGAAGAAAAAGAGATTGAAGCGATTGTAGAAGAGATTAATCAGAGTTTAGAAAGAAAGGTTAAGAAAAAGTGATTATTTCTTCTTCAAAATATTAACTATTACAGCTTAACATCCTGTACTAGTTCTTTCATTATCTTTTCTTTGGTGTATTTATCTTCGTCAAAGAGCAAACCAATATAATCTACATAAGGGGAGGAGAAAATATCCGAAGGAAAAACCATTGCTCCTTTAGTTTTTGGAGTGAGAGGAAATCCGATTTCATCAAAAACTTCACTTAAAAATTCACTGCAAAATTGCTGATCTTTTAATCTGGAGAACATATTATCGGTTTCTATTCTTCTTTTAGTAAATCGGTTCAAAAGGTTATTTGTTAATAAAGAAGGAATAACTCCGGCTAATTTTTTAACCGAAAACTTGATTTTTTCAGAAACTTTTCTACGTAATACTTTCCATAAATCTGCTCTTTGTTGATCGCTCAGTTTCGGCCTTAGTACTACCCAAATCACTCCTTCTTTTAATTCTAACACATTCATCTTATATACTCCATGGAGTTTAGCATCAATGATATAAGGGGTTCTCTTTGAATCTAAGAAAAACAACCCTACATGAGTTACCTGTGACCGTGTTACCTTAAACACCCACCGGGATATATCTTTCTTCTGTAAGTAGTTTAAAGTTTTAAAAGAAACAAAAATATCTCCATTCTTTAATCTGTTAATCCCTTGACCTCCATGCAATAAATTTGCTGCTTGAATTTGCTCATAACTTTGATGTAAATATTCTTCTATTCTCACTCTTCCTTGAAAGTCGCTTAAGAATTGGTGATTTTTATCACATTTTTCTAAAATCTCTTGAAGGTATTCTTGTAAACGATGAAAAATTTGTTGGTACTCCTTATAATCTAAATTATTTCTTAGTTTATTTAATTCACTAGCTATCTTTTTAATTATTTTTAAAATTTTTCTTTGATTTTCTAAAGCATTGTAACAATAACCACGAGTAGTTCGATAATGGCTAGGTAAAGAAAATAATTCTTTCTTGAATTTTTCTGAATTAATGAACTCGTTGGTTTTTTCTTCAGATATTTCAGTTATCTTCCTAATACTATTCAATTTCTCCATCAAGTTATTAATTATTTCCGCTCTTTCTTTTGAAGAAGAAAGTTTAAATAATATCCCTCTACAAGGCTTAGAAAAAAGATACATCTGTAATTTACTGGTTCTTTCTTTAATAGTTTCGGTGATATGTACCCCTATTTTGTTTTCTTCTAACAAAAAGGCCATCGGTGTAATTTCAGAAGCTTCTATTTGACGTAAAACCATTATCGATAGATAATCTCTTCTCTTAATAAAATTTCTTATTTTAAGCGCAAGATTAATAAACTACTCTGCAGTAGAAACACACATATGGGTTCCCTCTCGCAAACGGTTGCTGAACTTGCTCACCGAAGCAATTATGAACGTCGTTTAATAATTAAAGGAGTTCTGGAAGATTATTCCCTTCCTTCAATGGAACAAAGATTCAATCATAATTCGAATAGTAATGTTCTAGTCAATTTTTCTTCTACTAAGAACGAAGCTAAACTGCTTCTTTGTGCTCATTATGATTGCTTCCCCGGAAGTCCTGGAGCTAATGACGATGCTTCTTCTGTTTCTGTTTTACTAGAATTGGCCCGAAAATTAAAATCGGAAGGATTTTCATGGCCTTTAAGAATAGCTTTTTTTGATGAAGAGGAAAATCATCTCTGGGGTTCGTCAGCTTATATTGAGGAATATGGTATAAATAAAGCGGCAACAGTATTAAATTTAGAATTAGTTGGAAGAGGTTCTGTACCTTTATTTTGGGAAAAGAAGAATCAGTCTGATGATTATTTAAAATTATTAGATCGCACTTGTGGTGAGTTGGGTCGTAGGGCTTATTTTGTGAGTCAAGTTCTTGGACACGGTGGAGATCATCAAACTTTCTACAACTCCGGGGTTAATAATTCTATCTGTCTTTCTATGTTAGACGAGCGGGACTTGATTCTTGTTCCTGAAGCGCAAAATATAGATAGTAATCCCCGAAGTAGTAGAAGAAAAAGAGCCTCGTTAATAAGAAAAATTAGAGGTTCTTATACTCTAAAAGATTATCACCAAAAGACCGATACCGCTGACAAGATCTCTGAAGAAAGTTTAGAATTCTCTGTTAATTTAGTTTATCAATTTGTTAAGAATTATTTTGGATAATCCATTCTAATAAAACTGTTAATAAACAACCAAAAATCTAAAAAATCCCCAAAGGGGTAATAAAAAAATATTTATAACTGCGTTCTAATGCTTTCAATGTTAGAAGCAATATCTGTTCCTTTCTTAGTCAACTCTAACAATTTTAATCTGCCTTCTTTCTTGAAGCGGATTAATTCGGCCTTCTGCATCTCTTGCAAAATCTTCACTACATGCGAATACGTGCAGTCGATTTGTTTTGCTAATACTGAGGCATAGACGTTAGAATCAGCGTTTTTCAATTCTACCAACATCATCGCTGGCTTTTCTCGAAAAAATACGTCAAAGATAGACTTTTTCTTAATCAAGTTTTAACACCCCCACGGTTTTGTCCATCCCCACCTCTCTGAAATTAAGGGCATGATAGTTATATTTAAACATTTATTGACTAGAATATGTATTTTGTAACATCTATATAAAAGTATCGTGGTCACTTACTAATTATAACTGCTTATTTCTGGCCAAAGGATCAATTCCCCGCTTTATCTGCAAATAATAAAGAAATGGATCGATAGAATGCGGCCAAATGCTTGCCTCTAAGCCTTGTTTTAAAGCAGCCTCTTGAAGTAAGGAGTAAGGAATTCTCTTGCCATCGTAAACAATATGGTCATCAATTACTTCTACCCCGCTTAAATGAGTAAAATAAATCGGAATTTCAGGGATAGAAACATGACCAATGGTATTCCCAATACCATCACCATTATTAAACTCTCTCTTAAAACAATCATAAAGAGTGATAGTGTCCTTTTCTCCGTTGATCGGTTTTAATAAAATAGTGTTTTTCTTCATTTTATCCATATATACTATATGTATTTGTGCTTTTTCAAGAATCTTTTATAAATATTTCTAAAAATCAAGGTAACATTCATAATAAATATAAACTTAATTCATTAATTTAGACTATGATTGCTTCACTGACTGGAATTTTCGGTTCAAAAACCAAAGCACAAGAAATGGTTCTATTACTACAAGATGCAAAAGAAGTAGTGCGGCAAGGTTTTTATGATCAAGAGCTTCCAGCAGTAGAAGAATTCTGTAAAAAAAATAATTTGTTTTTAATAAAATCTAAATTTAAGATTTTGTTAGAAGATAAAGAGAATAATTATTCTAACAGGGGTTTGCGTTTAGCTGAAAACGATCCTCGTCCTGGAATGTATTTCGTGTATATATCAAAAGATGAATCCCGTGCTTTACTAGCGGGTTATGCCGAGATGATGAACCGTCATAAGGAACTGGGAGAAATATTGGGATATCCGGAATGTTGCATCAATTTCTTCATCCACCATTTTCGCCAAGATAACACTAATTTAGAATTACTCCCTACAAACGAATGGACCAATCTTTCTAAGAGAGGAGAAGATTGTGTGCTGCTTTCACATTTCCCTTGCCGTTCTGACTGCCAAGAAAGCATTGAACTAGCCCAAAATTATTTTGAAACGATTAAGAAAGTAGATGCAGAAAGGGCGGAAGAGATGCTAAATATTTTGAAATTAAAATAAAGTTAAGTTTATTAGCTTAAGGTAAGATAGAGTTATTGAATTGTCCATAATGACCTAATCCACAAGTTCCGCTCAATTCTTTATGCAATTGTAATATATCGGGGGTGAGATATTTTGGAGGAATGGCATGTAGCTTTTCTTCTCCAGAGCGGCAGTTAGCATCGATGATAAATCTTCTTTCCATATCGCTTTTTTCTCTACTTAACATCAAGGCCCAGTCCGCTAAATCACAATTACATTGGGCATGAAGATAATTTATTCTGGCTAACAATCTTTCGTCAGGAGATAGTTCTCTGGCTTTGTCTAGATCATCAAAAGCTAAAGAACAATTTCCTTTTTCAATAAGATATTCTGCTCTGATCACGTAGTCAATAGAAGAAGTAGAATGGGGAGCTCCATATTTTCGGGCATATTCTTCATGGATTCCGGCCGTAGTTACTGGCCCACATCCTAAAGCAAAGAGAACTATTGCCGTTAAGCTTTTTCTCATGTTTGCTGATAGATGAGAAAGAAGTTAATAAATTTGTTGGAAGAAAAATAAAAATGACGCCACGACCCGGAAAATCAGATAAGAGATTTACACTCTTTATCATTTGAACCGGGATACCCTTGCGGGAACAAGCTGTATGGTAATCCTGTTTTCCAGGCCTACGCTCTTCTAAGAAGATTTGCGCATTACCAGGTTGTGCCATCGTGGCGTAATAAGCTTTATTTGACTTTTATTTATAAAATTGTCGTAATTAATTGAAATCTCATTTGATGCTTAGGATTTAATAGGCCAATATTATTTTCAAAAGATATTAGTTTATTCTTTCCATTAATTTGTAGTCTGTAAAGATTATTCCATTTTCCTTTTGCTTTGTGAGATAAATATATTTTTCCTTCTATCTTTTTTGAATTTAGGTAATCCTTAACCTGTTCTAAAAGTGGTTTTGATATACTTGAAAATTCAATTCTAGGATATTCTGTTCCGTTATTATTCGTTATAACCAAACAACCATCAGTAGCAAAGTATCCCATTATAACTTCTTTCATATATTGTTCTAAGCAATCTGGGATAATTAAATTAATGCCTTTCTTACCAATAGGAAATCCTAACGAGTTTAATCTATTAAAAAGAGCTTTATCCGAGAACGATATTTCATATTTGCCATATTCTTCTCTACTATTTACTTTGGTATCTCTAGTTCTAATCTTGGAGAGTAATTTCAATACAATATCTATTAATTCTTTGTCTGAATGAATATCAAGGGTTAATATAACGTACCATCCTTTTCCGATCCGAGATAAACAACCGTCACCTAGCAAAAGACCATAAAGTAAGGCAATATCTTTCATAAAAGAGCAATAGTTTACTTGTTTATATACCTTAGCCGGAGTTGACCAGTGGGTAGTGGCTTCTTTAGATTAATCTATCAAAAAAAGAAAAAGCTGGCAACACCGGGACTTTCCTGCATTGCAATTTGAACCCGGAACCTCCACGTAACCCAGTTGTTAGAGTTTAGTCATCGAACTTACGTTCTCATTGCTCAACTCATATGAGCCTCGCCCGGAGCATCATTCCATAGACGCAACCTGTGGCGCTATGAACCAGGTTAAGCTATGTTGCCAACTAATCAAATAGTTTTTAATCTGCTTTTATTAAGCTTTTGGTTAAAACAGGAGTAAGATTATTCTCAAAAAAACTCAAAAGAAAAAGAAAGGTTTTTAAAAGAGATTAAACCTATCTTAAAAAGACCGGGTCCCGATGCGGGGGTAGCAAAGCCTGGTCAAACGCGCAGGACTTAAGTAAGGACACTCAGGTGAATGCTTGAGAAGTAATCCTGTCTCTTAGTGAGTTCGAGGGTTCGAATGCCCATTACGCTGGGCGAGCGTTGTCAAGTGGGGTACAAGACTCCACGAGCAACCTAGAAGCGTAGTGAAATCGAAAGTCCCTTCCCCCGCAGTTTTTCTTTTCCCACAAACTATATAAATAAACTTCATTTTTAAGTTAAAGTTACGCACATATAATAGGGACAATATACTGATTATAGGTGATTAAAATCGCAAAACAAACTGTAGAAGCCATGATTGAAGGAGGAAAAGCTAGTGCTGCTCCTCCTTTAGGACCCGCTTTAGGCCCGACTGGATTGAATATCGGTCAAGTTATTACTGAAATTAACAAGAAAACTGCTGACATGAAAGGAATGCAGGTTCCGATAAAAGTTATCTTTGATGCTCAAGCTAAAACTTTTGAAGTAGAAGTGGGAACTCCGCCTACTACTGCTTTAATTAAGAAAGAAGCTGGAGTAGAGAAAGGAGCCAGTAATGCTAAAAATGAAAAGATCGCGGACTTAATGTTAGAACAGATTATCAAGATTGCTAGAATTAAAGAAGGAAACTTGGGTGGAAACACTATGAAAGAGAAAGTCAAAGAGGTTATTGGCACTTGTGTTTCTATGGGTATCTTAGTAGAGGGAATGAATCCTAAGGATGCCCTGAGAGCCATCGAAGCAGGCAAATTTGATGCTAAAATCAAATCAGGAAGAACTGAGTTGACGGAAGAGGAAAAACATCATATGGAAGAAGAGAAGAAGCGCCTGAAGGAAGAGATGGAAAGAAAGATGGTCGAGTACATGAATCGGGCCAAGGCCATCATGAAAGAAATGGAAGGTAAAGAATCCAAGAAAATCCGTGCTAAGATGATGGAAGAGCAGATTCCCATGAAAATTGTGGACGAATTAGCACCAGCTCAGAAGGATAAAGCTGCTCCGGGCGCCCCTGCCGGTGGAAAGAAATAAACTTCTGTTATTTTTTTATATTTTTTTTGTTTAATTTATGATTTTTATAAAAATATTGTACCATTAAAAAATAAAATACTTAAAGAGAACAAAAATGATTACCTTCTACCTTTAAGCTTATCCAGCTCATCGATCTCGGCTTTCTTAATAGCTAGAAGCGCTTCCGACATCTTTTCCATTAAATCCCCTAATTGTTTGGTTTTTTGAAGTTGTTTTATCAATAAAGCGATTACTACAATCGCTTCTACTAGAAGTAAAAAGAGGATAATAGTCAAAGCTAAAATTACTTCAATTAAAGGAACATCTACACCAAATACCAGCATTTTTTAAACCTCTTTCATACTTAGTTAATTTATTGGGGTTAATAAAACTTTTTGTTTTTAAGAGGTTTTATTTTAAGTCTATGTTGAACTCGTTAGCAGCGATAACTTCGCCACCATGATAAATCTTTGCCCGCAGTACTTCCTGCCCGTTATATTCTTTCGAATTGTATTTGAGCTGCTGAGCAAACACAAACACTTTTCCTTCTTTGAGCACATATGGTCCGTAAATATCTCCAAATTGCACTCCCTTACTTCCTTTTTTACCTAGGCTGAACTCCAGCAGGTATTCGCTGCTGGTTTGTTTCAGATCTAATACTGCTGCTCCAGTTAAAGGATTGGTAGCTTGCCCTTCAATCTTTTTAGACAACTCTTCCGGAACGATAACTGCATACACATCAATAGTTTTCAGAGCAGTATCTACATCCACTGCCGTTCCGGAAACGGACTTCTTTTCAATTTTCACTTCCTGCTCATTAACGGTTTCACCGAAAGTAGTGAACTGGATTTTCATCTGTTTTGGAGCGACTAAACCTTCTTTGATTTCTAAAGTCTTTTCTACCGTTTCTCCCGGATTAAGCAGGATTTGTTCAGGATTGACGATTTCTGCTTTCAATAATCTTCCCGTGATAGAATCAGGAGAATAAGAGATATCCGATATTTTGCTGAATAATGAATCTTCAGCGCCTAAAGTCTTACGGGTGATGATGAAATAAGGATCATCGGTCTGCTGGTCAAGTTCTGGGAAAAGCAGCATTCTTTTCTTACCGGTGTTTTGTAGAGTTATTTTTACTTGTGTAGTTTGGGTGTCCAAATTCTGGGAATATGATTCTATTTTCAAGAACTTTTTAGTTTCTTGAGCAGTAAGAGTTTCTGTGGGTACTACTTTGGGTGTAGTTCTAGCCGCTGCAGGTGGGGGAGCTTCAACTGCGGCCGTGGCGGCGGGAGCAACAGCAGCAACAGTAGTTCGACTGCTTCCTCCATGTTGAGTTAAGTATTCTTGTGCTCCAGTTTGATTTTCAGAAGGGCAACTAATAATTTTTGGTCCATAATCAGTTACTGAACCATTAACATTTGCTCCGTTGGTAACATTATAAGGATAATCACTTCCTGAATCACCATAACTATCATTGTTAGTGTCATTTATATCTAAATTACAAATATCGTCCCAAGTATTTCCCCACGGAACAGTAAGATTAGTTAAGTTGCCAGAATTGTTGTAAGTGATGTTCATAGAGGTATTAAACAGGTTTCCCGCTACAGAGTAGACGTGATCTCTAAAAGAACTGTTAAAATTATTATAATATACATTATTTCCAGTACCAGAATTAATATTTATACCTACTCTATTATTTATAAAAGTATTATTAGTAATATTATTGTTATTACCCGTTAAACATATTCCGACAGTGGTAGATGAATCTCCTTCAAAGGTAACTCCACTAATCTGAGAATTAGTTAAGATGGAAGCAACAGTACAAGAATCTAGTCCGACCAATCCCCCTGAGAAAGTACCATTGCTAATATTATAATTTTGTGTTGTGCCGTGTAATTGAGTAATTCCTTTTCCGGTAGAAGTAAGAGAAATAAAAAAGTTGGATAAAATCAATCCATTAGTGAAAGCGTAAGCATTAATCCCTGTTTCCACCTCCGACATATTTATCTGATTAAAGGTGAGATTATATCCATAAATATTATCCGCATAGATTCCTGTGTTATAATCTTCCACTGTACATCCAGTTATACTTACATTTTGTACATCTCTAACTACAAAGGCCATTCCACTACCGCTTCCTTTGAGATGGGTATTATCGCAGGTTAGAGCGACATTGCTGGTAGCTAAACGTATTATTCCATATGCTCCTGTATCAGGGATTTCCCAGATTCCTGGACAAAGTAACGTGTTCGAACTAATGGATAAATCATTATAAGGAATAGTACAAGTAAGATTTAACAAGACATTAACTGGAGTATTATTCGTTTGGGTTAGATTAATAAGGATATTATTAACTGAATAACCCGAACTGCCGTTGAAAAAAGTAGTAATATTTTGTGGAGTATAATAAAAAACACCTGAAGCATTTTTCTTTAACTCCGTTAATTCCAATCTTGCTAAACCATCAGCATCACTAATACGACTATCATCCACATCTCCATTAGCTACAATTCTTCCGGTAGCGTTGCTGTTTTGTAAAGGGTAATTGCTACCATAAGTGACATTCATGGTTACATACCATTTCAAAAACAGGCTGGCCGTTCCGGTAATGGTAATGTTATTAATGTCTACAGATACGTTGATTAAAGTGTTATTAGTATAACCCTCATTGTTAACTTGGATAGCATTGGAAGAAGAATTGGCAATAACACTGTCTCGTATAATATTATTGTTAGAAGAATTAATCATCAAGCCAATTTGATTATTTAACAAAGTAATTCTACTGAGATTACTGTTGTTAACTTGTCCGATTACAATCCCTTGAGTATAATTTCTAAGGGTTAAATCGTTTAGATTAATTCCTCGATGTCCATTTAAATTAATTCCTGTTCCCGAACCGTTTCCTTGAAGAGTATATCCATTCCCATTGATAATAATATTATCTGTTCCAACAGTAAAACAAGTTCCGGAA
Organism: Candidatus Woesearchaeota archaeon; assembly: GCA_043797205.1. GTDB lineage: Archaea > Nanobdellota > Nanobdellia > Woesearchaeales > GW2011-AR9 > JACRPH01. The sequence continues at coordinate 36,859 of JAZDQB010000013.1, forward strand.
CTGTTCAGATTACTGCCCAAAGTTAAATCTTGGTTTAAACTTATACCACAAGAAACTAAAGTTAAATTAAACGTAGCCGCAGTATTATGGGTTTCATCAATAAAAATATAACTGGAGTTGGTAGAAAAGTATCCGGGTTTAGAAACAACGATTCTTTGAGGAGTGATGTAGGTATATCCAAATTCGTTTTTATAAAACTCCGATACCGTCAGTCTAGTCGTACCCGAAAGAGAAGTGGTTTGGTTATCAGCTATAGAACCATCATAATTGTAGGCCACTGTGGTAACATTGGAGAGTGCATTCCCTCCGGTATCATTTACGGTAACGTCGATATACCATCTTTTGGTTATTTTAGTAAAATCTTCAGAATAAATGCTACTATTAGTAGTGTTTACATCAGTAAGAATATTATTACTGCCCGAATCAAGATACAGATCATATCCACTGCTGTTTTGAATAGTTCCACTAGTAAAATTATTGTAGGAAGAGTCTTCAAAATATATCCCATTAGTATTATTTTGAAGTGTTAAGTTGGATAAGATGATATAACTCGATCCATACAAATAAACTCCTTTACTAAAGTTAAGTAAAGTAAAACTGTTTAAAGTTACATTACTAACATTCATAAAATAAAGTGCAGAACCGCTTCCGTTGCCTTGTATAGTAGTTTCATTTCCTTCAATCTGAATATTGCTACCGGTGATGGTAAAACAAGTTCCACTTTTAGAAATATTTGCTCGTTGCAAGACCAGATTAGTAGTAATGGTAGTACAATTGCTATTGCCCAATAAGTTAATCAAAGAAATAGTATTGCTGGTTTGAGACAAATTAAAAGTAGTAGAACCATTATTGTATCCCGTTTTATTAACTACAATATTATGGGGAGTGGAATAAACTATAATATTATTTGAATCAGAATATTCGGTTAAATTGAGCTGGGCTGCTCCTAGTGCATTTGAAAGAGCTACTGCTTCTGCTGCTCCGGTAAGATTATAAGCATTAATTTGTGCTCCAGAAAGAGGAAATTGGTTATTGGTAATATTAAAACTGACTTTCCATTTTACCACCAGATTGCTACTGCTATCAACATTAACTTTAGATTGATTGAAAGTAGCGTTTATGGTCAGAAGAGTACTATTCTGCAGGGAACTAACATCTTTATTGCTGGCGTTATTAAAAACAGAATCGTAATAACTAATATTGGTGGCATTAAAAAGAAGTAGGTTGTTTTGAAAATTTCTTATCCCTAAATTAGTGATGGTAACATTATTCCTGTTAGTAAGATTTAATCCGCTACCGGTGCCATCTCCGATTATCTGCAGTCCATTTCCGTTGATAATCAGGTTGTTTGAAGTTACTTTAAAACAATCACCACTAGCGCTGATATTGGTGGGAGAAAAAGTCATCCCTTCAGTAATTTCACCGCATCCAGGATTAATAGTAAAATTAATCAGAGTGTTATTGGTTTGAGTAAGGTTTATACTCTGACTCATAGAAGAATAAAGATTTTTAGTAACATTAATGGTATAATTAGAGTGATAACTCTTTCCAGAATCGGATTCGAGATATTCTGGAAGAGAGAATCTTACTGCTCCAGAAGTGGGAGTAATTTGACTTTGGATCAAACTTCCGGTAAGATTATAAGCAGAAATATTTGCTCCTGAAAGTAAATTTCCATCACCATCTCTTACATTTACATCTACATACCATTGGTTAGAAAGAGTACTATTTTCTCCAATAGTAGTAGCACTTTGTACGAAAGAAACATTATTGAAAGTATTGTTGCCGGAATTATTGGCTAAGAAGGCTGCTTTCTGATTATTTGCAGTAATAATCGTATCATTAACATTATTTAAATTGGAGGAGGGTCCGAAGTAAAGGGCATTACTAAAGTTTTGAAGAATAATATTTTTGATAGTAACATTCTCCACGGAAGATATATTTATCCCGCTACCGGAACCATTTCCGATTAAAGTATATCCGTTACCATCTAAATAAATGTTGGAAGCATTGATAATGAAACAATCTCCGGTTACCGTTAGATTATTAGTAAGGGTAGTGCTTCTGTTAATGACGTTGCAAGTAACTTTTCCTAATATTAAATAACTTTCTCCCGAATCGGTTATTTCGTTAGCATCCACCCCATATGCTCCAATAATTATATCTGAAAATCCGTCTCCATTTGCATCTCCCATCTGAACCGATTCTCCAGAGTATCCTGAAGAAGAAGCTCCATTTATAGTTACATTAGAAGAATTTATTAGCAAACCTCTAGGCAGACTGGGAGAACCATAAATTAAGTAAGTCTCACCTGCAGAAGAAATTCCGTTTGCGGAAGAGCCATAAGCGCCAATAAGAATATCCTCATATCCATCTTTATTATAATCTCCGGAAGAGAGAGCATAACCTGCGTAGGCGCTGTTTATGGTACCATTAATCGTTATATTCGCTTGCGTTTCTAATCGTATTGCACTTGGTAAGACCTCTGCACCGTATACCACGTCAACTCTACCTCTATCTGTCCCTCCTACATCTGCATTATATGCTCCGATAATGATATCTGCATATCCGTCTCCATTCATATCAGTAGAAGTAATGGCCGAACCGGAGAATTCTCCTGTAATGATTTCTCCATGTGTTCCATTAATGCTGACATTAGCATTAGCTACGGGAATAGAAGAAGAAAAAGAATTAGATCCATAAAACACATAGGTTATCCCGTTTTGGTTATGGCCACTCGTACCTGGATCATCATAACTATCTCCCAGAATTATATCTTTACAGCCGTCGCCGTTTATATCGCCAATAGCTATTCCATTTTCTCGAGTTAATAATCCCTTGCCACTAGAATTAAAAGTTACATTCGCATTATTGTAGTTAAAGCTGGAACTCCAACTGTTTCTCCCGTAAAAGATAAAAGCTTGACCATCATTCAGATAGTATGCTCCCACTATGAGATCCTTTAACCCGTCGCAATTAACATCCCCTATCTTGGTGCCACCACTTCCAAAATAATCGTAATAATTAATTCCAGTAATGGTGACGTTGGCGTTAGTAAAATTTAATCCCGTTGGAAAGGAATAAGTTCCCCAAAAAATATATACTTTACCTTTTGAATAGGTATAATCTGAATCTTGACTGGCAGACATCCCAATAACTAAATCAGTTAGCGAATCATTGTTTATATCCCCACCGGAAAGAGATATTTTTGCAGAACCTGTAGATGAAACTATCCCATTAATGGTTACATTTGCTTGACTAAGATTAACCATACTCGGAATACCATTCGAACCACCATAAAAGATATACACTTTTCCTGCTCCAGAATATCCATTAGCAGTAGCATCAGGAGCACCTATAATCATATCATCATATCCGTCGTTGTTGATGTCGATAAGAGCTACCTCTTTTCCCGTACTCTCCTCAGCGATAGTCCCTCTTAAAGTTAAATCAGCATTACTTAAATTAATTTCTCCATTAATTGTTCCTTGATTAAGAGAAAAGATGGAGGGATCCGCTTTTAATAACCTTTCTTCAGGAAGAACTGCAATAGAAATATTGTTACTAAGATTGTTGTTCGAATTGGAGAGAACAGGTGGTTCAGGAGATATTTCTTCCGGAACACTTAACTCGGAATTTTCTGCTCCCACCGCTGCCCCGGTCAAACTATTCTCATCAATACTTCCAAAATAAATTATTCCTCCTATTAATAGAAACACACCTATAAGTACAACTATCACTACTTCCTCTTTTTTACTCCAGTCCATGAATAGAGGAAAAGAATGTTTTTGGCTTTATAAAGATTTGGGTGGTGTTAAGGAGATAGAATTGATGTTGCTTAATTCTCAGTAATCTTCTGTTTTAAACCTCAACAAGCTTTAAATATCTCCTCTACTTTTCTTACTTATGATTACCGTCCGCACTCAGATAAAGGAAATTCTTAAAGGAAATAAGGGTGGTCCGAACAATCTTTCTGACGACTTCATGAACAAATTGGATGAGAAAGTGAAGCAATTGGTATTGGAAGCAGCCCAGCGAGCTAAAGAAAACAGCAGAAGAACGGTCATGGGAAAAGATTTGTAAGACTTCTACTCTCCTTGAAGTTATGTCTACCCTTTATTAACCAGGAGGATATTCTGTTCTTATGAAATATTTATTATTGATATTAGGACTATTTTTGTTGGTGGGATGTACCCCAAAAGGAATAAACTCCCCGCCTGATGATCGTTCAGCGCTATATAACTATCTTGAACCGCACATTACTGATTTAAAATGTGATGCAAATATCGCTTGCCCGACAGATTTAGAATGTTGGAAACTCCCCGATAAACCATTGGCTTGTGTGGATAAGGATCCCTGCATTTGGTATTGCCATCAAGAGAATTGTGTAGTGTTGGAATCTTATCCTCCGCAATTGAGATGTGGAAACAACTGATTTATCCCTTAATTCTCGGCGGTGGAGGCAGGGGCAACTCTTCAAAATCAGAACTTGCTTCTAATGAAAGAGGGAAGACGGTCGCAGAAGGAGCCATGCTGGCGCTTCCGGCAGAGGATAGATTGCTGCTGCTCATCGCCGGAACCCCAAACAATAAATCGTGTTTGATATCTTCTGGTAGAACATTTTCCGGAATAGGAGTAATTGCTTCGGGCGGAACAGTAGCAGCTAATAACTGTTTCAATTTATCTTCAATCATTCCTAACTTATTCCCTAAAGCTAGAGCATTAGGATTTTTATGTAATATTTTACTCTTCTCTAGCTCGAATCTTAATGTTTCTACTCTGCTTAACAACGATTGTAATTTATCGCGATTTAATAACGGTCTCGTGGGCGTTTCGGCAATTATTTTTTGTGCTGTCTTTAATAGCTTTTTCTTTGGACTTACTTCAGCCAACAATTTCCGGCTTAATTCAACATCTTCTTGTGTACCATACTTGGCCAGCATCTCTCCTAATAGATGAGATAATTTTTCTACTTTCTTGGGTAGCTCTTTATCTTCTGCGATAGATAATCTTTTCTTCAATAAATCTATTTTTTTCTTAAGCAGTTTTACTTGGACTGATTCTTGGTTTCTGCTTTTTTGTAACGACTTCTCTAAATCCGAAATGGTTTTCAATTCTTCTTCCAGATTCTGGATTTCTTTTTTGATAATAAATCGGGGAGTTTTCTTTTGATCAATTAGATACTTAATTTCATTTACTTTTTTAATAATCTCTACATGAGAAAAAGTTTCTTTCTGCAGCTCAGTTAAAGAAGCTATTTTATACAGGAACTGTTGCGCTTTGAGCGTGCTCATGGCTTATTTGAACAACCCTTTTCTTTTTGGCGGAGCTCCCATACTTGGTGGAGGGGGAGGAAAGTTATCCGAACCGGAACTGTTAAAATTATCTCCAAAAGAAGGAAAATTATTGTCCATGCTGGGCGGAGGAGCCATTCTTCCCGGACCGCTCATTTGGGGCATGCCCATATCATGGCGAACCATTCCGGAAGGAGCAGTTGTTTGGCTAGAAGAAAAGGTTAGAGTAGAATCTGAACCAACCTTAGATCCATCTTGCTTACTTACAAAATCGTCCACTTTATCAGAGATAGCCAGCATCCCTTTAGCGATAGTTTCATTTTGACTGATGACGTCAGCCAATTTATCGTTAATGTCAGTAATCCTTTTCATCACGTCTTCTTCCTGCGTTTCCTTTAACGCTTGCTGGAAAATAGTGTTTAACTCATGAACAGAATCTTTCATGCTTTCTATTTCTAGAATTAGTTCGTTAATTTTACTATCGGGTTGGGTCAATTTCTTTTTCAAACCCTCTACTTCATCCTTCAAATCGTTTAACAACTGGTGCGGAAGAATTTCATAATCTTCATCATTAGCCATATCTACCACCTTTTTGGAATATAGCAAATGTGTAAGGTATTCGTTATCCTCACATTTGCTTATTAGTAATTGTGAACCAATTTACGATGACTATTCACAATTACTATATTATATTAGAGAGAATTAAAGTAAATTTGTTTATAAATGTTACTGTGCTCTCTTTATAAAAGTGCGAATATGAAACTCTCGCCAATGTGGCCAGTGACGAGCGGAAGCTATTCGTCAGAGATCTAGCTTGCCGTTCATTCGTTCATTTATTATTTGTTGGAACGGCTCGGAACGGGAGGGTTTCATATTTACTTTACTAAAACCCAAAATTTAATAAACTTCTTTCTGAACTTTCCTGATATGTTCCTTGAGGTGACTTTAATCGCGGTAACTTTGTTTGCTTTAATTATTGCTTCTTATTGCGATCTAAAGTGGAGAGAAGTGCCCGACTGGATTAGTTACGGATTAATCTTCGCCGCTCTGGGAATAAGAGCAATCTTTTCTCTGTCATCGGGCTGGGAAATCTTAATCTCCGGAGCTTTAGGCTTTGGGATCTTTTTCGGATTATCTTGTCTGCTTTATTATTCTAACCAATGGGGTGGTGGAGATAGTAAACTGTTGATGGGGATGGGTGGAGTGATTGGAATCGCTTATCCCTTCGATAGCTCTTCCTGGAACCTCTTTTGGTTTTTTCTCTTACTATTATCATTAGGTGCAATTTATGGATTAATTTGGGTAGTAGGATTAGCGATTAAAGAGAGAAAGAAGTTCCTTCCCGATTTCAAGAAGAAATGGAACGAACATAAAACTTTACATTTAATTTTGGGAATAATCTCTTTGTTGTTGTTCGTTCTTTTCTTATTCGGATTGAAATATAATTTCAGTTTTATCTGGCCGTTGATTCCTTTTCCTTTAATTACCTTCTACTTATTCCTCTTTGTGACTACCGTAGAAAACAGCTGTTTCATTATGAAGCGAGAAGTAACTAAATTAACTGAAGGAGATTGGCTGGCAGAAGAAGTTAAGGTTGCAGATAAAGTGGTAATGAAGAAGAAAACCCTGGAGAAGGAAGATCTGGAAGAGCTGTTAAGGTGGCATAAAGAAAAGAAGTTGGAAATGGTCAAAGTGAGAGAAGGAGTCCCTTTTGTGCCCAGTTTCTTGTTTGCTTACCTGGCTTTGCTTCTCTGGAACTACTTTTGGGCTTCCAATCTTCCTTTTTAGTCTCATTTTTAACTTAAACCTATGGAAAGCTTTTTATAGGTAGAAATATTGCTTAGAACATAACTGTTAAAAGGGATATAACCCTTAAAAGTACTAAAAGAGGTGTGAAGATGAAGAGAAAGAATTTTCGATTAAAGAAGAGAGGTTCTTTAAACCTATCTATAGAAGCAATCGTAATCGTAGTGATTGCTTTTACGGTATTAGGTTTAGGATTAGCTTTTGTTAAGAGTCAGTTAGGCGGAATCGGTAAAACTTCTTCCGAAGTACAAAGTAAGATTAAAGATCAGATTCTGGAAGATATGCGCAGTTCTGGAAAGAAATTGGCCATAACTCAAGAGATTATTTTAGAGAGAGGTAAACAAGCCATAGAAAATGTGGGTATTGTTAATACTGACGTCATTACTCGTAAATACGGAATTAGAATTGACCCGGTAAAAATGCAAAAACCGGATGGAACTACTATAACTGATACTGTCGTGATGGATGGTGACATTAGTTTTTTTTATAACAACCTGATTGAAAAAGAATTGTCTCCCACTAGCGGAGATGTTATACCTTTAACTATTTCTACCAAAAGTTCCGCGGCAGGAAATTATTTGTATAAAGTGACAGTGTTTGACGATGGTAAGTGTGCTAATCCAGATACGACCAGCTGTGATTCTGCTACCGCTTACGACACTCGTTCCTTCTTTGTGAAGGTAGGATAGGTGAACAAAAATGGCAAAATCAATTTCAGGAAAAAAGCGGATGACCGAAGAGCAGGAATTTGAAATCATGAAATTAGTCTTGGACAAATTCTTGTGGCTGGGATTTGTAGTGATGGGCTGGGGCATGTATCAGTCTTTAAACCAAGCGAGCATTATGGCGGGCATCTGGTATCTGATCTCCGGTGCAGTATTGTTGCTATTATTCTTGATAATAATCGTCAAGGAATACGAGATTGTGAAATAATATTTAGATTAATTTATCTTTTTTTTACTTTTTCTATTAGATTTTTTTATTATGTTGGATTTTAGTTGCACTTTATTTTGATGTAATCAAAGATAACTTCTGATGAAGATTGAGAACTACTATTAAGATAAGAGCTATGTATCCCTCCATTGTACGTTCCATTAATGCTTTTTCCTCCGGTAGAAAGAGTCAAGAGTGTACCACTTTTAGTCAATGTAACTGTATTAAAGTTAGTAAGGGTTATACCGGTAAGTTCTTTATAATCACCGCTAATTCCACTATAGTATAGTTTAATTGCTCCCGGGTGGTCTTTTTCATTTGCTGTTATGAGGATAGAGGGTTCTGTTCCGGTTAGGATATAATAGTCGCTTCCCGGATTTAATTTTGCAGAATAAACTAAAGTAAAATTATTATCACATCCAGTAAATTGTCCAGCATTACCTATATCACTTCCCGGAGGCAAGTGTAAATTTCCTCCGGAATTATAAGGACTTCCATTTACATTATTCCAACGGCATAACGTATCCAAAGTTCCGTTAAATCCATCATAAAACACACATCCCGCTTCTCCGCATCCGCTGGCTGGATCACAGCCGCCAACACATGCTCCATTTTGGCAGGTTTGTTCTCCGTTGCAACTTCCACAACTTCCTTCACAACCATTATCTCCGCATACTTTTCCGGAGCAGGAAGGGGTGCAGTTATCTACACAAATTCCTGGTGTTTCATAGTACGAACCGCAATGGGTCCCAGAGGGACAGTTTCCACAGCTTCCTCCACAGTCGTCCGGACCACACTCTTTTCCGGAACAGGAAGGAGAGCAAGAACATTGGCCATTGTTACAGGTTGAGCTACCACCGCAATTTTGGATTACTTCTTCTATCCCTCCACAACTGTCCGCCCATACAATTTTATTACCATTACAAGTTTGATAATCATGCGGTGTACAATTACTGCATTCTCCGTCAATGCACTTATAGCTTCCACAATTTTCGGCCACGCTGTTATAGCTACTTCCATCAGGAGACCAAAAAGTTTGAGTGGGATCAATCGAAGAACAAATCTTTGAGTAACAAGATACATCTCCTGTCCCCGAACCCCATTTATAACAGTGTTTAGAATTTCCCTTACTATCTATTTTAGTATTACAATCTAAAGTAGATAAGGTTTGGCCACAAGTGCTGATCTCTACCATTACCTCTCCTTGGCACTCATAATGGTCAAAAGAGCAGATATTTTCCACGCAGGTACCGGTACTATTGTTGCAGCTATATCCAGTAGAGCACTTTCCGCAGAATCCTCCGCACCAGTCCGGTCCACATTCTTTTCCGTCACATTGAGGAGTACAACTGGGATCATATACGCATTCTCCTCCTTGACAGACATATTTAGTAGCACATTCTTGGGGTGAGCCCCATTTACTACAAGTAGAAGTGATATACTCACATCCTAAGACGGAATTTCCGGAACAAGTTTTTTGTGGAACGGTACATTCACTCTTACAATTTTCACATTCTCCATCGACACAAGCCACTCCGGTCGGACAAGTTCCACAGTTTCCATCACAGCTGTTCGGTCCACAATCGGTAGTGCAGGTTCCTGCATTACAATTGTATCCGGAATCGCAGGTGCCGCAACTTCCTTTACAACCATTATCTCCACAAACCTTACCAGAACAATCAGCAATACAATCTTCTAAACATTTTCCTTTAGAATTACAGAATAATTCCGGACTGCAATCTCCACAGCTTCCTCCGCAACCATCACTACCACATTTTCTATCGTAGCAGTCGGAAGTACAAGTAGTGGTTTGGTCAAAAAGTAGTTGAATTCCAGCGATTCCATACTCTACTACTTTGGCGCTTAAGATAGGCCAATATCCCTTAAAGCATTCACTATCCGGGTAGTCGGTAAAGAAACCGCTATGTAAAATTTTTACGTTTGATTGTACTACTCTGCCGCTAGTGTCCGTTATGTCACGATAGCAATAAGTACGATAATCGTCCCAAGTGCAATTGTCCGGCTCTCTTCCATCTAGACCATCAGCGCTATAAAAATTTGAACCGGTAAATGTAGCCAAATCTTTCATCAATGCGCTTAAGGAATTTAGTTTCTTAGTATCAGGAAGATTTCCTAAATCTGGATTAACTTGGCCCATAATCTCATCTTTGTGTGCATCAGTCCAGGTTTCGTAAGGGTCGCTGTATGCTCCAGTCATATGTGCTAATCCTCCCACGTATTTTTCTCCCGGAGGATGAGCATCATCCCACACATGCGCCGGGACGGTTAAATCAGCATTAAGATGGTACCAAAAACCAAAATTTTCTCCCAGTAATGGGCTAACCTGCTTAGAAAAATCTTCTTTCACTTTATCCCAACAATGATTTCCTTCTAACGCTGAAGTTTGAGCATTACAATCCTGCGCCCATTGATCGGGAGAGCTGAATGTTCCTTTAAACCCCTCTCCGGTCTGCCACTGTAAAAAGTGATGGAACGCACGAGCATAAGTAGGAGCAGAATCTTCTTTAATGCTGCCGGCTTGGATTTCGCTGGTAAAGAAATCTACCTGGCTTTGAGGAAAATGTTGATGATAAGCTTCTCGTAAAGGTTCTACTAAAAGGGGATGGACAGAGAAACTAGTTGGAGGATTGCTTAAATCTCCGGCATTATAAGAATCGGCGATACGGGGAGTTAAAGTGATACTTAAAGCAGCTACTGCTGCCACGATTTTTCGAATTAAACTATTTTTAAAACGAGCCAATTTTATAGACCCCTTTCTGATTTATTTTATCGTACATAGAAGTAAAAACTATCTTTTGATCTCCGCTGCATTTATTAGCAATACACGGAACTTGTTTAGGACAATCTTGCTCGACATTACAAGCTTTTTCTAACTTAAATTCTTGATAATTTCCTTTTACTGCGGTTGGAACAAGAGTGGCTCCTTGAATCTGCCGGGCTAGGTAGGGAAGAACTTCTTCTTGAGGTAATCCTTCTGAAGGAATAATACCGCGTTGAATCAAAAAATCTTGGTCTGTAAACCATTTTCTACACAAATCTTCTTTCCCTGGATCCCAATATTGTAAACTTCCTTCCAAATCGTTGCGAGCAAAAGTTGCAGTCCAATTATCAAACACTTGCTGCGGGGTTTCCGTGGGTAGTTGATAAGGAACACACTGGCGTTCTACACAAATTTCTCCTTTTTGCTGGTTACAATCCTTGTCCGAGCCGCAAGAATTACTATTAGAACTACTACAACCAAAGTAAGAAGCAGCCAAAGTCCCTGCTGTCAATAATGCGATTAAGCCCCTTCGAATCGTTCTCATGTGCTATAACTGCCTAATAGTAAGAGAAATTTATAAAGCTTATCTCCTTTTTTGTGTATATGGGTCATCGAAAAGGTGCTATTGGAATGTCAGTAGAGACTTTAGTGATTATTATCATCTCTTTAGTGGTATTGATTGGCGGTATTTCTTTATTGTATAAATGGATTGGCGGTGCCGAGTCCATGAAAGACCAGTTGGACGAAAAAACCAATTCAGAATTGGAAAGGTTATTGGTAGAGCAAGGGAAGCAAGTAGCTTTGCCTCGAAATGTAGCCGATTTAACTCGAGGAGAGAATCATATTTTTGGGATTGGGATACTAAATACTGATTATGAGAATAAATTTAGGATTGAAGTTACTCCTCCTACAGAAATAGCAAACCCCGAAGGAAAAATTATATCTGTATTGGATTTAGATCCTGCCGCTTGGCTGCTTTTTAATGACCAATTAATAACTTTGAAACAAGGTGAGCACGTTAAAGAGTTTATTAATGTCAAAGTGCCTAAAGAGAATACTGACTTAGGACAATATATTTTCTCAGTAAAAGTAAAATGTATCCAATGTAAGACTCCTTCTGGAGAAATAAAAGATATACCTTACGGCAACACCCAAAAGATTATCGTGAACGTGAAAGGGTAATTGCAAAGTCGTCAAGGCCCCGGCTCGACCTGTTTCCGTCAATAAATTCTGGACAGAACAGGACTTGATTTTTTATTAAAATAAACATCCTCTCGCCGGACTATTTGGCCTTGACGACGACTTTACTTATCTCAACATCTCTTCTAAGAACTTCTGCGGATTTTTTGATTTAACTACCGCATGCGCTAGTAATACTCCTTGTGCACCTAATTTTAAGGTTTGAATTAAATCTTCTCGAGAATGAATTCCTGCTCCACATAATAATTTTGTTTTGGGGTTATTCTTTTTGATTAAAGCTGCCGCTTGAAGAATAATCTTGGGATTAGCAGAAGTTACCGAAACATTTCCACCAATCAATTCTGCCGGTTCGTAAGCAACATAATCTGGCTTCGTCTTAGCAATGTTTTCGATATCTTTCAATTTAGAAGCACAAACCACACTTAACATTCTTAACTTTCTGCATTTTTCCACTTCTCTTTTAATTTCTGAAAAGTTTAATCGATTCTCCGAGTGGTTGATGATAACTCCATTGATTTTCCATGCTTTCAATTCTTCTAAGGTTACACTTCCTGTATGTGCTCCCAACTCATTGGAATCAGAATGCTGGGCAAAGAGCAGCAAAGAATGTTTTCTGTTCTTGAGGGTTCTAGCAATTTCTACTACATCTAAGATGGTAGGACTGATTGCAATTTGATACTTTTTGGACTTAACTTTAGCTATCTTTCTGGATAAAAGTATTCCTTTCTTTCCAATAGCTTCCGGATATACTTTAAAGTTGATTAAGATTAATGATTTCATTCAGACCTCTTTTTGATAAGAGAATGATTGTCAGAAAGTATTTAAATATTACTCTATGGCTTTATTCTTCAGGGACCTACTTTACTTTATATTCTACATCAATCACTTCTTTATTGGAAGCAACTTTAGGATGATTGGTAGCGGGAGGAGCTTGCTTTCCTACTTTGCGTAAGGTACGGATGAAATAACCGATAAAGAACAAGATTATCGCAATGGGTAAGATTAACACGAAGAAACTGAAAACTAATAATAAAATTAGGATAATAATAGCAATAACAATTAAAAATACAATTCCAATCTTAATCTTTCGGGTTAACGTGGCCATCTTTAAGTAAAAAGCTTAACCCTATTAAAAAGCTTGCTAAAATTAGGGTTTGGATAAAGATAATAATGCCGATATTAGTAAAGAAGTTTAATGGAAAGGTTTGAATCAAAAGTGAATCTGGAGCAAACATCCAATTTCCCTGTGGAAAAAAGAGTTGGTGGAAGAGAGTAAATACTTCGTTGAACGAGATTAGGAAAAATAACAAAATTATTCCCATTATAATGGCAGTGGTAATCCCCCCATAACGCAGCAATTTATTAGAAAAAACTTTGTTTTTCATACTTGCTCCAAAAAGCAGGATTACTGCTAAATAAACAGCAATGAAAAGATATCTTTCTCCTTTCATCACGCCACGCACGTCTTGTAAATGAGATATTTCACTAGAAGTATAATTAATAGACATATTTTCTCTTCCTCCATTCACAAAGCTAATCGTTTCTTTCTGCGCTTCCGTTTTTGGATAGAATAACATAGTGGAATGATAAGAGAATAGCAACAAAAAGAATGGGAGTGAAATACAGAATATTACCCGAAATAATTTTATTTTCTCCATAATTCATTCCTTTTTTTAAGTGTATTAAAACTTTGTCTTTTTAGATCCTCTTCCTTCTTTTAATAACCTTTTTCAGATAAGAATATAAGCGTTTACTATATTTCTACTCTTATGGGAAATCTTCGATGGCGTGACCAGCAAACTAAAACTTTGTTATTATCTAAAGCTAGTTTTAAGTCTGAGGGTAAATTGAGTAAAGAACCTCTTCACCACCTTGAAAGAAAAGCTAATTTGCTGAAAAAGATTAAAGAGATGAAATCCAAACAGAATCTTGATATTAAATAACAATTATTAAAAAATAAAAATATAATATTAACAGAATTATTTCTGGTGTTTGTGTTCTGCTTCCTCATGCTTATTTTCGGTGTGTTCGCATTCTTTATGTTCGCATTCACATTCATCATCTTCGCAAGCACAATCACACTCTTTACTACAATCTCCACCGGAGCAAGAACACTCTTCTCCTTCACAGCAGCATCCACCTTCTTCCTCTTCCGTTCCTTCCATATTGATACCCATAATTTCAATATCGAAATGTAAATCTTTTCCGGCTAAAGGATGATTAATGTCAATAGTTACTTTGCCTGGTTCCACTTTCACGATTTGAGCGGGAATCTGCTGTCCTTGCGGTCCTTTCATCATCAATTGCATTCCCACTTGCGGATCGGGCTGCGGAGGAAGTTTATCTCTGGGAATTTCTAAGACTAATTCCTTGATTACTGGTCCATACGCTTCAGCCGCAGGAATCACAAAAGTCTTTTTATCTTTCACTTTCATTCCATCTACCGCTTTATCAAATCCGGGAATCACTTGTCCGGCTCCAGCAGTAAAGGTTAGGGGAGCTCTTCCTTGAGAAGTATCAAACATATTTCCATCGGATAATTTTCCCGTATAATGAACTGTAACTTTGTCTCCTGATTTTACCTCATCGTTAGTAGTATTTGCACTTTTGTTAGTATTTCCTTTAGTTTTGATTTCTTTAGCCATAATATCTTCCTCCTGCTTTGTCTAAAAAAATAGGGCTGTTTATAAAATGAATGGAGTTTAAAATAACAGTTAAGAAACGGAAGGGTTTTGATAATCTCTTAAATAAGCTCTTTCAATCCCTCTAATCTTAGATACAAACTCATACGCTTCTGCTCCCAAATGTCTTCGAGTAAGTTCCCAGATGGTTCTTGCTCCGGTATTGTGAATCAATCCCGGGATTCCGTTCGGTCCCCAGTTGTAACCTAACAGGACCCAATTCCATTTCTCTTCTTCCGGTAATTCTTTAAATCCGGGAACTTCACGCTCATATTTCCGATAAAATTTAGCCAAAAATTGTCCTCCACAAAGCAACTGTCTGGCACTACGCGGATTGCAACCAAAAGCTTTAGAAGTAGCGGGCATGAATTGCATTAATCCTTGTGCTCCAGCTTTAGAAGTAACCCCCGTACTCCAATTACTTTCTCCTTGCACTAAAGAGATAAACATAGAATAAGGAATTTTTACCTTATATTTATCTCGAGCGAAATCTAAGGCTTGATTAATAAGAGTAGCGTAAGGTTCGCGATGAATAGTTTGAGTAAAATTTCTGGCTATACTCTCTCTATTTTGGTAGTTATGGTATGCTTTATCAATTCTCGCTTCTCTTTCTAGAACAGAAAGTGATTCTCGTCGGGTTTTTATCATTTTTCTGTCCATTTCTTCCATTAATCCTGTTGGAAGTAAAGTTTCCGTTAATCTGGCTTCTAAAGAAAGATTGGAATTTTCCTCCAGAGAACGATTAAAGTGAAAGAGGAAGGTTTTTTGTGGAAAGTTTTTCAAAACAAATTGTTGATGAGAATGGTGTTTATGAGAGATGGATCTTCTAGGCGCACCATCAGCATAAGAATGCCAGCCCATCATCGCTGCAGTAAGAAGAGAGAAGTAAAGCGGCAAATGTTTTTAGTTAATTCCCAGCTCATTTTTAAAAATGTATGATTTAATAATTGTTGGTTAAGGAATCTTATTTAAAGCTTGTGCTATAAGTGTATTGAAGGTATAGGTTTTCCTTACCCCTTTATTTTATCTGTTCTGTTGTCTCTTATTAGTAACAAAAGCTTTATAAATAACCTCTTCTTTTTAAGCTTAAATGGGAAGAATTCAGACACTAAAGAAGGGACTTTCTACCACTACCGGAAAGGTAGCTTTAGCCCTATCGGGTTTAGCTGCCATGGGTATAGTGGCATATTCTACTCCCCATTCTAAAGAATCCGAACCAGAGAATTCTGCACAGCATTGTGCCAGTTATTACGTTTATGACAATGTTCAGTGCGTCGATTTTTCTCTTAAAGCTGGTCCAGAAGAAGCCAAACGGCATTTCGGCTCTCTGCCTTTCTATCAATGGTTAGTTGATTACGGAAAAGAAGTTGGTCTAACCCTAGAAATAAAAGAAGGTTTTTTTGTGTTAAGTAATGAGGATATTACTAAAATCGGCCGGGTAGTGGGATTAGAATCTCAAGAATTAAAAGAATATCTAACTACCAATCCTTATCGTTATCTTTTGTATCAAGACCATCGTGAAACCCCTCTAACCTTAGACGCTCTTTTGCGGGTAGAATCCAGCGGAAAATTCAATCCCCAGAAGCCCTGTAATTCTAAGGGATACTGCGGATTGATGCAGCTTGGTTATGGTGGCGCTTTCGCCGAAACCCTGCAATTGTTAATGAGTTCTTCCCGAAAATATTTTGATTTTAGAAACGTCAATAGCGCAAATTTTGCTCCAGAAATTAATTTGATTGATACCCAATCCGAAGGCTTAGTGAAACTGATTCAGATGGTTCAAGAGCGAGTTTTAAAATTAAAACCGATTGTAAATGCGGACATCGATGCTTGTACTGTCCGCGGTTATGTAAACGAAGAGGAATCTAAACGCTGCGAAAGTATTGGAAAATTTAATCGTTACTTAAGCAATTTAACTAATTACCTTAATTTGGCGGTTCGAGTCCATGATCCTGATTCTCAACGTCAAGCTAAAAAATTATACTATGAGATTATCAGTGGGAGAGGAAATCTCTTTGGCAGCCTAAACGAGATGTTGAGAATAGTTTTTCATGATCAGCGGGATTATCATCAGCTGTTAAGCCCTGGGAGAATCAAATCCATTTTTGATAAATTATGGGGAAAGGTGAAAGTTAACCATCCTCTAAATATTGCTATCGCCCACATCGATACTCTTTTTTTGGACGGAGAGTATGATCGTTTAAGCGAGGAGTTTCCTCAAATTTATAATGGGGTGGATAAAGATATTTTTAAATATGAGGCTTATAATAAGGGCGTTTCTGAAGTGCATAATTATCTTGCACGAAAAGGTAAATTTCCCGGTAATGGAGATTATCCTCGTAAGGTAGAAGAAGCTAAACGATTATTCGCCGAAATGAATAGGTCCTTCTATGGAGATTCTAATCTTAGTTGTAATTTTGTTTTGGGAAAAATACGCTGCCCGCTTCCTTCAGCGATAGACGGATATCTAAAATAAATAATTACTTCATCCTAATCACTTATGCCCTTCTTTCAAAATCTTGTTCAAGGAATCAGAAATGACTTTACCCGAAGCTTTTCCTGCCAACTGTTTCATACATTGGCCCATTAAGGCTCCTAAGGGCGCACCTTTATTCTTCTCTACAATCTCTTTGATAATGTGATGGATTTCTTCCGTAGCTAGAGTGGCATAATTCTTTAAATCAAAGGTTCCTTTAATCATATCAATCATTACATCTAGCACAATATCCTTGTGGATTTTGTCTTCAGATAGGTATTGGAACAATTGGCGGAAATTCTCTTCCGTCAATTTTTCTGGATCCAGATTGTATTTCCTTTTGATGTCCAAAGGTGTGGAATTAATCGTTTCTGCCACGAAAGCAGGTTTAATTTTCGGATACTTAGCAATAATTTCTTCGAACAAGGGCATCATTTCTGATTTGGCCATAAATTCGGCTAGATCTTTAGACAAACCCAGCTCTTTTTGGTAGCGTACAAACTTATCTTCTAGGGTTTCGGGAACTTGTACATTGGAGATGTCTGGCTTAACTAAAGGTACATCGGTTTCGGGATACATTCTAGCTGCGCCGGGCATCGGGCGCATAAAACTAGTGGTTCCATCCGGATTAGCTTTGCGCACTTCTTTGGGTACAGCTAACTTTAATTGTGTTTCCGCACGAGTAAGAGCGGCATGGATGGCTTTTCGAGCTTTTTCTTCTTGATCGGCAATGATAATAAAGGCATCTCCTTCTTTTACTTGCAGTATTTTTTTGATGTCTTCAATCTCTTTAGCAGAAAATTTGTACTTGTTCAAATCCTCATCAGAATGAATCATTCCCCCCACGCCAAACACCTTAGCATAGTCAGACATCTCTGTTCCAAAGCGTCGATTTGGTTGAACTTCTTTTCCTAACACTCCCGCAAATCCTTGAACTTTTGCTCCCAAGATTTTACCTTTCTTCTCTAACACTTTCTTAATTAGAGGAGATTCAGTTTTGGAGAAGATCTCATTTAAATCTTTTACTTCTCCTACTTTGAAGTCGGAAATTTTCTTTACTTGACGATGGATCTCTAGCAACACTTTCTGTCTTTGTGCTTCCCCTTCCACCCAAGTAGAAAGCATCTTTAAGTCCTGTGCTCCCTTGATTTCAATTCTGTTCCCATGATTGATGGAAACGTTGAGATCTTGCCTGATTGTGCCTAATCCGCGTTTTACTCCTGGAAGTGAACGCAACAGAATTCCAATTTTCTTGGCTGTTTCCTGAACTTGCTCCGGAGTTTTGATGTCTGGAGCGGTACCAATTTCAATTAAAGGAATGCCTAAACGGTCCATTCTCCATACTCTTTCATTATTATTTTCAGAAACATTCTTACAAGCGTCTTCCTCTAAAGAGATGTTTTCTATTCTTACCTCTCCTGCTTCTGTTTTGATCACTCCTCCGCGAGCAATCAAAGAAGTTCTTTGAAATCCGGAAGTGTTAGAACCGTCTACTACCGTTTTACGCATTACTTGAACGATAGAGTTAACTTTAGCGTTAATTAATTTACAAAATTGTAAAGTAGTGTACAAAGCTTCTGGATTCATAACATGCGGTGGTTCACAATCCACTTCCACTAAACAAGTAGTATCATGATATCCTTGATAAATAAAAGTTAACTCTTTAGCTTGTTCCTGAGCCGCAGCCACATCTATTTTTCCCCCTTCTCCGGCTACTGCTCTCAGTTTTCTTTTGATGATGAAGTCAGGTTTATCTTCTCTGAGAATGGTGGGACAATTACAGAATAACTTCTTACCTTCTAACTGCTGATGGATTTCTATTCCACACTTTAACCCTAATTTGGACCATTCTTCCGGAGTCATGAAGAGAAGAATAGTTGAGAGGTTTAAAAAGATTTGGGCTAATCAAAGAAAAACAAGAAAAATTAAAAACATTTTTCAATTGTAAATAAAGGCTTACATACTTTATTTACAATAAAGAACTTGTTTAGGGGCACGCCCTCGGTCGAAACAAGATGGTCCTATTGGTTTGACCCAAAAAGCTTCTCGAGCTTGCAACCCTCTGAACATGGTACTGAAAAGTTAGTGCTGCTCCATTCCTGGCCTGACACGATTCCCTCACAGCCCATCCCAAAGGACAAGCCGTCGGCAAAACTTCCTGGACCAATAAAATCATAATGGCCCTTCCTCAGGCTTCGGCTCCGTGTGAAGTCCGTTCACGGTAACAACGCAGGACTAGCGCGCCAGCCTAGCTATCCCTCTAATTTACGTAATGAAAGTTCGCCCTTATAAATCTTTTTACATCCCGCGAACTTTCGGAACAGAAATTTCACGCCTTGAGTGAAATTTTTGTATTAGGAACGTAGTGCGGCATTCGGAGCGTTGCTCCTCAGTCCCACATTAGCTGTAAAAAGGCTTATTTTATATAAAGATTTTGGCCTATTTTTCTTCCCCCTTATAATAATGGATTGGAACAGGATTAAACTTTCCAGTAGGGAGATATCCAACTTCATCTTTCCACTGCCAATCTGGACATTTTGCATCCGGCATGTAACTTGGAGTTGGTAATCTTACTCCTCTATATTCTAAATTATACGGAAAGTGATTTGGTTCTGGTGTGGGAGGAATGTAAATTGGTACTTTCTCCTCTGGTCTAAGGTGTAAAGTTCCCTTAAATTCATGATTTACAAATTCTAATTCTAAAGAAGGTCTAGTCCAACGATCCTCGTGGTCATACTTTATCTCCAATTTTTCTTTCTCAACATTATATCCTAAGATTGCTGGAATCATCTCTCCTTCTTTACAAGTGTATATCTCATAAATCCCAGAATGACGATGGCTTTCATGCAATACGGGATTATCAAAAGTAATCGGTCCATTCTTGCATCCTAGGACGCTTAATCCCATTACTGCGCTTAATACTAAATTAGTTAATCTTGTCATTTTTATCTCCAGAACACCAAACCACTATTCTCAATAAGTTAAGGTCTTATCTATCCTCGGTTCAATACAAATTGAACCAAAAGGTTTAAATATAAGGTTAAACTTAAAGGTTTAAATGGTAATCCAACTAACCTTGCCCAATAAAGATAGTAATAATGTGAAAGATCTAGTTTTCTCTATCTTGACCGAGGAATATCCGCTTAAATTGATTGAGTTGACCAATTTTATTCGGAAGCGTTATGGTAAATCCGTAACTTTTCAAGGAGTAAGGAAAGCTATTCTTCAATTGATGCAAGAAGGAGTGGTAATTAAAGATGAAAATGAGTTCTCCATCAACCATCAATGGGTGCAAGAGAGTAAGGCTTTCTTAGATAAATTATATCTACGCTTGATTGAAGAAAAAAGTACTCCCAAAAACAAGAAGATTGATTCTATTGGTGGAGAAGTTTCTGTACTAACTTTTGGTTCTGTAAATGAGATGATGCGCGCGTGGGAAGATTTAAGCGATGTGTGGTTCAAGAATTTTAAGAAAGGCGAATATAACGTTAATTGTTATCAGGCTGCACATAGCTGGGAAATATTGTTGCATCCCGATATCGAAGCAAAATTGATGGGTCAAGCTAAACAAAAAGGCATTCGTTCTTACATTCTTTGTACGGAAAATATGCCTCTGGATCGCAGCATCGTAAGATTCCATGATAAAATTGGAGTAAAGATGGTTATTGTTCCTTCTTCTTCAAATTTTGATAAAAGTCACTACATCGGCACTTACGGAGATTTAATCATTCAAGCCAAATATCCTCCTGAAATCGTAAAGAAATTAGATTTATTCTTCAAGAAGAACAAAACTATTGAAGATTTAGACTTAGCCGAACTTTCTAAAATAGTTAATACTACGATTCCAATAAAGATGACCGTAATCAGAAACCTAGAAATGGCCAAGCAGATTAACGTTTCCATTCTATCCCAGATAGACTAATTTCTAGCGAAAGCTTTAAATATCAACTGATAATTTAAGTTATCAAATGAGAATTAGAGATATCAAAACTAGAATAAAAGAATACTTTCTCTTAAATCCCACGGCAAAGATGAGAGTACGCCAACTGGAACGTGCAGTAAAAGTACCTCTCCCTTCGGCTATTCGTTATACTAAGGAATTAGAAAAAGAGGGTATCATTAAAGTAGAGAATATCGGGGGGGTAAATTTTTATTCTGCAAATAGGATTTCTCAACACTTCTTGTACCAAAAGAAAATGTTTAATTTTAATCAATTATTCTCCTCAGGATTGGTACAATTCTTAATAGAAGAGTTTAGTAACCCCACTATTGTCTTATTTGGTTCATATTCTCGTGGGGAAGACTTAGAACGAAGTGATATAGACATATATCTCGAAACTACTTCAAAAAAGAAGGTTGATTTAACTCGTTTTGAGAAATTACTCGATAGAAAGATTCAAATATTTCATTATAAAAAAATTCATCAAGTGGAAAATAAAGAACTGAGAAACAATATTGTTAATGGAATGGTTTTAAATGGCTTTCTAGAGGTATTTTGATGAACAAAGAAAGCGATTGGGAGGAATGTTTAGAAACTACTTCTTCGGTAAGAGTCAGTCCAGATCCAGCCAAAGCAAGATCTCTGATTGATACTGCTAAGGGTAGAATTATCTTTCTCTCTGAGAATATCATAAAGGAAAGCAATGCCAATTACCTTTTCGAATTTTACTACTCCTCTGCTCTGGAATTATTACACGCTTTGTTGTTGTTTGATGGGTATTCTGTAGGAAATCATATCTGTTTAGGTTATTACTTAAGGGACATCCTGGTAAAACCCGAGCTTTATCGCTTATTTGATGATTGTCGCATTAAGAGAAATGGTTTGGTTTATTACGGCCGGAAGATGGATTTTGAGACAGCTAAATCGGGAATAGATAAATGTAAAAAACTAGTTCACGAGACCAATTTACTTTTAAAAGAGAAAAATAATTCATAAGACCATTCTGCAACCCCCATATCCTACACTAGAAATCATTATTTAATCCTCCTTATTTTAATATTCATGGGACATAGAACTGTAATGACCGCCAGAAGAATTGAATTGGGACAAATGGTAAGAGAAATAATCAATGTTAATTTGGGTAATTGTTCTTTATCACGGGCGGCCAGAGAATTAGCTTTTTATACCCGTACAAAACCAAATAGTTTGAATAGCTATTTGAGTTCGATACGCAGGGAGACCGCCGGATTAAAGTTTCCCGCAGATCCTACTAAAGTAGAAGGATTGGAAAAATTGACCGTCGTGCTATATTCTTTAGGCGTATCTGCAGAAGAGAGAGTTATCCAAGAATTAAAGAGAACTTATCCTTTGATTACCTATCCTCCGGTTAATTATGAGCAGATACCTCGAATAGGAAGATATGCTTAATCACCCAAAATAACTTTCTCTACTCGGCTTCTCTTTGATCTGCTTGGCTCGGGCAGCACTGAAATAGTTCTCCAATTGTTTGTAAGCCTCTTCCGTATTCTTGTCCACCGAAGGCTTGACCACTTCTAAAGCTTTCAGCAGATGTTCTTTGCGGATGCCTTTAGCATTCATATTCTCGCGCAGAGCAATCATGGCTGCTTCCCGGCATACTCCTTCGATATCTGCTCCGACGTAACCTTCCGTTTTCTCAGCTAATTCCTGTGCGAATTGAGCTACCAATTCTTTCTTATTTTTAATTGGTTCTTCTTCCGCCACGGCCGGAATTCCTTCAATTTCTTCTTTCTTTTTCTTAGAACGAGATTTAGTCTTTCTAACCTCTCCTGATTCTAAAGATAATTTGTTTAAGTGCACTTCAAAGATATTCTTTCTGCTTTTAACATCAGGAACCGGAATATAAATAATACGATCAAATCTTCCTTGACGCAGTAAAGCAGGATCTAAAATGTCTGGACGATTAGTTGCTCCCACTACTAAAACATCGTTTAAGGATTCTAATCCGTCCATCTCCGTCAGCATTTGATTTACTAATTTGTCACCTACTCTTCCTCCCTCACTTTCACTGGCTCCACGGCGAGAGAACATCGCATCAATTTCGTCGAAGAACAGGATAGTGGGAGCGGATTGGCGAGATTTTCTAAAGATTTCCCGGACGGCTTTTTCTGATTCTCCCACCCATTTACTCAATAAGCTCGGTCCATTTACTAAAATAAAATTAGCTTCACTTTCTTTGGCTACCGCTTTAGCCAGCATAGTTTTTCCCGTACCAGGTGGACCATACAATAAAATTCCTCGCGGCGGCCGAATGCCCATGCGTTTGAACATCTCGGGATTCTTCAAGGGCCATTCTACTGCTTCCTTGATTTTTTGTTTTACTTCTTCCAATCCGCCCACATCATTCCAACTCACGTCGGGCTTCTCTACAAACACTTCGCGCATAGCACTGGGTCGGACGGTTTTAAGAGCTTCTTGGAAATCCTCTAAGCGAATAACTAATTTTTCTAAAGTCTCATCTGGTAAAGGTTTATCTGCATCTTTCCCTTCTAGTTTTAAATCTGGAAGAATTCTACGTAAAACAATCATCGCTGCTTCTTTGGCCAGAGCGTTTAGATCTGCTCCGACAAAGCCGTGCGTGATTTTAGCAATAGATAATAAATCACGATTTTTGCTTTCTTCGCTTCTACGCACTTTTCTTTTGATTGGTTCTAATAGGCCCAATTTTTCCATCTCTTGGTAAAGTTCACCTTTCTTATTTTCATTGATGACTCTACGTGGATCTTCGGAAGAATAAGATTGGATTCCCGCATCCAGATCGATAATCTCATTGGTTAAGTCTATTAATCTGGACTCGTTTTCTTTAATCTCTTGGAATAATCCTTGTGCTTCTTCTAAATATCTTTTATTCTTGTTAATCTGCTCGTTTAGTTCGTTAATCTTGCTGTTAAATTGTTCTAAATCTTTTTCTTTGTTCTTAATCTCTTTAGCAGTATCATTAATTTTTTTGTTTAATCCAATAATTGTTTCAATGATTTTAGTGATTACACTTTCTTCAGATCTCTTCTTTCTTTCTTCCAATTCTTCTAATTGTTCTTTAGCTACTCTCAATTCATCTTGCTTGTTATTAATCTCTACTTTAGTTTTGCTGATGCGATCAATCCAAGCATTGATTTCTTCTCCTTTCTCCTTAGCTTCTCCTTCTAGCGATCTTAATTTTTGTTCCATCACTACCGGAATTTCATTCTTTAATAAATCCGGGTATAAACTTCCTTCCAGAGAATCTAACATTCTTCTGGTATGAATTTTAAGAATATCAAACCGGCCTTCCTTACTTGGAACTCCAATTTCTACTTCTCGATCGAATCTTCCCGGTCGTCTAAGTGCCGGATCAATCAGGTTGGGCATATTAGTAGCAGCAATCACAATCACTTTACCCCGGCTTTTCATTCCATCCATCAATCCTAATAATTGAGCGACGACTCTTCTTTCTACATCTCCCCGGGTTTCTTCTCTTTTTACGGCGATAGCATCAATTTCGTCAAAGAAAATGATGGAAGGAGCATTCTGTTCCGCTTCTTCAAATTTCTTGCGTAGGTTTTCTTCCGATTGTCCGTAAAATTTCCCCATGATTTCTGGACCATTGATTAAGATGAAATGGGAATTGGTTTCTGAAGCCACCGCTTTAGCCAATAGAGTCTTACCGGTACCGGGAGGACCGTGCAACAATAATCCTTTTGGAGCTTCAATCCCTAACTTTTCAAAGATTTCTGGATGCTTTAAAGGAAGCTCTACCATCTCTTGGATTTTACGGATCTCTTCATGCAATCCACCGATATCTTCATAATTGATGCCTAAGCTTCCAACATCTTCTTCTTCGACTACCTCTTGAGCATTGGGATTGATTTCAATTTCGGTTTCTTCCGTAATCACTACGGTTTCTTTTTTGGGTAAGGTGTCTACCACAAAGAATTTCAAATCTCCAAATCCGAATCCCGGGAATTGATTTTCTAACATGGAAAACAAATCGTCCACTCTTCCACTGGGTTGCCCTACTACTCTGAAAGTTCGACGTGCTTTCCTTAGAGCAACTAAATCTCCTTTTACTAACGCTTTTCCTAACAATCCTTGTTTGAAGAATAAAGGAGGAGCATTAACTACAATACCCTTATTAGCGGGAGCAATCACTACCTTCTTAGCTGGCTTTACTTCCGCTTTCTTGACGTAAACAATTTCTCCGATAGAAGTTTTGGCGTTTCTTCTAGTATTTCCGTCCATTCTGATGATATTAAGACCGATATCTCCGGGATAAGCGCGATCGACCACTGCAGCAGTAGTTCTCTCGCCTTTTATTTCTACTACATCGCCGGCATTTACTCCCAGCTGACGCATAAAACTAGAATCTACTTTAACGATGCCTTTATTTACATCGTCCTGTACTGCTTCCATCACTTTTAATTTTATTTCTCGCGGCTCGTCAGCCATATTTCCACCCCGATCTCGATAATTGTTGGGAAGGTAGGAGCTATATAAAAGTTATGGTAAAATGTTAAGAAGTGAGACTTTTTTGCAAGAAAGGAGGGGTTTTTAATAGATGTTTTTGGATAACTATAAAAACACTTAATATTTCCTTTTCATCATGCTTCCCAACTACCAAAAGAACAGCCTGGTCAATCTGATGAGTTCAGTGATTCAAGGATGTGGTGGAAAGAGTTCTTATAATGATCTGCCTAAACTAACCGAAGAGATCAAATTCAAGAAGAATCTGGTTCTTTTGGTTATTGATGGGATGGGAACCGATCATCTGGCTAAACTAAAAAAGAAAAATAAGCATAGTTTCTTGGCTAATCACTTCTCTCAAAATTTAACTTCCGTCTTCCCTTCCACCACTACAGCCGCCATTACTACTTTTTTTACTGGTAGGACTCCGCAAGAACACGGATTGGCGGCGTGGGATATGTATTTAGATGAAATTAAAGATATCGGGACGGTTTTACGTAACACCGATAGTTGCGGAAAACCAATCTCTCCTGGAAAGTTGAAATATCCTTCTTCACTGCTCGATACCATTACTAGAGAGAAGCATTTCATCCAACATCAACAAATTATCAATACTCCTTTTACTAACGCTTATACTTCTAAAGCAGTCAAGTGGAAAATCAGAAATTTTAACGGTCTTCTGAACAAAATACCGTTAGCGATAAAGTATCATCGCCAAAACAGTAGTCCTAAAAAGTTTATTTATGCTTATTGGGGGGATTTAGATTATTATTCTCATCATTTCGGGAAGGACCATCATAGGACCCAGAAGCATTTGCGGGATTTAGATCGTTCTTTAGGAAAATTCTTCTCTAAATTCAAGAGAGAGGATACTTTGGTGTTGATTACTGCTGACCATGGACATATCAATACTCCTAAAGAGCGCAGTATCCTCTTAAGTAATTCTCTTGAAATAGTGGATTGTCTAAGAATGCCTCCGGCCGGAGAACCACGAGCCTTGTTTTGTTATATTAAACCAAATAAAAAGAAAGATTTTGAAAAATATGTTAAATCTAAGCTAAATAAATATTGTACTTTATATCCTTCTAAACAATTAATCCAAAAAGGATATTTTGGAGTGAGTAAAGGGAAAATTCATCCTAAACTGTTAAGCCGGTTGGGAGATTACGTTTTGATCCTGAAAAAGAATTATGTCTTTAAATATGTAGAAAAGGGAGAAAAGGTAAGAATACATTTAGGGAATCATGGTGGAATTAGTAAAGATGAGATGATAGTACCTTTGATTAAATTTAAACTCGACGATAAACATTAGATTCTCCTATCTTTCTAAACTTTCCTTCGCTTCTTTTTTCTAACTCTCCCACAAATTGATTGTAATCCGTCATTCTATCTCTTTGTAAATTTCCTCCTCGCCAAACGTATCCTCGATTAACTTGATAAGAGTCTCCTAAAAAGAGTAGATCTCCCGGACAAAGATTATCTGCTAAATTTGAAAGAGCCAGTTCTTTTCCTTTTTGATTAAGATGCATAAGTAGATTTAAACAGAATATAGCGTTATATCCGGAAGGTACTTCTTCTAAGAGGATATCTTGTTGTTCGAAATTACATCTTTCCACAATATCGGGACTAATTATTAAATTGGGGGAACGATCTCGCTTCCGCTTTCTTTTTTGAATCCTAAAATATTTTTTTTCCAAGAAAGGTTCTAACAGATCCTTCTTCGCTTGTTCTGCCCAATATTCTCTCTTTTTGGCTCTCTTCACTAAATGATCACAGAGGTCTCTTCCTTCTACTGCAAAATCTCTAAATCCTTGATCCCAAGCTAAAGTAGCTAAACTATATACTTCCTGTCCGCTGGAACAAGGTAGGGAAAGAATTTTAGTTGGATTTCCTTTAGAATTATTCTCTTGGAAAAGAGGAAGAAGATATTTATCAAACACTCGAGTTATCTCTTTAGAAAAGAAGGAGGTGCGATGATCTAATCCTTGGCAGTGAAATTCTTGTACTAAACGTTCTAATGATATTCCTACCAGGGGTCTTCTCAAATCTCTTACAAATTTTAACCAAGTGCCTTCTCCGTAATATAATTTAACGTAAGATCGAAATTCTTCCGGAGAGGAGAACATAATTTAATATAATTATTGAAGTATAAAAGAATTGTGCAAATAAAAAGATAAATAAAAATATTGTATTTGTTTAGCTAACAGAAGCTTTGCCATCCTTCGGTCGAGCTTCTTCTGTATTAACAGCGAACTGACGAGGGGGGACTTGCCCCCTACGGGGAGCGTCAGTGATTTATAAGAACATCGAGAGCGAGAAGATGGCAAAGCTTCATTAGTGGCAAGAGCATTTTCAAAACTCCAGAAGATAATATTGGTGGCTCTGTCCTCCCGTAGGGAGCATCCCCTGACAACGAGCCTGCTTCTACAATAAAGTCGTTTCCACCAGTTGTTGCTGTCAAGCAACTCACGAACGTAGTGACTTGATCTGACCGGTGGTGGTCGCGAGCATTTTGACAAATATGGGTTTTGACCTTATGATGCTCTTGCCGCTTCGGAAAGCTAAACAAATACAAAATATTAAGCAAAAAATTACTTTTTCTTAGCTGCCGGAACTTCCGGACCGGTTCTGACCTTAGGCAGAGGCAGAGGACTGGGCAGGCTGATTTCTTCGCTGATCTTAATGGCTTGAATATTCCCTTTGTGCAGAGCAGCATTAATGACTTGCTCCATGATATCTATGGGAATCTTCTTTTCCTTCTCCCAGCTTTTTTTTACTTCATCAATCTTGGATTTTACATCTACAAACAGGATCTGCCCTTCCACTTCAATCTTGCCTAAGTCCGGCTCATAATTGCAAGTGAAAGAGAAAGTAAACTTTAAACCGGTTTTTCCTTCTACTTCAAAAGCGAGATCTTCCACGTTTTTAATAGAAACGTTATTATTGATCTTAATCTGTCCACCGGCGGACTCTAAATTTCTTTCCGCATTAACCTTATGGATATTAATTTTAACGATTGTCATGTTTAACCACCTTTTGTATTTATTTTTGCCGTTTAAAGTCTAGAGCGGAAGGTTATATATAAAGATTGCTTTGCATTTTAACCCAGTGAATATACTTTACACTTAATTTATTCCTTCTTTTGAACCAGTAAAATCATTAATTCTTGGTCCGAACTATTTTCATTAAATGCGTTTACCAAAATAGTATGTGTTCCAACGGCCGTAGGAGCAGGTGTAAAAGAAATTTTTCCCCCCTTTTCGATAGAAAATAGCTCAGAATCAGTATCAAACCGCAGATTTTTTTCGGTTGCGTTAAGAAGATAGTTAAATTCCTCTCCTACCGTTGCTTTGACTCTTCCGATTGGTTTTAAATCTACGAGTTGATTCATTTCTCCATACCAGTCATATTTCGAAGAAAATTGAACCTGTAACGGTTTTTGCTGGATTATGATGTCACTAAATTTTAAAAGATAAATTACTTGATCTTTTTGGAAAATTAGATTGAATTTATATCCCTTAGTTATGGAATCTTCAGTTAAGTAGGTTAGCATTACTTCATTGGGTTTTTTTTCTTGTTCCATGTTAAATTGATTCAAGATATTTATTACCCGATTGATATCTAAATTTAGGTTCGCTTCAAAATTATTTACCTGTTGTGATTGTTTTCCGCTAGTTACTTCTAAAGGCATTTTAAGATTTACTTTTACTTTACCCTCTAGGATAGATGTTTTAATTTCAACTTTTCCACTATCAATCTGAATATTCTTAAAGCTCTTGTAATGGTCTAAGCATTCTCTCAGATAGTTTTCAGTGTAATTGGAAAGGTCCAGTTCTATTCTCTCTTTCAATGGATGTATATCTTCTTCAAGGTAAAAATAGTAAGGAATTTTCCAAGTATCATAACTGGTAATGAAATTGGGCCGAAAAAATCCTCCGTGTAGAAAATTATAATATATCCCTTCTTTGGTAGTCTTTTCTAAACAATTTTCCGTGTAAGATTTTACTGCAGTCATTTCTGGAACATAATTCTCTTGTTTAGCCTGATTAATCTGTTCTTTGCTAAGAGTATTGACTAAGTAAAATATCGTTGCGCTTAATGCTAATAGTACAATCCCAATGATGATAAATATCGTTATTTGGGCGCTTTTATTTCTCATGCTTATCACCTACAGATAGGTATAGATTGATCTTCTCCTGTAATCAGTACGCAGAGGGGATCTTCTGGTATTTTTTGCAATCTAAAGGGTTATTTTCTTCATTATTTTGTGATTTTTGCTCAGTTCTGGGACTAAAGGTTGGATCAACTCCCGTTTCTGAAAGATCCAATGGCCCAATATCGCTTTCAGGCGAGCTGGATTCATCCTGTCCTTTACTGAGTAATATTGTTTCTTCTTTTACTAAACCCGCAGAACCTTTAATTGTCCCTAATCTTGCGGATTCTTTAGCTACAACTTTTCCTAACCTCGCTCCGGCAGCTCCAACTTCTTCGCCAAGAAAACTCCAAGTCAATGTCGGTTTTAAGGCCACATATGCTTTATCAAGGAAAGTTTCTATTGGAGATTGCGTTTTCTGAACCAATGTTGTGGATAAAGTTTCTCCGGCGGTTTCTGCCGCAATTGCACTTACTTCCTCTGCTCCAATCTGAATGGTCTCTTTTGCGGCTACTTCTGTTCCCGATTCTACTGCTTCACTAATCACTTTTTCTTCGATTTCTTTTGCCAAGGTTTTTGCAGATTTAGCTACCTTAAGAAAATGACTTCCTCCTTTAATTGCATTTCCCAGTACTCCATCTCCCAAGACCACCCCCACTAAAGTTCCTGCGCCACGACCTCCTTCACCAACAGCAAAATCGCCTGTTGAAAGAGAGATGTCCGCAGTATTGGCTAAAACCATCTCTCCCGTAGCTACTCCCGCTTTTACTAATTTTGAGCTTTTCACACTTGTCTCAATCACCTTTGCCGCGTTAGCTAAATAACCGGCTGCTTTTAATTCTCCTGCTCCCACGGCCATAGAAACAGCTACACCTACGGTTTCAAGCGCATATATTCCTAGAACCAGCGCACTGGAAGGAGCATATTCATCAATTGCTTCATCTAACACTCTTTTCATTTCATAATTGGTTAATGAAACACCTCTTGCCGCTGCTTCTTCTTTGATTGTTTTTTCAACAGTCCTTTTAGTTTCTTCTGCTGCAGCTTGGTATTGCATCAATTGATCTGCCCTTTCAAAACCTAAGAAAGCACCGGCCCGGCCAAATCTTCCTCCTTCTGCACACCCGGTTTCTTCTTTGCATCCGTTTACTCCGGGAGGAATATAAGTTCCACCCAGCGCTACAACATGTTTCTCATATAATTTTGCCGGAGTAGTACGCTGATGTAATTCTGCTTTTCCTGCCCATATCGCTGCTTCTCGTATTCCTGAAACCTTTGCTTGGTAAGCACTTTCAGCTTCAGATCTAGCTTTTACTCCGTAATCTTCGGAAGGGTCTAATTTTTCAGCGGATACTAACGTAATCAAACTTAATAGTACCATCAAAAAAATTCCCCTAAGCAGGAACTTCAACCTCTTTTTTTTAATATCCATATTTAATTGTTATTTTACGTATCACTTCTAATTGCTCTTTAAACAGGATCAATTTCTTACGCAATTTCTCTTTTTTTCCTTCCTTTAACGCTAAATCCATGACGATTGCTGTTTTGTACATGGTTTCTAAAGGAGTACTCAACTCGTTAATGTATTTGTGAACCCTCAAAAACTTATCTACAATACCTGGATCTTTTTTATACTCCGCAGACCTTCTTAAGAAATCTATGTCCGTGTACGCTAGGTTAAGTGCATCTAAACTATCTTTATAACGTTTTGAATACCATCTGATAAAATAAAGAAGACCCCTTTTACATTTAGCTGGATCCGCATCACTTTCCTGACTTAACCAATCTTCTACGGCACCGACAATAATATCAAAACCCTTTTTTTTAATATTCTCTGCTGTTTCTTGGATATACTTTATTGTCTCGCTACATTTATGGTATGTTAACCCCATCAAAAAGTTAACCATTTTATCTCTGACTATACTGAACGGATTAAATCTCATATTATTACCTCCAAATCTATACGACTTCTTGCTGTTTGATTATTCACTAAATCCTCCACTTTTAATAATAAAGTATAATTTCCAGCGGGAGTATTTTTCGGGATAAAGAGCAAACTTGTTAAGGGTAAAACATCGTTTTTATTTAAAGTAATATTCCTTATTTTTCCTAGAGGAGCTGTTCCATAGATGGAATTGCTTCCATCAAGGATAACCACTTCTAATTTTAGATTAGCCTGTTCATCCTTAAAATTTCCGTCAAAACCCAACAGATAAAATTCTAAATTGATTTCTTCTCCCGAACGAAATTTATTGGTTTGGTTAAACGAATAGTTAATGGCTGATTCTGCGCTTACCGGCAGAACGTAAGCCAAATTTTTGATTAAGAGTTGACGCACACATTTTTGTGGAACTCTAACAATTCTCTTAACTTGAGTTAAATGATTATAAATATTGTATTCTAAGATATACTCCCCTTCAGAATACTCTAAGGGTAAATGCCAAAAATCAATTATTACAAACACTTTTTCCGCGTATCTTTTAATCGATTGATTCTTTTTATCCCGCTGTGAAAGTTCTGGGATGATTTTTCCATCGGGACCATAAACTAACACATCATAAGAGTAATCAATCATGTAATTATTAGATATCAAATAGTCTGCTCTGAGAAGTATCCCTTTTTCCGTGCCAATAAAACAAATATTTTTTTCTAAATCTAAATTAGTAGAATTAAATATTCTGCTAGAAACGTTTTCAATAATATCTACTACCTTAAAATCCCGAGAATTATTACTTAAATCTATTCCAATCTGCTTTTCTAACAAGGCATTAAAAGAATTTGGTGAAGAACCGCTAAATGTAAATGCTACTTGTGTTCCTGCTTCCGGAGGATTCTGTAAATATGCTGAAGGTAAAGAGACTTTTGAATTAATCTTATCTTCATAATCCATGAAATCTAATTTAGCCATTTGGAAAGCATCATTATCTTTTAGTGTGGGATAATTTTCCATTTGATCTAAAATATTTATCAGTATTTCTTCTGTCTCTTGCGGAGTGAGGTTATATTCTTCACTAAATGTTATTATCGCATCATCGCTGAAATTTGATAATTTTAAATAGAACTCCGTGGGGCTAATTTTGGTTTGCTGAAGAAATGCTTTTAATTTCTGTTTGTCTTCAATATCGATGCGCCGAAGTTCTTCTTTAGTCAAGGAATTATTCTCTAAAAACTGTTTAGCAGTGTCATGTTTAGATTCTGATAATAAAACCTTTTCAGAAACAGTTCGTGGTTCCTGTGGAGAAGATATTTGGTGCAAGAGATAATAAATACTTGCTCCTACTGCTAATATAATAACCATTACTATTATCAAAATCAACATCTTTGAAGTTCCCTTCTTTGAAGTTCTCTTTTTGTTGTGTGAGTAGATTGGCATTTATATTATCCTACAATAATTACACTCTTGACATTTTCCTTCAACACACCATTGGTCTCCGTCTTTGCCACTTACTTGTGTTACCAAAGTTCCATCTTCTTTTTGGTAATTATATCTTATTTCTAACCCCGAATCGGAGATTAGCATTCGTGGATGGACTCCATTTTTGTCAAATAAGGATACCTTATTGGGGCCGTTCATTAGAGTAATTATACTTTCATCTTCAATTTGATTAACGTCTATATTTTTGTATCCTTCTCCATCTATTTTAATATCGCTGCCTCTTGCAGTTACGGTTATTCTTTTTGAATCGGGATTTGCTGAAATACAAGAAAATTTAGTGTCTTCCTTACAATCGTTAAAGTCAAAAGTAGTTTTACCTGAATTTAATAGTGCTACTTTCCTATCCTCTTTGTCTAAGAAGAGAATGTTTTTCCCTTCAAAAGTTTTTCCTTCACCAGGAAAGATAACTTGAAAATTGTTGCCTTTAAAATTACCTTCTTTAGGAGAATACTCGATGTCTTCTGAGCTGAATAATCTTACTCCAGAAAATTCACTTGTTTTTTGATTTGGCTTAAAGGTGATTAAATCTCCATTAAATCTAACTTGTTCCAAATCTCTTACCGTAATTCCGTTTATTCTGCCTGTTCCAACTATCCTAGAGATGGTCCCATCTTCAGAAACAGAGATAGTACATTTTTCAGAACAAACGATGACATTGTTCTTTGCATCAACATACGTTCCAATTGTTTCTAAATTCCCCGAATCAGAATTATAATTTATTTTTCCAGAAAATTTTCCGTTGAAGCTCGATTTGGAAATGAGGTTCCCTTCTGCATCAATCTCAAATTGTCCGGCAGGTAAAGTTTCGGGATTGAATTCACATTTAGTGGTTTTAACCTCTTTTCCGTTATAACCGCTGATCGTTCCGCCAGAAGCAATATTTAGTTTTCCGTTACTCTTATGATTTAACCAGGTGTTTAAAGTCTTTTGGTTTAATTGTGCAAAATCATTTTCGTTGAAGTTTTGAATTCTTTGTTCGAACCGGTTTAAAAAACCAGGATTGCTGGTCATTAAAGAAGGATTGTTTTGAAGAATAGAATTAAAGGAATTTGCGTTCAAATTAGTATCCGATACAGAATTCCAATCAACCAGTTCCCATCTGACATTACCCCAATTGGTTACTGTTCCCCAATCTAAATCGTTATAATAACTGGGATCTTCCCATTTGTTTTCTGTAGCGGTGGGAATCTCCGCCCAGATGAAAATGGCCCAAAGAATAATGAATACAATACTAAATAACATCAACCTCTTTCTTTCTCTAACCATTTATCCTAAATAAGGGATAAACCCTATATAAACATTTCTTACGTTGAAGATAGATTAGGTGAACAAATTCTTCGTTACTTTTTCAATTATTCCTTTTTTTCTTCCATCGCAAAACTTCCCGCCACCAGTAGCGGAAAAGCGATCGTAGCTACGCACAAATCTTTTGGCCCACTTCGTTCGCAAAACACAAAATGAAGCAACGACTTCATTTGTGCGCAGATGAATCTTCTGGTTCATCTTGCGTATTTGGATTCAAATTCTCTCTAGTGGGACCTTCTTCCAGAAGTCCCACGACTAAGGTTTGCTTTCTTCTATTGCAAGGGAACCAGCTACCAGCAACGGAAAAGCAATGGTAGCATCACAATGAATCTTCACATTGGGAGCGTTGGGCTTAACCTTGCCCCAAGTGATGGCTTCCTCTACCCGAGCTCCCGAATCCGAGCCATCAAACTCTTGCGCCGTATTAATGTACACCACATAATCAAATCCTTCTCGGAAGATATTAGCGTTTAAAGCAAAATGCTTGGAGATTCCTCCTCCCAGAATAATTCCACCAGTTTTTTCTGCGTTTAAAGCAATATTTACAATATCTTTAATCTCCTTAGCTACATCCACATAAAAGTCCGCATGAGTCTGCTTGAAGAAGTAAATCATATCTCCAAAGGAGCCGTCCACTAATCCCGGACAGAAAACCGGAATATCGTTCTTAGCGGCCCAATATAAAATAGAATTTTCATCATTGATAGCTAATCCTAATTCTCGAATCAGATCCTTCGGACAAGGTATTTTTTCCGTAGTTTTTTGTTTCTCATACTGCTCTTGCAAGAATTTCTGCATAAAGATGTCCCAATAAGCGAAACGATCGTTAGGTACAAAAATATTCCCGATGCGATTGATTCCATGCTCAAATAACATTCTTCCCGAAACATCGAATTGCCCTAATACAAACGGTTTTAAACATTTGATAATATCTTCTTCAATTCCTCCCCCCGACGTTACTAGTACATCTAATTTTTTGTGCTTTACCAAATATTTGATTATATCTCGATTACCGGAGCTAACCATATTCGAAGTGTAAGACAGAAAAATAGTGGCTTTTTCTCGGCGCATAGTTTTCACGATTTCGATTCCTTCCGC
This sequence comes from Candidatus Woesearchaeota archaeon, assembly GCA_043797205.1. Taxonomy (GTDB): domain Archaea; phylum Nanobdellota; class Nanobdellia; order Woesearchaeales; family GW2011-AR9; genus JACRPH01. The sequence goes on from JAZDQB010000013.1 coordinate 72,442, forward strand.
TAAATTCGTGGCTTGAAAGCCAGTTTTAGCATACGCTTGAATAAATTTCTGTAAATCAAATCCTTCGATAGTTGGATATCCTTCTAAAGTCATACATTCTTTTGGAGTAAATTGGGAATGTTTCTCTTTTAAATGTTCCACTTCAGGGGAAAATATTCTATTATTTTCTTTGTTATTTATATTCTTGTGATTTTCAAATGTCATTTTTTATTGCCTCATTATTTTATCAAATTAATGGTAAACTTAATCCACTTTTAAACCTAAAACTACCTAAATAAACTAGAAATCTTAACTTCCTGCTATTCGAACTGAATCTTGGTAATTCATATTTACTCCAAAATATAGCTTGATTTAAATAAGTTTTGTTTGAAGTTGAGAATTATATCAATGGATATCTTTGATCTTTAAATAACTTTTTGAAGATTTTATTAATTTTTGGTTCTATCTTCTTTACTCTAGAAAAGCTTTTATACCTCCCCACGAAGTTCTAAATTTTTGATGAAGAACATAATCAAGTTTAAGTTTAAAAAATTTTTGGAGTATTTTATTCATGATTGATCCTCATGTTCATTGTCGAGATGAAGGCTGGGCGTACAAAGAAACTATCGCTCATGCTTTAAGCGTAGCTAAACGTGCCGGTTTGGATGGAATTTTTGACATGCCTAACAACCAGCCTATTACTACTACGAGAGAAGCGGTATTAAGAAGATTAGATTTAGCAGATAAAGTCAATAGTTCAGTGTTTTATGGATTATATGTAGGAGTTACTGCTGATCCTCAACAATTAGAAGAAGCAGTACGAGTACATCACGAATTCTTTCCCCGAGTGGTAGGATTAAAGATGTTTGCTGGACATTCGGTAGGAAATTTGGCTGTGATTGAAGAAGAGCAGCAACGTTTAGTTTATCGAACTCTGGCGGAATTAGGATACCAAGGTGTACTGGTGGTTCATTGCGAGAAGGAAGCTTTTCTTCATCCAGAATTATGGAATCCGCAAAAGATTTCTTCTCATTCTTTAGCTCGTCCCCCAGAAGCAGAAACACGTTCTGTTATCGATCAAATTAAATTTTCTAAAGTAGGAGGATTTAAAGGGCACTTACATATTGCTCATGTTTCTGTACCAGCTTCGGTATTAATTATAGATGATGAGGCTGAGAGAGGAAATAGTCATTTAAGTTGTGGAATTACTCCGCATCATTGCCTACTAGGATATGATATCGTTCCTTTCAGGGAAGAGAATCCCTTAATTTACAAAGTTAATCCCTCCTTGAGAGAGACAGCTATGGCCGGAAGAATGAGTGAATTCTTGCAAAAAGGAATGATTGATTGGATTGAGACCGATCATGCTCCGCATTTGATAAAAGAAAAAACGGATGCTCCTTACTTGTCTGGATTTCCCGGATTAGCGTTTTATCCTCATTTTATTAATTATCTTCGTTTGACCGGATTTAGCAATGATCAAATATCCTCTTTGACACATACCAATATCGAGCGAGTATTTGGATTTAAGATTCCAACTCGTGGCGTAACACCGGATTATTCCTTGCATCAAGAATATGAGGTTGATGTCTACCTTAAAAGCAGAGAATTAGTTGCTCGTGAAGAGAAAAGGTTGAGGGGCTAGTAAATGTACAAAAAAATTATTCGTCCAATATTGTTTAGGAGCAATCCAGAAGTAATGCATGAAAGAATGTTGGGGCTAGGAGAAAGATTATTACACCACTCTTACTTAATGCGTTGGATTGATTCCACTTATGCCGTGCGGGATTCTCGCTTAGAGGTAGAATGTATGGGTTTAAAGTTTCCTAATCCGGTAGGATTGGCCGCCGGATTTGATAAAAATGGGGTATTAATTGATTTTCTTCCTCATCTCGGATTTGGATATATGGAAGTAGGTTCAGTTACAGCAGAAGGAGGAACCGGTAATCCTAAACCCAGAATTTTTCGTTTAGTCGAAGATGAAGCGATTATTAATCGGATGGGATTGAATAATGAAGGGGCCGAAAAGATTTATGAACGTTTGAAAGGAAAGGAACATCAATTTCCGGTGGGAATAAATATCGCTAAAACTCACGATCCAAATATTATGGGGGATGCCGCTATTCGTGATTTCTGTAAGAGTTATCGCATCATGCATCCAGTAGCAGATTATTTAACTCTCAATATCAGTTGTCCGAACACTAAAGAAGGAAAAACCTTTGAAGATCCGGCAGTATTGGGAGAGTTATTGTCTGCTTTACGAGGAGAAGAAGGAGATTTGGGAGTTCGTCCGATGCTATTAAAGTTGTCTCCAGATTTAGATTATTTATCTTTAGATAATCTTCTCGGGGTAGGAGAAGGATACCGCATAACTGGTTATGTAATTTCCAATACTACTAAAAATCAGGTTGAACTTCGTATTTCTCAATATCAATTGGAAGGAATTGGGGTTGGGGGTGTAAGCGGAGTACCAGTGCAATTTCGTGCTCGAGAACTTACTCGTTATGTTCGGGATCATTTGCCTGAAACCACTATCATTAGTGTGGGTGGAATTAATTCTCCTCACGAAGCATTAAAAAGATTCAGTGCTGGAGCGGACTTAATTCAAGTTTATACCGGATTGATTTATGAAGGACCAGAATTGGTACGCAGAATAAATCGTGCCCTTCTCAAATATAGTACACAAAAACCTCATCCAAAAATTCTTAACTAATCTCTTTTAAAGCCATTAACATTTTTTCTTTAGCATCCTTATAATGTTCATAATGGTCTTGGCACACTTTTCTTCCGCCCCATTTTCTAGTAGCTTCACGGGTACATCCTGGCTCTTCGCATTCCATATCATTATAAATCCCTTCTTCATTTTAAATTTTACTAAGATTTTTATAGAAATGATATTTCTTTCCACTTATGAACCTCGTAGACGTCCATTGCCATCTGAACCATGAGCTTTATCTGAAAGAATTAGATGCCGTGCTAGAAAGAGCAAAGAAAGCAGGAATAAAAGCCATTGTTTGTTCCGGAGTTAATCCCATCGGCAATCGTCAGGTGTTAGAGTTAGCTCATAAATATTCGCCGTTGATCAAAGCTTGCTTGGGTATTTTTCCCATCGATGCCATAGGCTTATCGGAAGGGGAAACCGGACTACCCAAACATCTCGGAAAGATTGATTTAGAAAAAGAGTTTGCTTTTATTCGAACACATCAAGATGAAATCGTAGGTATCGGAGAAATTGGGATGGATTTCAATTGGGATAGCGAACATCATGCTGAACAGGAAGAAAATTTTAGAAAAATTCTTCGTTTTGCTTTGTCTATTAAGAAACCCGTACTTATCCATTCTCGTAAAGCCGAGAAGGAATGTATTGATATTTTGGGGCAAGAGATTAAAAACAAAGAAATTCCTATTGTAATGCACTGTTTCTCCGGCAACAAAAAGCTGATCAAAAGAGCAGCAGAGTTAGGGATGTATTTTTCTATTCCTGCTAATATCAACAAACTACAGCACTTCCAAACTTTAGTAGAGATAGTAGATATAAAACAATTACTGACGGAAACGGACGGTCCTTGGCTCTGTCCTTATCCTCGCGGCCATAGTGAACCCGCTTTCGTGGTAGAATCGATTAAGAAAATCGCTGAAATCAAGAAGTTAAGCGAGAAGGAAGTCGCAGCTCAAATCTGGCAGAATTATGAAAGAATGTTTTGAACAGTAGAATCCTTGATAGTGTTTTGAAGTATAGAAATCCTTATTTAACCAAAGGTTATTCATTATTGGTATGCCCACAAAAATGTCCCGTTTCGGTATCGGACCGTGGTTTGCTACACTTTCTATAATTTATACTTTAATCGTTCTGGGAGTAAGTCATTTCTTTTTACCGCTGCAATTCTATTTAGTATCTCTTATCGTAAATTATGTTTTAGGAGCAATCTTAATATTTTTTGGATTAGTTTTCTTCTTTCTTTCTGCTTATCAGTTGCATAGAAATTTTAATTCCGAAAAATTGCAAACTAAAGGAGCCTATGCTTTTATGCGTCATCCCATTTACGGAACGTGGATTGTATTTATCGTCCCGGGATTAGTTCTAATTTTTCCTTATTTACTGGGAATTACGATTCCGTTTGTGATGTATGGGATATTCCGCTTGCTGATTGTGAAAGAAGAAAAGTACCTTCTTAAACGGTTTGGGAAGAAGTATTTAGAATATAGCAAAAAAGTTCACCGTGTTTTTCCGTTCTGAGAACGAATTTGTTTAGCATCTTCGAAATCTTTGCTGTGCTATTGTGGTAGCCGCATCCCCGTAAGGGACTACCCCCTGCGGCTGTAATAAGCATTTATAGAGAGATTTCGACCTGATGATGCTAAACAAATATATAAAAATTATTTCTCTTCTTCCTGTACCACTTCAATCTTCGGGGCAGGCAATAACGCTTCTTCAAACTGCTGGAACATATACCGAGGCAGATACGTTCTTTCATAATATTGGTAGAATTCAATAATATTAAAGTATTCAATCAAGTCCTTAAATTCTTCTCTCAACTGAGAAATAACGTGCTTAACTCTAGTTTTATCGGTGGATTCAATATCTACTTCCATGCTCCAATCGCCAATAGTTTTGTTGACTTGCACGATCTCTTTGACCCGGAGCAAGTAATTTAACATCTGATTTTCTCTTTCTTGGCTGATGTTGTGCAAGTTTAAGAACAAACGAAATTTATACAAACCTAATTTGTTAGTATCAATAAGATATTTGAATCCCTTGATTACTTTTCGTTTGCGTAACATCTTCAGTACCGTAGCGGCAGTTTTAATATTTATTCCCGACAATTTAGCCAGATGACTCAAGCGCAACTGGGGATTATCCAGCAAATTTTTCATCACGCGCATTTCATTCTCGGTAAATACTTCCATCTCTCGGTCTCCTCCGATAATGATCTCTTGCTCGGAATTGCTGACTAAGTTAGAATTCTTCAGCAGGTATGCTCGAGGATAGATATGCGTAACTAAGTTTAAAATCATTTTAAAGTTGTTCAAGGAAGGAATTAAGCTGCACACTTTTCTTAACTCTTTATTGAAGCGAGAAGGATTAGGTGATTCGATATCGATACATAAATCAAACTCTCCGTTTAATTCGTACATCGCTACTACATAATTATTATCGCTTAATTTTTTGATGATTTCAATCTTATCATGTTCACTGATATAACCTCCTTTGAAATATACTTTAAATAATATTAATCCAAAATAGGAGTAATCAAAAACACAATAAGGATTATAGATAATTCCTTCTCGTAACAGGGTTTTAAGGCTGTACTTGATGCGCTGAGGACTGCCTTTCTGGAGTTGAGCCAAATCTCTAATTTTAGCGCGCGAATTTTCTGCGATCAAGTAGAGCAAATCGCGGTTGATTTTGACCATTTTCTTAATTAATCTTTACTTATATATAAATATTGCTTATCTATTGGATAAAAGTAAAAATACATTTGACATAACCTTTAAATATAGGTATTAGTATACTAGTACCTATGGCCATTGAGTTAACTAAAAAAGGGGTTTTTGAAAGTGCGGTTCTCTATTTATACAGTTTTGTTCAAAATCCTTCCCGAGAGGCTCCTCTGGAAGGAATCACTGAAAGGCATCCCGATCGTTTAAGTACCGGTACCATTTGGGTTTATGATGGTAAAACCGTTTTAGAAAACGCCAAAGAAAAAAGAACTATCATAAAACCTAATATCGGAATCAGAGAAGAGCAAAGCGTTCCCACTTTAGAGGATTTAGCCGGTTTAGTACGTTCTGAGCCTAATGGTGATGTGACTTACTTTGTAAATACTACTGATAAAACTGCTACCAAAGTTTACGGGGGATTAAGAAATAGTGATAATGAAGTGGATTTAGAAGCTCTATCTCGGCAGTTGCCTCTAACCTATTCTAGTTATGATGGACACATTTCTACTGATGAAGTAGGAAGAAGAACTGATGCAGCCATGGTAAATGCTCACCTTTTAAATAGTCCTCCCTTAGGAGATGGTTCGGAAGTAAGAGTGGTTATCGTAGGAGAAACCAAGTATGCTAATACTGATTTTGGAAAAATATCTGAATTTGGACCAAAAGGATTGCTATACAAAGAATTCTTCTTTTATCATGCTCCCGAGCATCAAGGTCCGTTTATGGATGAAGAAAAGAAATTTTTAGGCATTTTAAGAGAGTATGAGCCTCCTAAAGTAAAGGGGGGAAGAGTACAATTCCAATCAGAAAGTTGCGTTTCTTTAGGTGCTAAAGGAGAGCTGCAATATACTCCAGTAGCTTCTACCATCGCTTTAGAAAGAGCAGCATAAGTTTTTTACTTTTTTCCGGTGTTTGTTTTGAATGTTTTTACACCATTAGTGAATCGAAGGTTTTATATATTACAATTTTTTACTTCTTATTAAAAGAGGGTGTGATGAACAAATCCAGATTTAATTTATTTATTTTGATCATTTTGGTTAGTTTGCTTTCTGTTGCTACGAGTGAAGTAGCGGCTTATTGCGGAGACAGTTATAATTCTAGTATGGGAGATTGGACCATCAACTCTTCCCTTACTTGCAGTGCTGAAACGATAATAGTTAATGGAACTCTAACCGTTGCAGATAATTCTGAAACCGGAGTAACTTCCTTCAGCGCTTCATCTAATTCCTATTACGATCTAAGAAGCAACTCTTCCGGAATAATAGATGATATTCCGGATTTAATCAAGAATGAAGCAGCCTATACTAACGATTGGGATACTGCTAGTGGCCAGGAATTTTATATCCTGATGAATGAATCTCAGAACCAGCTGCAGTTCTTCATCAATAATTCTAATCATGCTAACACTCTGTATGGTTTTAACTTAGATAATAATGCTAATACTGGTGGAAATGGAGGTCTTGATTTATTCGTTGGTTACTTCATCCAGGATACTTATACTGGACCACTCTTATTTTGCATTAATAGTACTAACAGTCCATTTGCTATTATTAATGGTAACAGTTCCAGCTCGGGTAATGTAACTTGCGGTAATGTTACTGGCGATGTCAACTATCCCGGCAATTTTACCGTCTTTTGGAACCAGTCCAATAGTACTTCAGGAAGCATCTGGGAGGTAGTAGTCGATGACAGCGGGAGCTGGGCCAATAAAATGATTAACTCTCTTTTTAGTAGTACCTATACCACCTTCAAGAATTCTGCTCCTACCACTGGTGGCAGAGGAAATCTTACTCTGAATGGTGTGAGTTTATATCTCCCCAATAACTTTACGGTAAATGGTATTTTAAATATTAACCGTTCCGGTCTTTATTTTGAAAATGAAACCTTCTTTACTTTTGCTTCCGGTTCAAGTGCATTGATTAATAATACTAACATCAGTTCAAACACTTCTAACTCTCGTTACGGCATTGTTGTATCTGCCAGCGATTTTATTCTAGAAAATGCTTTGGTTAACAATACTGGCACTTCTAATGGCCATAGCTTAAATCTAGAAGGAAGCGGAGGAACAATAAGAAATCTCACTTCCGGAGGAGATGTGGGAGGATATACTATAACTGTAGAAGGGTCCAACACTTTAATCCTAAACAATAATTGCAATCGTAGCAGTGATACTATCGCTATAACTGGTTCTTCTTCAACCAATAATACTCTGCGCGGGAATATAATCAGTATGTTCATATTAAATGGTCATGATAATTTAATCGATAGTAATGCGATTTCTTATTATTTAACCGTAAGTTCTGGAAATAGTCCTTACAACAACACCTTCTTAAATAATAATCTAAGCAATGCTGCAATAGTTGACACCAACAATACTTATTCCAATTATTTTGTTTATAACAACTCTTTTGGTGAGATAAGATGGTCCCATATGAATTTTAATTCTTCTAATTTATACTTGTGGATTGGGAATGGGGTCTTTGTTCAGGATAATCTTCTAGGCTTAGCCGATAATGTTAGTTTAAGTCGCTTTAATAGTTCTGCCCAATTGACATTTTATGACTTGAATTGGACCGATGGAACAGCACAATTGTTAAAGAATGGAGTAAGATGCGATGATAATGCTTCTTTATGTAATATTAATTATAATAGTGGCACCGGAATACTTTATGCTAACGTCAGCAGCTTCAGCAATTATACCACTAATGGAAGTAGTGTAGCAGAAGTTTCGATTAATATCTCGGTAGTAAAATATGCGGTGAATAGTACTGTTGAATGTAATCCCAACGAAACTAGTTATGTTATCTTTATTATTAATGTAACAAACAACAATGATTACAATCTTACCAACCTTATTGTTAATGACACTCCACTTTGTACAAATGGATTATCTCTTCAACAGTCTTATCCAATATATACTAATTTCTCATCCTGCGATTATGTTTCTTGGACCATCGCTAATCTTGAACCAAATGAAACTTACAGTATTACCGCAAATTTCAGTGTAAGTAGCTCTGGCAATCTCACTAACACGGTGCAGGTATTAAACGGGACCGAATGGCTAATGAACGCAACCGGCAATATAACTGTTACTGGAAGCTGTGACGAGGGAGGAGGAGATTACCTCCCTGACTTCTTTGATACTTTTGATGGAACTGAGATTAACACTAGCAGATACACCGCTGCAACAGTTAGTAATGTAAGCATATCTCAGAATGATAAAATTATTATAAATGGTACTAACGGCTATGGGCTTCTTGCCACCAACTCCATAGTTAATATCAGTAGTAATCTCAGTGTCTCGGTTAAAGTAAGTAAATTTGATAACACCACTTATAGTATCTTGGGTGGTGATAATCCCACCATGTCACAGTTGCTCATTGGAAACGTTACAGGAGACAGCAACTTTGCAAGGTGTTCTATAATCATGAACTCCAGCGGCTATTTCTTAAACATACCTGGTGGATCTGAAAACCCTGTTTCCGTGTCTTATGTGGAAAATGCCACTTTAACTTTGATTTATTTTGCCAATAATTATTCTTTTACCTGTAGCTATGGAGGACAAACTCTCTCTGGCGTTAATCAAAGTTCTCCTAGTGGAACTTATCCTCTTAGTTTGTTTGGATTCGTTATTTCTCAAACTAACGTACAATTTGATAATTTGAATTTGACTTATAACTCAGTAGAGGCAGAAGAACCTCCTGCCAACGATACCAGTTATCCTTCTGTAACCCTATTAACTCCTGCCGATGGTTCTTATACCAATGCTAACAATAGTACTCTATCTTTTGGTTTCGGTTATCAAGACAACGATGCCACTGCTAATTGTACACTTTATTTGAACGGAATAGCTCGCGGAAATAATGCTAGTACCATCAATAACTCCAATACTTATCTTTATGCTAACACCGCCTTCTCTGAAGGAAGCAATTCTTGGTATGTTAACTGTACTGACGCTGTCGGAAATACTAACGGCACTTCTACTTGGACTTTTACTGCTGATACTATCGCTCCCACTGCTTCCATTAATTCTGTCAACGGAAAATCGAGTGGACAATGGACTAATAATTCTACTTTAACTGTAAGTTATAGTATCAACGATACTAATCTTACCGCTTGGAATTTAACTTTCTACAATTCCACTTGGGGAGAAATAGGCAATCATTCCGGGAATAGTATTGATCTTCAGGGTGTGTGGATTTTTTCTGCCCCCTCTAATGGAACCCACTATCTTAATTTGACTAGTAAGGATATCGTGAACCATACTACCAATGTTTCATTCACTATTAATGTAGATACTTCTGTTCCTGCAGTTAACAGGATTTCTCCTAATGGAAGTTGGAATAACGGAAACAATAACACCGTTCCGTTTGTTTTCAATTTTACCGACGCAATTCAGAATAATGCTTCCTGTAGTTTATATCTTTCGGGAAACGCAGTAGCAACCAATGCCACTACTCAAAACAGTACTACTACCACTTTGTATTCTAACACTTCTTTCAGTGAAGGAATGAACAGTTGGGAAGTGGTTTGCACTGATATAGCAGGCAATGCCAACACTCTCAGTGGCCAGCCTTTATACATAGATACGCTTGCTCCAATAACTACTATTAATTCTGTTAATGGTCGTTCTAGTGGTCAGTACACCAGTAATGCTACTTTAGTGATTAACTTTACCGTTAGCGATAATAATAGTGCCCAAAATTCGGGAGTAAATAATTGGAATTTGTCAGTGTATAATTCTACTTACGCCTTGTTACAAAATTGGACCGGGAATACTGAAAACCTTTCTGTTGCTATCGCCTATACTGTAAATGCTAATGGTACCTATTATGTTAATTTAACTGCTTCAGATAATATCTCTAACATTAACGTTACTTCTTTTACTATCTTGGTAGACACAGGTATAGCTACGGTCGTTAACGTTAACTCTACTACTATTGATGGTTATTATAAATCGGGAGATGTGATTAATATTACCGTACAGTTCACGAGAGGACTCTTGGTTACTGGAACTCCTTTATTGGAATTGGACGTAGGCGCAACTAATCGCAACTTGAGTTATAATGGTTTGATGACCACTTCAGCTGCCAACGATACTTTAGTCTTTGTTTACACAGTACAAGCGGGAGATGGTTCGCCAGATTTGGATTACACCAGTACCGGAGCTCTTACCTTAAACAGCGGAACAATTAAAGATGATAACGACAATAATGCGACGCTAACTTTACCTACTCCCGGAGCCGCTGGATCGTTAGCAGGTAACAAAGCTTTAGTTATAGATACCGCTAGCCCAGTGATTTCTTTAGTTAATTCCAGTAATTCCGACGGATATTATCCTCTTGGAGCAGTAATCAATATTTCCGTAGTCTTTAATGAAACAATTTATTTTACTTCAACTCCTGCCTTAACTTTAGAAACTGGAACTACCGATAGAACTGCTTCTTATGTGGTGGGTAATGGAACTAATACTTTGAACTTTACTTATACCGTACAATCAGGAGATACTTCTGCTGACTTGAACTATGTTAACACTAGTGCTTTAAGTGGAACGGTTCTTGATCTAGCTGGTAACTCTGCTAATTTAACCTTGCCTAGTGGAGTAAACTCTTTATCTGGAAGCAAAGCCATTGTGGTTGATACCACTAAACCAGCAGTAAGCGGAGCAGCAGTAAATGTAAGTAGAGCAAAATCCGCTATTGTAGTCAGAATTAATGTTACGGTTACAGAAACTAATCTTGCTGCAGTTACTGCTAATGGGGTGGCTATGAGCACCAGCGGAAGTAATCTTTACAATTTAAGTGCCAATATGACCATTCTGGGTTGTAGCGAAGGAACTTGTACCATTACCATTAATGCTACCGATCTAGCTGGAAATTACAATGACAGCATCACTACTAGTTATGTAGTTGATGATACTGCTCCGGTACTATTAGCCAACTCTACTTCTCCCGCTAATGGCTCAACATACAATACTTCAACTAATTATTACTTCAATGTTACTTGGAATGAAACGGGAACCATTTCTTCGGCATTATTAGAATTCAATAGCGTTAACTACAGCATGACTTCCGCTGGAAGTGGAGTTTATTATTACAACTTTACTAATCAAGGTGCTGGAAGTTACAATTACCGATTTATTGCTGTAGACGATTTAGGAAACACTAACTCCACGGCACAATATACTTACACCATTGTTCCAGCAACTCCTACTATTACTGCTTTACTGAACGGTGCTGCTACCAATTTGAGTGTAGCTTATCCCAATACGGTTAATGCTTCTGGAAGCGCTAACGCTGGAACTTTAGCTATCTATCGTAATGGCACCGCTGTGACTAATGGTGCCGCTAGTTTAATAGCAGTAGGATATTATCAATACGATTTCAACGTTACCGGAAATCAGAATTACAGTAATACTTCTACTACTCTTTTCGCTAATGTAACTATAGGCACGCCAACACTTTCCTTATACTTCAACGGAGCAGAAAGTAACCTTTCTGTAAATTATGGGACTAAAGTTAACGTGACTGGAAGTGGTTCTGATTCTCAACTAAATTATACTTTATATCGTAATATTACTGCTTTAACCAACTCGGAGACCCTCGCTAACCTCTCTTACGGAATGAATTATACTTATACTTTCAATACCAGCGGAAATGCGAATTATAGTGCAGCGAGTGTATCTTACCGGTTAGAAGTATTGTTGGGGGCTACTCAAGAGTTAACCAACTCTACTGATATTACTGTTACTAATACCACTACCGAAGTAGTGGTGCAGAATTCCAATTTATCTCAAGTACAATTAAATTCTAGTATCGCTAGTACTACTCAAGTAAACCTCTCTCTAGGTCTGCTAATGGATCCGTCTACCGGAACCTTCAGTTTAGGAAGTAATAACTTTACTATGACTAGAGAAGTATCTGGAATAAATTATACTGTAGATATTCCTGCTAATACTAACTTAACGGGTGGAAGTGCTTGGGACGGTAAGTTTATCTTGCCTACTTTGTCTGCCACTAGCGGATATACTGCACCTTCGGGAAGTGTTAATCTAGTGATTGAAGTTGGATCTAACGTAGAGATTAACCTTTCTGCTCCAGCTAAAATCATCTTGGCAGGAATGACCGGAAAATCTGCCGGATGGTCCAGAAGCGGCACTATTACCGAGATAACTACTGTTTGTGATAATGCTACTTTGCCCACTAACATTAATACTACTAGTCCCAGAATCTGTTCTGTTAGCAGCGGTAGTGATTTAATCATTTGGACTTATCATTTCACTAACTTTGCTGCTTATACTCCTAGTAGCAGTCCTTCTAGCAGCAGTTCCTCTTCTAGTAGTAGTTCTTCCTCTAGTTCCGGAGGTGCCGGTTGGGGTTTCTGTGGTGATTTTGTCTGTAATGATGGAGAAAGATGTGCTCCTAATAATATAACTAACAATCATAAGGGAAAATGTTTCCATGATTGTGGATTATGTCCCGTAAAACCAGCGAGCAATATTACCCCTGAGCCCAGTACCGTTTCTCCTTCTTCAGAACAGCCAGCTGAAGTGGAAGAAGAAAGTTCTCTTCTTGCGGAAAAAAGTATAGGGGCTAAACTTCAAGAATTTTGGTCTGATTTCATTGGTTTGTGGATTGTATTAATCATCATAATTATCATTGGATTATTGTCTTTGATGGGATATAAATATAAGGTAGCCGCTCAAAAGAAATGGAAGTAGAGAAAAAACAAAAAAGAAAACTTTTATATTCTCCCCTTTTATACTTCCACTTATGAAACTTAAAATCTATCTTTTTCGACATGCCCAAACTTACTATAATCGAGATCATCGTTTCACTGGATGGAAGGATTCTAAACTTACTCCTTTTGGGATTAAGCAAGCAAAAATCATAGCCCAAAAATTGAAGAACAAGAGATTCCAGCTGGCTTTCCAAACCAGATTATCTCGTTCTAAAGATACCTTAAAAGAAGTATTAAAATATCATTTAGATTGTAAGAAAATAATTACTGACAATCGCATGATTGAACGTTCTTACGGAAAACTTCAGGGCAAGTCGCATCATCAATATGTGCACACTATGGGGGAGCACGATTATAAAATGTTATTACATTGGCACAAGATTGATCACTTACATGGGAAAGAATTGAAAAACTTTATTGAAAAACATGGTGAAACTGATCTGCAAATTGTGAGGAGAAGTTATTCTAACGTTCCTCCGAGGGGAGAAAGCGTGCAGATGGTCGAGAAAAGAGTGAATGCTTTTATCAAAGATTTATTAAAGTTGATGAAGAACGAAAAAGTAAATGTAGCCATCTCTGCTCACGGTAATTCTATGCGTCCATTTAGAAAATATTTTGAACATCTTACCAAAGAGCAGATGATGAAGTTAGAGAATCCTTGGGACGATTACTTTGAGTATACCGTGAACGTTAAATAAATATTCAACAAATGAATTATAATAAAGTCGCAGAACTGTACTACACACGAAGAAATGATAAACAACGTTTTGATTATAACCGAGATATAGATGTTCCGGTTATAATTAAAATGGTTGGTGATGTTAGAAACAAAATTATCTTAGATGTTGCCTGTGGTTTTGGGGATCACGCTCGAATATTATCCCAAAAAGGCGCTAAACAGATTATTGGATTTGATCTCAGTCAGAAACTCATTAAATATGCTCAAAAAAGTAAAATCCTTCGAACAGAATTTGTTGTCGGAAATATGGATAAGGAATTTCCTTTTAAGAAAAACACTTTTGATGTAGTGATTTGCAGTTTAGCTATACATTATACTAAAAATTTAGATAAGTTGTTCGCTCAAATTTATCGATTATTAAAACCAAAAGGAATCTTCGTTTATTCTACTGGACATCCTATCTTTAACATGATTAACAGTAGTCCAAAGCATATCCTTGGGATATTAAAAGATGGAACAAAGAAAATCATTAATGGCGATTATTTTAACGAATCTTTTCAAAAAGGAGATTTGGGTACATTAGGTTGGATGAAAATGCGCAATTTTACTCATCAAACTTTGATACAAACTGCTTTGAAGCATAATTTTGTGATATTAGATTATATTGACGCTAAGCCTGTGCCCCATTCTAGAAAATATGATTCTTATAAATTTAAATTAACTTCTAAATTACCAACATTCATCGTATTTAAACTTAAGAAGAGAGAATAACTATTCTATTTTCCGCACCCTTCACAAATCGTGGTCTGCAGCTTTCTCTTCGGGCGATCTCCCGAAGCAAAATATTTTTCCAGATCCTTAAACTGTTTAAGTTCTTTTTCAATATTTTCCAATTCTTTCAATCCTTTCGGCGTAAAAAGAATGATGTGTGTATCGTATTTGATTAGTTTTTTTTCTTCCAAGGATTCCAGATTCTTGTACAACGCCCGCTCCTGCTTAGAAATGATCCCGGAATATAATACCCATTCGATAAAAGTTATTTTTGAAGTGCGTAAAGTTAATGGCTTTTTTACCAACGGTTGGTTGATGACTTTGTAAAATTGTCCTAAAGAATACAAAATCAGTTTTTCTACTTGAGGAAGAGCCATAATTCTCTAAAAGGGGTTGAATTATAAAAACATTTGTGCTAAAAATTAAGGAATGGTAAAATTAAAAGAGTAAAACTATCAATCAATGTCTTCTAAAATGTTTTTTTGGACCATTACTCTGACCGGGTCTTCTTGGTCCGCTACTATTCTGTCCAGGCCTTCCACCTTGACTGAATCTTCGTGGCCTTCCTCTAAATCTATCTATAGCAGATTTTGCTGCTGCGCCAGAAGCATTCTTTGCTTGCTCGGAATGAAATGGATGTTCCATTATTGGAATATTTACCCTCGTTAATTTTTCAATATCGCGCAAAAAATTACGTTCGTCTGCAGCACAAAAAGAATAAGCTGTTCCCGCTGCTCCGGCCCGAGCCGTACGTCCGATTCGATGTACATAACTTTCCGGTTCGTTAGGCAAATCAAAATTTATCACATGAGAAATATTGTCAATATCAATTCCTCTTGCAGCGATATCGGTGGCTACTAATACTCGTAAACGACCTGATTTAAAATCTTGTAAAGCCCTAGTGCGTTGAGCTTGAGACTTATTGCCATGAATGGCATCAGCAGAAATATGATCTCTTTCGAGTATCTTAGTAACCTTATTCGCTCGATTTTTAGTCCTGGTAAAAACAAGTACACACTTTAAATGTTCTTGTTTCAATAGTTCTAGTAAGAGCCGGTCTTTATTACTTTGGTCTACAAAAAATACTCGTTGTTCAACTTTTTCTATCGTGGTGGCTTGAGGAGCTACTTCTACGTGAACGGGAGTGGTTAACAATTTTCCCGCTAGTTCAGAAATTTGGGCCGACCAAGTAGCAGAGAAGAATAACGATTGACGTTTTTGTGGTAAAGCCAAAGTTATTTTTCTTACATCATGAATGAATCCCATATCTAACATTCTATCTGCTTCGTCTAATACAAAAAATTCTACATTTCTTAATTTGATATATCCTTGGTTCATTAAATCCAGCAATCTACCTGGTGTAGCTACGAGAATATCCATTCCGCGAGAAAGAGCTTTTACTTGCGCATGTTGAGGTACTCCTCCAAAAATTACGGTATGTCTAAAATTTAAAAATTGACCGTAAACTGAAAAACTTTGATCAATCTGCGCGGCCAGTTCACGAGTAGGAGCGAGAACTAAAACTCTAATTCCATTGTAAGGTTTATGTTCTAAAGCCATTCTTTGTAATATCGGAACTACAAATGCGGCGGTTTTACCTGTTCCAGTTTGCGCAATACCTACTAAATCTTTTCCTTCTAATAACGGTGGGATAGCTTGGGTTTGTATTGGTGTAGGAACAGTATACCCTTCTTTAGTTAAGGCTCTTTGAATCGGTTCAATCAAATTTAATTCTTTAAAGGTCATAATTCTTAGAAAAGGGGGTTGTTTTATAAACTATAGTTTTGAATATATTTATTTTTGGTTGAAAAGGTTTTATTTTAATTTTTGTTCAGTTATTACAACCTCGATTCTTTTCTAATCCAAAAGATATTTAAATCAAACCTGATTACTTCTACCTATGAAAAAGAGGCCAGTATTTGGATACGAATTATTGTTAGATTGCTATGATTGTCGGTCTAAAACTTGTGGTGAATTAGAGCATTGTTACAGTTATCTAGATAAGATGGTAGACTTTATCGGGATGAAGAAGCAGGAGCCGCCTTCTATTTTTCGTACCGACCGAAAATCTTTCCCAGACAAAGCTGGCCTCAGCGGCTGGGTGCCTTTGGTAGAATCATCTATTGTAATTCATACTCTCTCTAAGAAAAATTTTATTTCTATTGACGTATACAGTTGCAAAGAATTTAGTCCAACGAAAGTTATTGAATTTACTAAAAAGTATTTCTCTCCTAAGAAGGTTGAAAAACAATTTGTTCTACGCGGAAAACATTATTTTGAAAAGCATTATGCAAAAAAGAAGGTGAAAAAATGAAATTAATCTTAAAGAAAAAGCCCAAGGGCGTAACCATCATCGAAGGATTTCCTGGATTTGGTTTAATTGGAACCATCGCATCAGAATATTTGATGGATCATCTAAAGATGGAGAAAATAGGTACAGTAGAAATGGACGAGATTCCAGCCATGGTTGCCGTGCATCAGAATAAAGTAATCGAACCGATGTCTATTCATTATAATAAGGAATATAACCTCGTTATCGTCCATGCAATTAACATCGGAAAAGATTTGGGCTGGAAATTAGCCGATTTAATTTTAGAATTGGCTGATACCTTGCAAGCGAAAGAGATTATTTGTTTAGAAGGAGTAGGTTCGCCTAATCCTGATGCGGGAAGAGTGTTCTATTACACTAATGGGAGGCGTACGGTGAATAAAGATTTAGGTGGTTATGCCAAACCCTTGATGGAAGGAATTGTGGTTGGAGCTACAGGAGCATTATTAGCTCGAGATATCAAGACTTCTTTAGTCGCTTTCTTTGCCGAAGCGCATAGTAATCTTCCGGACAGCAAAGCCGCAGCAGAAATCATCAAAGCTTTGGATGCTTATACTGGATTGAATGTCGATCCTAAACCCTTATTGAAACAGGCGCAAGAATTCGAAGAAAAATTGAAAGGTCTATTGAACAAGGGTCAGAAAGCCGAAGAGATTCAGCAAAAGAAAATGTTGAATTATGTGGGATAATATTTGTTTAGCATCATAAGGTCAACGCTACTCCTATTTAACTTTGAGCAGACAAGAGGGATGGCTCCTACGGAGAACGTCTGCAATTGATGTAAACATCCAACAGCGTTGAAGATGCTAAACAAGCGTAATCCCTTTACCGACGATAAATTCCAGTTCGCTGGTGTTTAACGGCCGGCCCATCTCTCGGTAGCTTTTTGCTTGCTCGGGAGTGGCATTGTGCAAGCTGACAAAAGCAGCAGCTTGTTTTAATAGATCAGCATACTGACTTGGATCAATTCTTCCCATTTGTCCTCTCACTTGTTCTCTTCCTAAGGCTAAATAGTAGGTGGTGCTAATATATCCTGAACCCATTTCATTCCTAATCATAACTAATTCTTTTTGATCCATCAGAGCTACATCAGAAACCCATAGTCGTCCTACTTTTCCGCGATATTTTTCTAATTTCGCAAGCTCTTCTGGATTGAATAATCCGGGATATTTTTCGTGAAAGACTAATTCTTCTTCTTTTTCAGTCAAGGCTCTCCGCTCTCTATCGTTCATATCCCGATATTTTGTAGTTGGGAATCCTAAGGTAGAAAGAGGAACGTCACGATCAACTATTTGGTACCCCTTGTTTCTTAAATCTCTTAATCTTCTGACAGTTTCATCTAAAGAACTCATCAAGGCCGCACCATATTCCTTAACATAAGTTCCAAACCACGGAAAATCGGGTCTTCTTTCAAAGAATAGATAAGCTATTTTCTCCCCCATGAAGTTTTCAGATTAGGCCTACTCTTTAAACTTTTCTTTTAAAATTCAGAAATATTTAATAACTCCTGTTAAATTTATACTTTTTATTTGGGTGGATAAAAATGGATGCCAGAATAAGAAATGATACTTTAGAGATGGATTATCGACGTTTGCTGCAAAGACATCTTGAATTGAAAGAATTGGCTCGAAGCAGACCGAAACCAGAATGGCAGAGTACGGCTAAACAATTACAGCATGAATTGACTGATCTCTTACGGCGGATACAAACGGCTCGTCCGGGGACTTCGGCTGAAAGGTTGTTGATTACCGAAGCGAATGGAAAAGTTCTCAGCGCTTTGAGCAGTATTGGAGCGATGCTCAAATAGTTTAATTTCAATTTCTTTTGTTGCAAATATTTTTGTTTTAAAAGTTTCGATTACAAAACCTTTAGTTTTTGCGCGCAAAATTTAGAAGGCAATTTTGAATAAAAGATGTAATCAAAAATTATATTGTTTAGAAAGAACTTAATAAAACATTTAAGTGATACTTAAATTTTATTTACTTAATATTAATGATTAGAGACAATATATTTTAGTCAACATACTTTAATAAAAACTACACTTTAATAGTGAATGCTTATTTTCAAAAATTTGTCAAATTTTTTGTGGGAATATTATTTTATTCTTCTATTTGATCTTTCGGACTCCTATTTTTATGTTTGGGGGGGATTTTAGAACGATTTTTCGCGCGCGAGCGCTGCGCGCTCGTCCATTTCGACGTCTTTTTTCTTATGTAATATACCTGCGCCCCAGTTCTAAAACCTTTAAGCAAAGATTAAATTATAAATCCCCCTTTAACTGCTGTTTGGACCACCCCTAAAGCCCAAAACTAGGCCAACTTCCACTAATGTCACACTTTATACAAAACGTTAAGTTTTAGGTCATAAAATATGTCAAAAACGAAACATTTAAATAATCTGTTACATCTCTAGTTGAATATGGACCAACCGCTCAAAAAAGGGCATACTCGCAGCCAGTTTCATCTATCGGAAGAGCAAATTACTTTGCTCATTAAAAGTACCGAGAAGCTACGTGATAAGGTTATCATCAAGTTATTGGCCTATTGCGGAATGAGACGCTTTGAATTAGCCAAAATCAAGATTGAAGATGTCGATTTGGAGCAGGCCAAAATCCAAATCGTGGGTAAAAAGAACATTTATCGTTTAGCCACTATCTTTTCCGACCAATTGTTAGAAGATCTCAAACTTTACCATCGTTATGTACTCGAAAATAAGCCCCGAGGATACCTTTTTCCGGCTGTTTCTTCATTAAATCAAGTAGGACATATTTCATCTACCGAGATCAATAGAATCGTCGCTAAAGCCGGCCGGATGGCCCATTTAAAGAATCCTATCCCCGAGTTAAAGAATATCAATCCCCACATCTTAAGGCATAGCTGCGCCCGTATCTTAAAGGATAGGGGGTTAAGCTTAGAAGTAATCCAAAAAGTATTGGGACATTTGTCGTATAGGACGACTATGGATCTGTATGGAACGAAGAGTATTGGTGAGATGGATAAGGAATTGCGAGAAAAGATGGGTAATTTGTTTGGGTAAGTGATTATTAAAAGTATTGATTTTTGATTAAGAACAATAGTTTTTAAATATTTAGTTTTTGCTTGAAATTTATTGAAAAATGTACACTAAAACATATATGTTTTGATTAAAGATTTAGGGTTTTAATTTAGTTAGTTAAAATTAAATAATTTAGTCATACGAAACAATAGATTAACCATTATATAGTATAACCTTTTTGAGCAGTATCATTTGAAGAAAATTATATACCTATGCGATCGCTGTTAGTTTCTTTTGCCTTACGTAGTGGAGTAAAATTTTGTCCGAAAAGTTGTGTTTAAGTTCCTATTAATCCAACCGTAGGGAGACTAATTGTCCGAAGGACTGGGAGGTCTGAGTTCAATCAAAAAAGCGAAGCGTTACATCAAGAACAAGTAATCAAGGACGTTTTGAGAAAGAATTTAAATAGTATTATAATTGTTATCTAATAAAAGAGGTGTTGTAAATGAAAAGAATCATTTTTATGTTGATTTTAATCTGTTTGTCTAGCTTTGTTCTGGCAGAAGACTCCTCTAACAATCACTGCGGTAATGGTATTTGTGAGTCTCTTGAAAAAACTGAAGGAAATTGCTGTGAGGATTGCGGCGGCTGTAATGATATAGTTGTTGAG
>JAZDQB010000014.1:0-59217 GCA_043797205.1 Candidatus Woesearchaeota archaeon
TCTTCTTTAGAAATAAGTGTGGCTACTACTGTGGCTCTCTTAGAAATTTCATCTTGATTTTTTAAGAGCACCACTATTTTATTAATTGGTTCTTGTTTTAAGGTATTATAATTGATAGTGGATTGATCTAAATTAATCGTAGGAGTTTTGGCAACCACTGCTGCTCCCACTAACGCCGACCCTTCGGGACTAGTAATTTTACTTACGCTCATCACTGTTCCGATCACCGTGACTACTAAGGCTACTAAAAGCAAAGAGACGATAGTTTTGTTAGAGACCTGATCCATTTTATTTACCTCATGTTTTGGTTAATACGGGTTGATGTTGATTTATAGTGGGCTCTTGAGATAAATCGATTATCATAGCTGGAGGAGCTTCTTGATTTTGTATTTCTTGTACTGTAGCAATGTAGATACCTAAACTGATGATGCTTACTAGCATGACTAAAATTAAAACTAACACCACGGTGCGATTAGAAATCTCATTAGAAACCTTAAAAACTTCTCTCTTTGAACCTCTCTTCTTACCTCTAGCCATAAGTGGAGTTATCCTTTTTTAGTTTATATACCTTTCGCACTCTTCTGGAGCAAATTCTGCACTTTTCCAAAATTAAGAACCTCTTCTTGGTGCACAATCCACACCTCAAATTTAGAGATGTCGGTTAAGAAGGGGCTTAATAAACGTTCTTTAGCGATATCGGTTCCTTCCAACAAAGGATTGAAGCTGGGCATAACAATAAGCTCTTTCTTTTTCCATTTCCCTTTCAGGAAACACTTGAATTTTTCTACTTTGCTTTTCTCTTTCAGGCTGAGGGCGGGATGCTCATGTCCAATGATGATTCGCTTTACTTTTTGGGAGTCTTCTTTAATAAGTTTATCCCCGTGAATAATTAATGTGTCTTGAAGAAGATACTCTTTTACTACCCTTATATTTCTCTTTTCTGCAATCGGTCCTAGAATCAGATCATGGTTGCCACGGATAAGAATAAGTTCTTGGCAGTTCTTTTGCAGAAAATCTATCACTTGTAATACTTCTTTCCATTCTTGCCTTAACACTCGGCCAAATTCGTGTTTCAAATCTCCGTTGATGATGATGGTTTTGGGGTGGACTTTCTTTAAGATTTTTTCTAACTCTTTAATAATCTCTTGAGCTTGGTATTTAGGCACTAAAACTCCTTTTTGGTGAAGGTATTCTTCGTATCCCAGATGAAAGTCGCTCAGAATTAGAACTTTCTCTTTTTTGAACCACAGCGAAAGTCCAATGATTTCTATTCCTGGCGAAATCTCCATACTCTTGAATAAAGAAGAAATCTTTATAAATAAATTGCCTCTTGATTTGCTTATGCCCCAGTGGCTCAGTCTGGTTCCTCCGCGGCCAATTACGGTTGGCGTCCGTGGTGCCATCTTCGCCAACTGCGGTTTGCTCGATAGCACAGTTAACTTAATATAATATCACACAATTAAAACATCCAATTCAACTGCCCCAGTGGCTCAGTCTGGTTAGAGCGAATGGCTGTTATCCTCACTGGCGTTCGGGAACTTCCCGAACCTAGTTCGGTAAGTAACCATTAGACCGTCAGTTCAAATCTGACCTGGGGCGCATTTCTTTTTAATAAATTTGTTAATATTAAAAAATTAAGATACTTTAATATAGAAGAATTAAAGGATGAAACTATTTTCCCGAAAATCATAATGGATAAGATGTGGAAAGATTATAAAAACGATTTTCTTTCTATCAAGTTTATTGGCATGGATCAATAACTCCGGGGTAATGTTTCTACTTTTTTTTACCAATTTTAATAGTTTGGTCAATAGACCAGATTCCCTCGTTATTTTTAATAATAGAGATAGCCTTAACCATAAAATTTTCCGAGATCTCTGGGAGGCCCTTCTTCAGCAAAGATTTGAAATTCTTCTCGTTAACATCTGGACCAGCGATAGTCAGATGAGAATTGTAGAATTCTTTAATGTAAGGGCTTCCGTATTCCAGGACATACTTTTGCTGTTTATCACCATATTTACCTTTAAGAAACGTTTCTTTAATCCAAGGGGTACGAAAATTTTTAACTAATTCCAGAAGTTCAAAGTGGACTTTTTCAGAACCACTTGTATCGACAAAAATAATAGGTGGATCCTCGAAATGGCCAATTTTTAATAAATTGACTTCAAACGGCTCATTCCTTTCACCATATTTTTTCAGTTGGTAGATCAGTTCCTTATAATTATTTGTCCTAAATCTATGAACCAAGGTAATGTGAGGAGGAAAAGTAAGTGCCTTATGAGAATCCAAAAAAGCAGAAATCTCTTTCATTATTTTGTTTAAATTAGTTAAAATAGGTTCCGGGGGAACTATAGCTATGAAACATTCTTCCATAGTTATACGAAACAGTAGATATTCTTAAATTTTTGCTCTTTATGACATAATCTTTAAATATTAGTGCTACCTCATAGTGATTAATGGCCCTAATATCCTATAATCCCTACACTGGGAAGATTATTGGAGAAGTACCCGAGACCGAGTTAAGTTCTTTAGAGGAAATATTCGCTTTAGGGAAAAGAAGCCAATCGCTCTGGAGTAAGCTGCCACTTGAACAGAGATCTTCACGATTAGAACAATTACCTAATTTAATTATAGAACGCATTAACCAAATAGTTGATGTTTTGATTGAAGAAGCAGGAATGCCTATAAGTGAGGCCAGATCTTCAACAACTAAACTGATAGATAGGATTAAATTTCTTACTGTCAAATGCCCAGAATTTTTGAGGAATGAAGAAGTTAATTTAAAGGATGGTCGTTTAAACAATACCACTTATCAACCAGTCGGTACTGTAGCGGCAGTCATGCCTTGGAATCATCCTTTTATGATTCCTTTTTGGACTTTTATTCCCGCCTTAATTGCCGGAAATAATGTTATCTATAAGCCTTCAGAATTAACTCCATTTATCGGAAAAGAAATCGAAGAAATTTTCTCTAAGTTAGGATTACCGGAAGGACTTTTTAGTACCGTTTATGGGGGTGGAAAAATGGGAAGGTATTTAAGTTCTGCTGCTCAGGTAAATATGGTTTCTTTTGCTGGTTCTGTTAGAGTAGGCATGAATATTTATCAAGAAGCGGCCGGAAATATGAAACGGCTGATTCTAGAAAACGGAGGGAAAGATGCCTTAGTTGTTGGGCACTGTAAAGATTCAGAAAAAGTAACAGAACAGATTTTATTGGGCTTTTTAAGACATGCAGGTCAATTATGTTCTTCTGTAAGGAGAGTTTACGTTGTAGAAGACCAGTACGAAAAATATATAGAATTATTAAAAGAGAGAATTATCACTTATAAAGTAGGTAATCCAAAGGATGAAGAAACAATAGTTGGTCCATTAAAATCAGAAAGGCAAGTTAACACCCTAGATTCACAGATAGAAGATGCTCTATCTCTAGGTGGATCAATAGCCTATCAAGGAAAAGAGAGATCCGGACAACTTTATCCACCTACTATAATTACGAATGCCTCTCCCGAAATGAAAGTGGTTGATCAAGAAACATTCGGTCCTCTACTTCCAGTTGTGCGTGTAAAGAATCTTCAGGAAGCTGCAATTTATGTGAATCATTCTTCATTCGGATTAAACGCCTCAATCTGGGAGGATAATTTAGATGAAGCGATTAAACTTGCAGCTAATATCGATGTGGGTACTGTTTGTATTAATATGCTTCCAGGAACACATAATTACTGTACTTGGCATGGCGTTAAAATGAGTGGTGTAGGTAATATTCTTTCTCCTGAAGGAGTACGTCAATTTACCAATCGTAAGAATATTCGCTATTTTGGTGAAAAACAATAATGAGTAAAATTAAGATCCAGGAAGGGATTGAACAGATCGTTAGAGATTCTATAGATCTAGTAGAGGATAACCTAAAAGGAATAATTCTTTTTGGAAGCATGAACAATGATGATTTTGTAGAAGGAATTTCTGATGTAGATTTAATATATATCTTAGGAAAAATTGATACTAACTCACTAAATATTCTTGGTGGCTTGCGAAATGCAGGAAAACAATATACTGGCTGCAAAGTAGACATAAAACCTTTTACTTTAAGTGAATTTAATGCTGCTGTGCGCGGAATTAGCAGTTTTGAGTTTTTTACTGGATGGGGTCTTGAAATGATTCGGTCCGGAAAACAAAGGTGTTTATATCACTCTTCTGAACTTTCATTGGAATATACCATTGATAAATCTAGACTAAAAAAGGATGCATTGGAAAGAGCCCACTACTATATTACCAAATTAAGAAAGGTTATTTCTTCAGATGAACAACTATTAATTAGAGGAGAAAGAAGAAAAGTGGAGGGAAATGAGTTTTTGAAAGTAGCAGCTTCTTCAGTTAAAAACGTTTTAAGGTTTTGTCTCGCGTATAGAAGAATCGTTACTGATGATTGTGCTTCTATCTTAGTTGGAAGTACTAAATACTTAGGTAATGTAGAAGATATTGCCCTTTTCTTAAGTTCTAGAAATAATAACAGTTGGAATCAAGAGATGATGTTTAAAGCATACGATCAAGTTGAACAAATTTATCGTTCGGTGATAGAAAATGGCTAAAAGAAAAGTAGCAATAATTGGTGCAGGTCCAGCGGGATTGGGAGCAGCATATTATTTTGCATGTAACTCTTCTAATCTAGATGTTACTGTTATCGACCAAGGAAAAATAATCGGCGAAAGAAATTGTTGTAAGGATTGCCAGAACCATCATTGTAATCCTTGTTATTCCTTGTCTGGACTTGGTGGGGCGGGGGGATTTACAGATGGAAAATTAAATTTTCATCCCACTGTCGGTGGACGTTTAAATCAATTGGGTTTATCTAATCTTGAAGCAAATCACTTGATGGATGAGATTTATCACGGTATGTATGAATCACATGCTCCTGTGCCTTTTAGAGAAGTTTCAGTTAATCTGGATGAGGAAAGAAAGTTATTGCAAAGAGCTGATGAGCTGGGCATCAGATATATTCCATTAAGACAAAAGCATATTGGAAGTGACAATTTACCTACTCTAATGAATAATTTGTTCCTTAATTTAGTTAGTAAAGGTATACAATTTAGGTTTAAGACAAAAGTGGAAGATATTTTATTAGAAGGAAATACTTCTTATGGTATTGTTACTTCTTTTGGTCAGGAACATTTTGATGCAGTAATTCTATGCCCCGGGAGAGCCGGTCATGAATGGGTAATCCAACTTGCAGAAAAATATAATATTACACATAAATTTAATGAAGTGGATATTGGAATTAGAGTTGAGATCCCTGAATCTGTTTATAGAGACATTGTTGATGTTAATTATGATCCAAAATTTGTTATTCATTTAGGAGAAGAAAGAAAAGTAAGAACTTTTTGTACAAATCCAAAAGGGTTTGTTGTTTATGAGAGGTATCCGGATATTGTTGGAGTAAATGGTCATTCTTTCCTCAACCGTTTTTCAAGCAACACCAATTTCGCATTATTAAATTCAACATATGTTATTCCCACTGAAGGAGAGAATAGTTATTCCTATGCAAAGAATCTTGCGAAAAAAATAACTGGAGCAACGAATGGAAGAATATTATTACAGAAAATCGGAGACTTAAGAAGCAGAAAAACCAGCGTGCCTTATTTTGAAAAAGTTATCCCTTCTTTAACTGATGTATGTTTAATGGATTTAAATGAGTTCTATCCCACAGACATTGTTGAAAATCTATTGTGCGGACTAGAATTATTAGATCGACTTGTCCCTGGAGTAAATGATAAGAATAATCTAGTCTATGCTCCAGAGATTAAATATCGTTGTATGAGGGTATTGGTAGGAGATAGTTTAGAGAGTTCGGTTAAAAATTTATATTTTGCTGGAGATGGTGCTGGACTTTCTGGCGATTTGCTTCATTCTTCTGTAACTGGATGGTTAGCGGGTAAAGGAGTTGATAATCATGGATAAGCCCATAATTTTGATTGGTGGAACTGCGGGAACAGGTAAAACTACTTTAGCACAAGACTTATGCTCTAAATTACAGATAGATCATCGTTTAGGAACAGGTTTTATACGAGAAATAATTAGATCTCAAACGACACCGCAACAAGAACCATCACTATTTGAATATACATTTAGAGCAAATGATCCAATAATCCATTTTGTTTATCAATCGGAAAGGATATATGGTGCAATTAATGCTTGCATTAATAGAGTTAAAAGAGAAGGAACTTCTCTAATCATAGAGGGAAACCACTTAATCCCTTCTCTTTATTCTAATCTTGATGTTAATCTTTATCTAGTATTATCTGCTCCAGATTTAGAAACTCACATGAAACAGCTTCAAGGAACAACTCATGTCACAAGGATACTCAATTCAAATGATGTGCAAAACATAAGATGTATTGGAGATTATCTTAAAAGGGAGTGCAATCGTTTATCTATCCCTTATCTTCCGTATCCAAGAACCATTAATGATATTTTGAGATTAATAAAATGATAAATAATCTAATTAACGAGTTAGTACAAAAATATTGTGGTTCGGAAGTAACATCTATTATTGAAATTTTCGGAGGTTATAGGAATAAAGTCTATCACGTTTATACCAATAATGGAGAGCTTATTATAAAAAAGCACCGTCCTTTCAGGGATAAAGATGATTTTAAGAACGAAGTTAACGCTTATAAAATGCTCGGAGAGTACGGATGCAGGATACCCTCGTTCCTTTTTGCAGATGATGCTGAAAGGATATTAGGAATACAAAAGCTTAATGGAGGAACATTAGAGGAGAAGCAACCTGTGGATTATTATTTAGAAACAATAAACTTGATTTCTGATACTTATCAAAAAACTAAACATTTAGTAAATGATGGAACTTTATCTTTCAGAAGATTACCGGAAGAGATATTTGAAGGGATACAGTTACTTGAAGCAAATGGTGGGTTTAATCTATCAGAATCATTTAGAAATTATGCTCAAAGATGTTATGATATGTTAGCTAAAACACCTACTCGACTATCCATCGGTTCGTTTATTCCTTCTAATGTTATTCGATTGACTCAGGACTACCATATTGACTTAGAATTGGTGTCTTTTGGTCGTCCAAGTGATGATTTGGCTTATTTTAGCTTATATTCCGGAGTAAATATATTTAAAGTTCCTACGGATTCACTAGTAAGTTTAGATATTCCTGAAGATCTTTTTTTGGCATCGATGATGCATTTAGGCACATTGGCTTCGGGAATTTATCTTTCCGACCTAAAAGAGAATTTGGGAGAAGAACAGAGAAAAATGATTCGAAGAAGAATCAACAATTTTAGTTCCGTTTTGTTCGAATTAGGAAAACCGGGGTTTGAAGAATTGGCCGAGCGTTTAGAAAAGAAAAAATGGTAAACATCTGTAGAATTGGAGTTGTACGAAACGAAGAGGATATTATAGAAAGAAATTTACGTTGGTATATTGATCAAGGATTTCCAACAATTATCTTAGATAACGGTTCTACTGATAGAACTTATGATATCTGTCAAAGTTACTTGGGAAAGGGAATTGTGGATATAAATCAGATTACTTTTCAAGAGCATGATCGTGAACTATCGCTTAAGGAGCTGGGTCTTATTACCCAGAGACATGGTTTTGAATGGTTATTATTGGCAGATGTTGATGAATTTTATGAGTCTCCAATTCCTGGAGAATCCTTAAGAAGCTCATTATCTGAAGAAATAGGTAAGGCATATAATATCGTTCAGTTTCACAATATGGAATTCTGGATGACTGATAAAGATAGATTAAACGAACCAGATCCCATTAAAAGGATAAATCATTATTCCTATTTTGACAGTAATAGATACAAACTGTTCCCTAACGTTCCCGGCATAGATTTCTGGACCAAATTGGGACATGTTCCCATCTTGCCAAGCGGAATAGAATATACCATTTCTTCCAAAATACATATTAGCAGACATTATAAATTTCGCAGTATTGAACAGGGTTTAGAGAAAATTTCTCGGATACGTCCTTCACTCAGAAGAAAGGACACCAGCTTTCATTATGCCAAATTTACTTCGGATGAAAGTTTTTTTATTATACCCTACCAGCTGCTAAATGAGTATCATGAAGATGGTAATTGGAATTTGAATAGAACTTTTGATGGTCATCGCATGAATAAACAGGAAATGATGAGTTATTTAAGAATCTCTAATGAAGATGATTTCCAAACTTGGATGAAATCTCGGGGTTTAGGAAAATGAGAATCTATCTTGTCCGACATGGTGAAACAGATTGGAATCTGGAGATGAGAATACAAGGAAAGACAGATGTTCCTTTAAATACCTTGGGAATAACACAAGCTGAAGAATGTGCGATGTTTTTTAGAGAGAATAGATTTGATTATGTCTATTCTTCCGGTCTAAAAAGAGCCATTACCACTGCCCAGATCATTTCTAATGGTAAAATGCCTATCAGAACTTATGCCGAACTTAATGAAAGAAATTTTGGAGAGTGGGAAACCCGTCTTTGGTCAGAAGTTCGTAGAAATAACCCCTGCTTAAAAGAAGAATGGAAAATTATGGGTAATAAGTACCAACCTCCTGAGGGAGAATCCATTTTAGATATGACTAATAGAGTGATAATAAAATTTAAAGAGATAATTGGTAGTCATTGCGATCATGATTCAATTCTGATAGTTTCTCATGGTGGACCTATTAAAGTAATGGTCGGACATGCTAGTGGTTTAGATGAATATGTTTCTTATAATACCTTAAAAATGGATAATTGTAGTATTAATATTATAGATTATCACGATAACTTATTCAATGTGGAGAGGACTAATTATGTTTATAAACAATTTATTAACTGTTAAGGGTTGGAAAGATAATTCTCCTGAATTAATGGTCAAATTATTAGGAGAAAGATCTTCAACTATGGAAACAGAGCTGATTAGAAGAGTTATGGGGGAAACTGCACGTTACTCCGAGAAAACATGGAAAAGGGGTGCGGACAAATACGATGCGTTTGATATCCACCATGAAATCTCATTACGAAAGAAACCTTTGCGTATCTTGGATGTTGGTTGTGGAGATGCATTTGTTTTTTCTGAATTGAAAAGTAAATATGGATTAGCGATAGAATGTTATGGAATTAGTGTGATGGAACACCCTCATTTGGAAGATATAAATTATTTAATCTGTCCAGCGGAGATTATGCCTCAAGAATGGGATAATTTCTTTGATATTATATTAACACATCAGACATTTTGTTACATGATTAATCCAATTAGTGCTTTAGGAGAATGTGTTCGAGTACTTAAGAAAGGCGGTATTTTTGGAGGATATATTGGAACTATTGATCACGAAAAAAGATTGTTTTATAATCCCAATTTATCCGATGAATTAAATCAAGAAGTAGAAAGAACTATCTCTTCGAATAGGGAAAGATATAATCATAACTTCAATAAAGTATTATCTGATTTCCCCTTTGGTTTTACTGCGGAAGTCTTGTATGGTCAAAAAGGTTTTCCTCATAAGATATACCTGGTTAAAACAGACGAAGATAAGATTATCAAGGATTATATCTCCTACTAATTTAATTCCAAGTCAATATTTAAAATTAGTGTGGTATTCTCAAACTTCGTTTACTTAGTTCTACCATTTAATCAAAGCTGATTCATAAATCTCTTTAGAAGTTCTTTCCATAAACACTACATCTTCACATTCTTTGAACATCAGTTCTCCGTGCGAGTGTACTACGATTTCAATTCCATTTACTTTAATTACCAAAAGAATGGGTGTCTCCAGAATAGTTTCATATCTCTTACGAATCTTGAGCAGGTCCAGCTTTCCTTTCTGCTGCAATTTAGCCGAATAAGCTGCTCGAGTCTTGCATTTCCCTAAGGTGAATTTTATGGGCATAAGCTGTAAAATGAATCTCCATTTAAAAAATTAGCTAATTTCTACTTGAAAAGCGTAATCCTGATAGGGAGGGATAAGTCCTGGAAAAACAATCCATTCAAATTCTCCGTCATTCCAGTGGAAGTTATTGTTAGTGAGGGGATCGCTACCATAAATATTCAAAAAGTTACTTATCTTAATGTTTTGGTTCATCGTGCGAGGAATTTTAACTAGGCAAGCACTCCCTGAATTAAGGAAATGATTTACACTATCATAAGAACTAATTATTACAAAATTATTGTTCTCCGTAGTAGAGTTAAACATAATCGTAACATCGTAGAGGTAAGTGTTATTTTTTAAAGAAGGGACTATCTTCTTGATGCAAGTATTAACCTCTTCTTTCTTTTTAGAAACTTTGAGGGCAGGATCGCCAAACAACACCCAATAACTCATTTGAATATCAACATATTTCTTGGTGAATGGATCCGTTATTAATGAATCAATAAGAGAATATTTATTTTTATATTCCTTTAAAGCAATTCCTATACTCTCTGAATGAAGCAGAGATTCAGAAATAAGTTCGTTTTCGGGGAAGAAACTACTAGAAGCAATAACTCCTTCCCCGATATAAGATAATGCTCCCGACTTAAGGTAGGATAAGGCGATGGAGGTGTTAATTTCTCCTTTAATTTCATAATCTTCTCCTGTCGAGAGGATCGAATTAAAAAGGGGTTCCTTGTTGTTCGGTACTCCATTAATTCTAATCGTAATACAAGAATCAGCTATCAACAATGCGGCATTAGTCTTGAAAGGTATTTCTTGGTAGAATGTCCCGCTCGTGCAACCGAATCCACCATTAGTATTGTTTCCTCCCTCCTGAAAACACTTTTCTTCCTCGACATCATACTCTTCTGGTTTGAATATTCCGATAAATTCATTTTTACAACTGCAATTAATTGCTTCTCCGTCGTCTTTCATCCCGATAGCTCCGCTTAAGTTTCCTTTGATATATTCATTTCCTGAAAAAAACATTTTGTCGGGCTGACCATGAACATTAAACCATAAAACTTGGTTGTCTTGACTATACTGAATCACTTTATCCATGGTGTGTTCCTCGACACCTACTTCCTCACAGGTATAACTAGCAAAACCAACATCCGTATTTATACATCCTACCTTAATATTTAAAGAAGTACCACTAAATTTATTTAGCAATTCATTTTTTCGAAGTGGCATATAGATAGAGAAATCTTCGGGGGTTTTGTAGGCAAGAATTCGGTTAACATATTCGTAAGCGTCAGCTTCATTAAAGGAAGTAATAACTCCATAAGCAACGTCCAGAAAAATATCCGAATCAATTTCTCTTAATTTATGATCCAAATTGAACAGGAAATCTGGATTTAACTCTTCTGGAGCAGCTACCATCGCAAGATATTTTGGTTTGTTTGATTTTAATTTGTTCAATAAATCGTTCAAATCAATATACTTAATCAATTGAGCTTTCTTACCTGCTGTAAAGACTTCTGCTACTTTAGAAAAATTTGATCCTTCTTTTACTGCTACGATATACTTCTCTGGTGCGCAGCGGGAATTTTCACAAGAAAAACCAGCAGGGCAATTTTTAGAGAGGCTAAGAATATTTTTATTCCTGCTGCAATAGAATTCCATGACCTGGCTGGAATCAATGCAATAATCCGACTTAACGGCAAATTTTCCGTTGAACATACCGCGAGTAGTTCCCGCTTTGTCTAAGATAATCCCATTATCCGAATCCACACATTTAGATTCGTCCCAAGCGGGAAGAATTTTGATGCTGTTAGTAGGAATAGCCGGCCTAAAAGCCATTCCGGTAGGATTAACAAAAACTAAAGAAAAAACTCCTATCAGAATTAAGAATATCGCCGCAAATCCTATCACCACTAGTTTCATATCCCAAGAAGACCTCTTTTGATATATAAAGTCTGCGCTTCCAATAAATATTTAAACCAGCAATTCCGAGGTATAATTATGGCTGGAATTACCGAATATCTCACTCAAGGCAGCAGGATCTTCTTGACCAGCTGGAAGAATAGGATTAAACCTAACGAGTATGCTGGGAATGCCCAGCAGATCTGCCGCAAGATTGTGAAAGACTGCTGGAACGGGCAGTATTTTCAGGCTTCTACCAATAACTTTGCGCAATTCTGGACGCGAGATTTCGGCTGGTGCACTGCTTCTTTAATTAAATTAGGCTATGAAGCGGAAGTTAAACAAACTTTAAAATACGCTTTAAACCGCTTTCTGGAAGCAGAAAAGATTACTACTACTATCACTCCGAAAGGCAAACCGTTTGATTTTCCCAATCGGGCCGTAGATTCCATTCCCTGGCTGATTCATAGTATCAAGATCTCACATTTTTATTTCGGAAACTATCGCGATTTTCTGAATCAGCAGATTCAGCAGCTGTTTGATGAGGTGGTCAATGCTCAGACCGGATTAGTAAAACAAAATGTTCATGCTTCTTCCATGAAGGATTTTTCTGTGCGGCAAAGCTCTTGTTATGATAATTGTATGATTGCTTTACTGGCTAAAGATTTACAAGGGATGACTGGATTACTGAATCCGTTTAAAGATTACAATTATCCTAAACTGATTGAGAAGAACTTCTGGAACGGAACTTATTTTTACGACGACTTAACTAAACAAGAATATGTGGCCGGAGATGCCAACATTTTTCCATTCGTGTTGGGCGTAGTTACGGATGAAGATAAATTGCGTTCGGTGTTGAACATGATTCAAGTAGCCGGACTGGATAAGCCATTGCCGTTAAAGTATACCGCCAATCGTCAGGGAGTAAGGTTCATCATGCAAGAATATTTCTTACGCAATTACGAATCCAATACTATTTGGACGCATATGGGTCCATTGTACATCAAACTGATGCAGAAACTGGACAAATGGATGGCTGAAGAGTATGAAAAGAAGTATACGCAGCTGATTGAAAAATATTTGAGTTATCCGGAAGTATTGACAGTGGTGGGAGAAGGAGAAAAAATGGAAGTAAAGCCTTTTAAGACTCCTTTCTACACCTGTGATCGGGGCATGTTGTGGGCAGCGAATTATTTGACCCTATAATTAGTTAAAATTACTTATTCTTAAAATTATTATTTAATTCTATTCCAATAAGGTCATCGCTAGCATCAATCCGATTCCCAGCAGCATGAACAAAAAGGGCCAGATGGATTTCTGCCAGAAGGTTTCTTTGGTATTACATTCTCGATGTAATTCTGGAATTAAATCTGAACTAGCGATATAAATAAATCCGCCAATAGCGAAAGGAATGATTAAAGAGATAAAATTTTGGGAATAACTGCCCCATACTAAACCGATGACCGCTCCGATTACGGCAATCAAAGCGGAAAGAAAATTCATTAACAAGGCCTTACCTTTTGACCATCCGGAATACAATAATACTCCAAAGTCGCCAATCTCTTGAGGAACTTCATGCAGAACTACAGCAATAGTGGTAGCGATTCCAGTAGGAATACTGACCAAGTAACTGGTAGCGATAATAATTCCGTCCATGAGATTGTGCACACCATCACCAATAAGGTTCATCGTAGCGAGATGATGGGGATGTCCTTCATGAGTAGCATGATGACAATGACGCCAATGCACAAATTTTTCCACAAGGAAAAACAACAAAATTCCACCAATAATGGCTAGAGCAGTAGTGGTAGTAAACCCTTTTTCTTCGATAGCTTCGGGAAGAAGATGCAAGAATGCTCCTCCTAATAGCGATCCAGCAGATAAGCTCACTAATAATAATAAGAATCGATCCAACTTTTCTTGCTTAAATAATAAGGATATTACTCCTACTAAAGACATCAAGGAGACGATAATGACACTAGCAAAAGTGTAAAGGATGATGGAATACATTCTTAATAACCTCAACTGTTATTTTTGATTAAATGTCCTTTACTTTAAATACTTTACTAACTTTTTTAGAAAAGTTTAATAACTTTATTAATTTTTAAGGATGAATGTTAATAACCATAATGAGGATTTAAGATGCCGATCATCAGCTTATCTTTAAATGAAAAAATCGTAGAAGACATTAATTATATACAAAAAAAGCAAGGTTATTCTGGTAGAAGCGAAGTTGTTCGCTCGGCTATTCGCTCTTTTATTTCTGATACGGAAAAAGATGTTCTGTTGGACAAGAATGATAACTTTCATGCTACTCTTTCTGTAATTGTTCCGGAACATAGTAAAAATGTCTTGCATCAAGTAGAACATGAATACAACAGTTTGATTAAGACCAGAATTCACCAGTGTATCTCTGAGGAAAGTTGTCTAAATGTATTTATCTTATTCGGAAAAGGGAGTGAGATTAAACGATTGGTAAAAGAATTGGAATCACTTCCAAAAGTAGAGAATGTGAAGTTGTTTCTGGCGAGATAGGATTATTCTGGTGTAGGTCTCCAGTTCTCTTAAGCTTTTAATCCGTATCTTTTAGCAAAATTATCCACTTTGATGCTTTTCTGTTTCTTGATCTCTTCCATCTTTTGAATGAATTCCGGGCGAAGCTCCTTTTTTTCTTTAATCATTGATTTTATACCTTCCAATCTCACTTCTTCGGTATTCCCACATCCACAACCACACATTTCTTCTGCATCTTCTCTAAGCCCACTTTTAAATCGTGAAAGGTAACAATCAAATCGCTCTCACAGCACTTCTCGGCTACTTCTCCCGTATCCGCATTCATACCAGAAGGAACATCTACGGAAACTTTTTGTCCAGGGATAGAATTGTACATATCAATAGCAGAACTAAGCGGTTCTCTTACTATTCCTTTAATTCCAATTCCCAACAGAGCGTCCACTAACACAAACTCCAAATGTTTTTGCAGTTTAAATTTTCCCATTTCTTCTTTACTATGAATGCAAATGATATTTACTTCTTTCTTGATGCGATTATAATTGTCCAAGGATTCTTCGCTAAGGTTATCTTTGTCTCCGAACAGGAAGATGATTACAGGATGATTGTTCTCATGGAAATAACGTGCTGCCACTAATCCGTCTCCACCATTATTGCCTGGGCCGCAAAAGAGTACGATTCTTTTTCCACTCAAATCAAACCTTTTAATCGTTTCTTTATACGCTCCACGTCCGGCATTTTCCATCATTTTAGCTAGAGAAATATCTTTACTTAAAGCGAAAAGTTCCAGTTCTTTCATCTGTTGAGAAGTGATCATTTGGTATTCTTAATCTCTAATCTATATCCCAGAGAACAAGTTTTATAAATTTTGTGGCTTTCTGTTAACTATGCACAGCGATAGAAGGTGTTCTAAACAAAAAGTGGACTTGAAGTATACGCTGAAAGTATTTTGGAGTTTTGTTAGAAAATATCGCTGGTTGTTCTATGGAATAATTTTTATGATGTTTCTTAACGAGTTAGTGCACTTCTTTGATAATTTCCTATTCAAGTATTTGATTGATAAAGCCACCTTATTCAATAAAGGACAAATAGATATAACTACTTTTAGTTCAGTAGTGTTAATCGCTCTGGGAGTGTACTTAGGAGTAAAATTAGTGGGAGCAGTGATTTGGTTCTTTACTTTTAAATTCATTAATCGCTTGGAATCCAAGGTAATGAACGATATTGAAAATAAATCTTTTTGGCACATCATTAATTTGTCTTACCGTTTTCATATTAATAAAAGAACCGGCTCGTTAATCTCTAAATTTACTCGCGGAGTAAGCAAGGTGGAAAGTTTTACTGATGCAGTTATTTTTAATTTTGCTCCTTCCATTTTTCGTTTAATTTTATCTTTTGGAGTGGTGTTTTATCTGGATATTCCTACAGCTATTGCTTTGATGATTATGTGCGTGGTGTTTGTGCTGATGGGAATCATTGCTACCAGTTTGCAAAGAGTTTCGCAGGATCAAGCTAACGACAGCGAAGATGAACTTAAACATAATCTTAGCGATGTTTTTATCAACATCGAGACGGTGAAATATTTTGCTAAAGAAGAATTGACGCATAATTATTTCAGCCGGCTTTCACAGAAATTAAAAGATGCGCGCCGGCATTTTTGGGATTATTTTTCCTGGTATTTCGCTTTGGAAGCTATAATCTTTGCTTTTGGATTTGTAGCCATCTTTTATCTAAGTTTTTCCAGTTTCCGAGCGGGAAAGATTGGTTTAGGAGATATTACTTTGATTTACACGGCTGTACTTACTTTAATCCCACAATTATTCAGCTTGATGCATGGGTATCGTAATTTTATACGTAGCAGCGTGGACGTGAGCGATTTATTTGCTATGTTCAAAGAGGAGAATGAAGTAAAAGATGTAGAGAAGGCTCCTGGATTAAAAGTGGGAAGCGGAGAAATTGAATTTAACGATGTTTGTTTCTCTTATCCTCGGGGGTGGATCAAAAAAAGGTTAGATCAGGATGTGCTAATCCGCAACTTTAGTCTTTTCATCCACCAAAATACCAAAGTAGCGATCGTGGGACCTTCCGGCAGCGGTAAGACTACCATTGTCAAACTATTATATCGTCTGTTCGACTTAAATTCCGGAGAGATAAAGATTGATGGACAGGATATTAGTCATGTTACACAAGAATCCTTGCGTGATAGCATGAGTATCGTTCCGCAGGAACCATTGTTGTTCAATAATACTATTTATTTTAATGTCGCTTATGCTCATCCTAAAGCTTCGGAGAAAGAAGTGTGGAAGGCGATTAAAATGGCTAGACTTGATACCTTGATTAATCGTTTGCCTCAAAAAGAGAAAACGGAAATCGGAGAAAGAGGAGTTAAATTATCGGGGGGAGAGAAGCAGAGAATCTCTATTGCTCGCGCTTTACTGGCCAATAAAAAGATTTTAGTGCTGGACGAAGCTACTTCTTCTTTAGATTCGGAGACGGAACGGGAGATTCAGAAAGATTTGGACGTGTTGATGCTAAATAGAACTACAATCATGATCGCTCATCGCTTATCTACTATTATGAATGCGGATTTGATTGTAGTGTTAGACCAAGGAAAAGTAGTAGAAATGGGCACACATCAACAGTTGTTGAAGTTGAAGAAAGGTCTTTATCGCCGCTTGTGGGAGATTCAGCAGGGATTAAGGGAGAGATAACTCATTATTCTTGGCTCAAAATCGGCGGCACTATTTTTTGTGAGTGATGGCAAGGCCAAGATGTTTGCGAGGCTGAACGAATTTTAATTGAAAATTAGGTTAAAATTTACCAAAATACTTTAGTTGCGATAAATTTTCCGAGCAAACGGCCCACCATCACTCCCT
Organism: Candidatus Woesearchaeota archaeon; assembly: GCA_043797205.1. Taxonomy (GTDB): domain Archaea; phylum Nanobdellota; class Nanobdellia; order Woesearchaeales; family GW2011-AR9; genus JACRPH01. The sequence continues at coordinate 17,164 of JAZDQB010000014.1, forward strand.
TTTTGGATTGTGCCAAACCGGCAGAAGATTTATAAGGGATTAAGGGATATTTAATTGGTATCAGGGTGGATTAATGCTGGATAAGAATAAGGCAAAAGAGGAATTGAAGAGATTAATTGAGGAGAGCTTGAAATGAAACTCTTCAACCGTCCGTCAAACGATTACCAGCAATTTCTTATTGAAATCAAGCAAAGAATCAGAAATGCTCAGTATTCTGCACTAAAGGTAGTAAATCAGGAATTAATTAATTTATATTGGGATATTGGCAAGAAAATTGTTGAAAAACAGGATTGGGGCAAAGCTATTGTAGAAACGTTAGCTAAAGATTTACAGATAGAATATCCTGAAATAAAAGGGTTTTCCTCAGCAAATCTTTGGAGAATGAGGAATTTTTATCTAAACTATAAAGATAATGAAAAACTCGCACCACTGGTGCGAGAAATAAGTTGGGTGAAAAACATCATTATAATGGAAAAATGTAAAGATGCCCTAGAGAGAGAATTTTATATTAAAATTACTCGAAAATTTGGCTGGACAAAAAATGTTTTAATCCACCAAATGGAGAATAAATCTTATGAAAAATATCTTCTTAACCAAACTAACTTTGATCAGACAGTCCCAATTAAATATCAGAACCAAGCTAAATTAGCCGTAAAAGATGAGTACATTTTTGATTTTCTGGAACTGGGAGAAGAACATTCTGAAAAAGAGATGGAAAATGCGCTGGTTGATAAAATAAAGAGTTTCTTATCGGAAATGGGAGATTATTTTTGTTTTATTGGAAGCCAATATCGGATAGAAGTAGATGATGAGGAATATTTTATTGATTTGCTGTTATATCATCGAAAATTAAGAAGTCTGGTCGCAATTGAATTAAAAATAGGCAAGTTCAAGCCAGAGTATGCTGGAAAAATGCAGTTCTATCTTTCAGCTTTGGACAGCCGGATGAAGCTGGAGGAGGAGAATGCTTCCATAGGTATTATTATTTGTAAAGAAAAGAGGAGGACAACAGTGGAATATGCTTTGCGTGATGCCAAGAAGCCAATAGGTGTTGCTACGTATAAAATAACCTCTTTACTACCCAAAGAGCTGATGAAGTATTTGCCATCTAAGGAAGATATAGAAAAACGGCTTAGTGATTTAATATGAAGAACAAATTCAAGCAGGGATATATAGAATGGCGTAAATTCTTAGGAGTAATAGAAAAAGCAAAGGAAGCTTGTAAGAATTCTTATATTAATATAAAAGACCATTTTGGCGGCTCCGACAAAATGGTTAAAATTGGTTCGGAAACGGAAATAGAAGATTTTATTTCAAAAGAAATTAACAAATTAACTTATAAACAATATAATATTTAAGAGGAATAAACATGGACTTTCAAAAGCTGGCTGAACTGTATGAAGAGTTGGAAAAGACTGCTTCCGGCAATGCTATGCGCGAAATCCTGGCCAAATTCTTCAAATCTGTTCCTGCGGAGGATATTGCGGTAATTTCTTATCTTACTTTAGGTCAAATCGCTTCCGATTACGAAAATGTAGTTCTCGGAATGGCGGAAAAGTCCGTGCTGAAAGCTATCGCCGTAGCCGGTGCTGCAGACAATTTTAAAGTGCAGAAATTCATGCAGGAAACGGGAGATGTAGGCTTGACCGCAGAAAAAATCTTGCAGAAGAAACCAATTACTTTAGTTCCGTTAGGAAAACTCACCGTAAAAGAATTGTTTGCTACTTTACATAAGATTGGAGAATCAGGCGGTTCTGGTTCCCAAGACCAAAAACAAAACCTCTTAGCTTCTTTGTTGCAAAAATCTTCTCCCCTGGGGGCAAAATATATTGCTCGAATCGCCCTCGGCACTTTAAGAATGGGGGTAGGAGATATGACGGTGCTGGATGCTTTATCCATCACTTTTACCGGAGATAAAGATGCTAAAGAAAAATTGGAGAAAGCGTACAATATCTGTCCAGACTTAGGATTGATTGCTGAAACCTTAGCTAAAGGAGGAATAAAAGCGATTGAAAAGATTGATGTGCATGTAGGCCGACCGATAAAGATGATGTTAGCTCAGCGCGTAGAAGATTTAGAACAACTTCCAGACAAAATCACTCCACCTTGGACGATAGAAGCCAAGTATGACGGAGAAAGAGTACAGGCGCATAAGAACAAAAAAGGAAAAATTGTTTTATTTTCCCGCCGTTTGGAAAACATCACCAATCAATTTCCCGATTTAGTGAAATATTTAGAGAAGTATATCGCTGCAGAAGAGTGGGTGTTAGAAGGAGAGGTATTAGCCATCGATAAGAAAGGTCACCCTTTGCCGTTTCAAACTTTAATGCAGAGAAAGCGTAAGATGGATATTGAAGAGTACGTAAAATCTGTTCCAGTACATCTGAAAGTGTTTGACTTGCTTTACTTAGACGGAAAATCTTTCCTGCATCAGCCGTACTATAAGCGTTCGGAGCAGCTGGCTAAGCTCATCAAGAAGAACGAATTTATTGTTCCTACAGAAAAGATTATCACTTCCGATATCGAAGAATTGAATGATTTTTTCCGCGAGATGCTCGATGCCGGTTATGAAGGGGTGATCGTCAAATCTCGGGCGGAAGATTCAGAATATCAAGCCGGAACGCGAGGATGGAATTGGATCAAATGGAAAAAAGAGTATGCGGCAGAAATGGCCGATACTTTTGATTTGGTGGTAGTGGGAGCATATCACGGCAAAGGAAAACGTTCTGGCACTTATGGAGCATTACTTTGTGCGGCTTATAATCAGAAAGAGGATACCTTTGAGACTTTGTGCAAGATGGGCAGTGGATTGACGGATGAGTTGTTAGAACAATTTCCTAAATTGTTGGAGAAGTATAAGCTGACGCATAAGGCTGCAAGATTAAAAGTAAAAAGAGAGATGGAAGCAGATTTGTGGTTCGAACCGAAGATAGTGATAGAAGTAAAAGGCGCAGAAATCACTAAAAGTACCTTTCACACTTGCGCTTCAGGATTGGCTTTAAGATTTCCACGCTTTCTGCAGTTCCGAGAGAATAAGAAGCCGGAACAGGCTACAACTTCTAAAGAGATTGAGCAGATGTTTCGGGGGAAGTAGGGAGTTTAATTTCTTTAAGGATAAATTTTTAAGCTTTGGAATTATTAGTTTGGATATGGTGTTTAAGAAAGGAAACGTTCCCGTGAATAAAGGAAAACATCCCTCTGAAGAAACTAGAAGAAAACAATCCTTATCTCACTTAGGGATAAAATATCCTAACCGGAAATATACTTATTCCAAATCTGCATTTCAAAAAGGGCATAAAATAAACCTCGGAAGACATTTTCCCGAAGAATTTGGAAAAAAGATAGTGGAAACTAGGAGAAAAAACAATTCTTATAAAGTTTCTGAAGAAACTAAAATAAAACAAAGTTTAGCAAAAACGGGAAAACGTTCTTCTGAAGAAACTAAGAGAAAATTAAGTGCCATTTGGAGTAAGCCAGAATATCAGAAACTGGCAAAAGAAAGAAGAGCAAAACAAGTATTCCCCTTAAAAGATTCTTTGCCCGAAATCAAGATCCAACATTTCTTAAAACAATTAGGTATAATTTTTTTGGCGCATAAACTTATCACTAAAATTGAACATAGTTATCAGTGCGATATTTTCATCCCTTCAATGAATCTTATAATAGAGGTGGATGGAGATTATTGGCACGGGAACATAAGCAATTCTCGATTTAAAACGTTGAATAAACCTCAAATAGCTACAAAAGAATTAGATTTTATCCGAACAAAAGAGCTTATTGAAAAAGGATTTAATGTATTAAGATTATGGGAAAGCGAAATTAAAAAAATGAATCTTCAAGAGTTTATGTTGAAAGTAAAACCATTTGGGAAATTAGTGAATAATTCCTCAAAAGAAGATTTAAATAAATGGCTGGTTTAAGATAAAATATGATTAAAGTGGAAAAAGAAGGGGGTTCTTTGTTTTATAGTTTGGACTGGAGAGAGTCTGTAGATAAACCTGCTAAAGAGGAAAATTACAAAGAAGCATTTGCATCAGCTGATTCGTGGATAGACTCCGAAATAGAATCTTTATTAAGATATATGTACGGAGAGAATAAATGTCAAGATTTGATAAATGAAATACATTATTTGAGAAGCCGTGTTAATTTTGATGGCATGATGATATTGGAAATACTTAAATCCAAAACAGTCGTCGATGAAGAATTTGTTAATAAAATTAGAGAATTCAAAAAAGCAAGAAATTTAGTTTTGCATTCAACAAGGGGGATTTATGAATTAGTGCGATTATCAGAGATGAAAGATATAAAGGATGAAGAATTTGAAACGGAAGCAAAAGAGAGGGCGAATCATTGGCTAAAGATTGCTCATGAAATTTACATCAAACTGGGCATTAAATTTTCAGAAATTGATAAAAGAGGTAAAGAATATTACACGTCTGACTTGTTTTATCAAAAAAACCCCCGCTTGAAAATATTTGAAAGACAACACCCTAAATATAAAACACAAAATAAATAACAAAAAAATAAAAAACCTTATTCCAACGTCAGATTATCCAACTCATTCAGATCAGAACTTAAGTCTTGGTCTAAACTATCCAAGTCATTCAAGTCGTCCAAACTGCTGGAAATCTGCTGTTCTTCACTGGCGGCAGCTGCTTCTCCGGCTACTGAAGTAGTTGGAGCAGGAGTACTCTTCTGGCATCCTACTACTAACAGAGCAGCGACCATCACTACCAATAACGTTAAGGAAAGTATTTTTCTCATTTTCATTCACCTAAGCACTAGCAGTAGTAGTTTCAGTAGCTGCTTCCACCGGTTTGGATTTAGCTTCCTTATTCAGCTCTTTGAACTTCTCCAGAAACTCGCGTAAAGTTTCTCGGGTTTGTTTCAAATCTTCTTTGACTTTGTCAGTAAGTTCTTTAGCTGCATCTAGTTTGTCCTTATCGATAGCCGCAATCCAGGCATCCGTTGCTGCAGTCTGGTCAGCTTTTAATTGTTCCGTCTGCTGCTTGAATTTCTCCGCCAAAGCTTCTAATTCTAAAGTATCCACGCCTTTTTGTTTCAATTGCTCAATCTTAGCAGTTAGAGTAATATAAAACTCGTCGTGCTTCTCAACAATGTTTTCCATTCGAGCATTGATTAAGCTGGCCATCAAGCGATGCTGCATCTTGCGGGTATCTTGCCAAACATTTTTCAGTTCTTTAATGGTATCTTTAAATTCAGCATTAGTAGCGTTGTCAGCCAGGGCTTCCACTTTAGCTTTCTGATCGATTAAAGTTTGTTCCAGAGTCGCAACCTGATTCAATAGGGTTTGCTTTTGCTCTGCCGTTAACCCCGTCGATGCGCTAATCTTCTGGGTCATGCGAAGATAGGAGTCGTCAATCAAATCTATGGTTTTTAACAGATGTTGTTTAACTCCTTTCTTCAGTTCCAACTTTTTATCTTGGCAGTCAGTAGTATTCTTCTTATCCTTACTGCCGCAGGCGGATTGCTTCTCTTTTAACTGCTCTAATTCTTGTTTCTTAGCTTCATATTGTTCTTTTATCTTATCACTCTTCTCTTTGACCCATTCCACTTGGTTAGCGCGAATTTCTTGGTTTTTTTCCTTTATCTGTGCTTTCTTTTGTTCTAACTTCTCTTTCAATTCTTTACTTAATCCTTGCTTTTCTCCTTTTGGTGTATTTACATCTCCTTCTTCAGCCCAAGCCAAAGGAATTACACTTATAGTAAATATGGCCAAGATCATCAAGGCCAGTACTTTCCATCCGGTTTTTGTTGTCATGGTTGTTACCTCACTATTTTAATTATTAATTGCTTTTCCAGTATTCTTAGTGGGAGAGTTACTTTTTAAAGATACTTTTGATAGTTCTTTCATTGGGAAGAATAACCGCCTTTTAACACTTTACTAAGCTTTATCCTCTTCTTTTAACCATAAAAACAATAAAAATGGCCTTTCCTTACCAAAATAAGGAAAAATCCCCCTCTTTTACTTAACGATATCTTTTTATACCCCCAAAGTTATTAATGAGATATGAAGAAATTTTTGCTGTGGTCAGTATTATTTTTAATTTGTCTAAGCTTAGCTTTAGCCGCCACCTTAAAAGGCAGCATCTACAATTCTAATTTAGATTTAGAAAAGAATGTGCTGGTAGAAGTAAACAGTATTCCTCTGCAGAAGATGTTAGCTATTGATGGAACTTATGTTTTTAATCTTCCTCTCGGAAAATACCTTCTTCATGCTTATACTTCCAATTTTGTTTCCAATGACGAAATAGAAATCGTGCAAGAAGGAGATTATGTTCGAGATATTTTTCTAATCCCTAGTTTAGGAGAAGAGGATACTGCTGATGAATATGCCAATCTGACCATAGTGAGTGAGAATGTTCTAGAAAATAATACTAACTGGTATTGGATTATCGGAATAGTTGTCTTGGTAGTTTTAATTATAGCAGTAATCGTTTATTTCTTATTTAAGAAAAGAAAGGTTTATCTAAAAGAAGCGGAACAGAAATCTGTTTCTGAACTGAAAGAAGAATTGGCGGCCGAGCCGGGATATTTAGAAGAAACCATTGCCATTATTAAGAAACAGGGTGGGAGAATCCATCAGAAAGAGTTGCGTAAAGAAATGCTCCATCTTTCTGAATCTAAAATCAGTTTAATTTTAACTGAATTGGAGCATAAAGGAAAGATTGAGAAGATCAAGAAAGGAAGAGGAAATGCGATTATTTTGAAATAGGTTTGTTGTATTTGTTTAGCATCTTCGAAATCCTTGATGTGAACCGGCAAGTGCTGCGTTCCCGTATGGAGCATCCCCTCGCAACGCACTAGTTTCTGTAATCACATGGATTTCGACCTGAGGATGCTAAACAAATACTATCTGCCCAATTCTTACCGTTATTTATATAAATAGGCAGATACTCCTCTTAATTATGGACTTCAAACAAGAGCTGGTTAAACTTCTTTCCAAGGAATTAAAATGGAAAGAAGAAGATTTTAATAATCTGATTCTAGTTCCTCCGGATCCGAAGTTGGGAGATTTTGCTTTCCCCTGCTTTAAAGTAGGCGGTAATCCTAAAGAAGCGGCGGAAAAGCTGAAAGTGAAATTAAAACTGCCCAAATTTATTGAAAGAGTAGAAGTAGCCGGTCCCTATCTGAATTTCTTCTTGAACAAAGCGGTGTGGGCAGAAGAAACTCTCACTAAAATTAAGAAAGAGAAGAAGAAATATGGGCAGGGAACAGAAAACCAAAATATGGTAGTAGAATTCTGCAGTCCGAATACCAATAAGCCTTTACATTTAGGTCATGTCCGAAATATGTCTCTGGGTGATGCCATGGCTAAGATTTTGGATTTTCAAGGAAATAAAGTGCATCCGGTAGAAATCGTGAACGACCGCGGAGTGCACATCTGTAAATCTATGTTAGCTTATGAGCGCTGGGGAAATAAGAAGCAGCCAGATAAAAAAACTGACCATTTTGTAGGAGATTATTATGTTATCTTCGCTCAAAAAGCCAAAGACTTGCCGGGACTAGAAGAAGAAGCGCAGCAAATGTTAGTGCAGTGGGAGCAAGGAAACCAAAAAGTTCTGACTCTGTGGAAGAAGATGAATACCTGGGTGCTTAATGGGTTTAAAGAAACATATCAACGCTTTGGAATAAAATTCGAGAAAGAATATTTTGAATCGCAATTTTATCTGCACGGAAAAGAAATCGCTCAGGAAGGATTGCAGAAAGGGATCTTTGAGAAAGACGAGACCGGAGCAGTAATGGTAGACTTAGAGCAGTACGGTCTGGGCAAGAAAGCAGTACTGCGAGCGGATGGAACTTCCATTTACTTCACTCAAGACTTATATTTAGCAGAATTGCGCCAACAGGATTTTAAGTTTGATAAGTTGATGTATGTAGTGGCATCAGAGCAGAACTTGCATTTCCGGCAATTGATTAAGGTGTTAGAGCTTTTGGGAAGAACTTATGCTAAAAACTTGTATCATTTAAGTTATGGGATGGTAAATCTGCCTACCGGAAAGATGAAATCTAGAGAAGGAACCGTAGTTGATGCGGATGATATTATGGACGAACTTTCTACCTTGGCGGCAGGAGAAGTGAGAAAGCGCCACGAAAATCTCTCTGAGAAAGAAATTAAACAACGGGGGGAGTTTATTGCTCTGGGCGCCTTGAAATTTTATATGCTTAAAACCGATGCAGTAAGAGATATGATCTTCAATCCAGAAGAGTCGCTAAGCTTTGAAGGGGAAACTGGTCCGTATGTACAATATACTCACGCTCGCTCTTGCAGTCTGCTTCGGAAAGCTAAAGAAGAAAATCAAAAGAAGTCAGGAAAGATTAACTTTACTCTATTAAATACTAAAGAAGAATTAGCGGTAATTAAATTATTGTATGAATTCCCCGAAACTTTGATTAAAGCTGCTGAGCAGTATAAGCCGCACATCCTGTGCAATCACTTGATTTTCTTATCACAAGCGTTTAATGAATTTTATCATGCGCATCAAGTCATTTCTGAAGATAAAGACCTGATGCAAACGCGGTTATTATTAGTGGATGCAGTTAGGCAGGTATTGGAGAATGGTCTGAGATTGTTAGGCATCCATGCTCCAGAAGAGATGTGATTTTTTTGGATTAAGATGGCTACTTCCTCTCTTCTGTGCCAGCTTAATGGCGGCTGTATGGGCTGCTGTGGACATGATTTTCTTTCCAAAGAGAAGATGAAAGAAGCGATTGAGGAGAATAGTCAAGAGTTTCGTTTCTTACATCCGCAAACTCGAGAAGAATTGGTTAAATTTCGGGAGCGCTTTCCTAAGATCTGTCTGCGTAATGGGGTGTGCTACAATCTAGTTCGTAAGAATGGGCAATTATTCTGTCCGCTGCATCCAACTTTGAATAACGGCAAAGATTTGCGGGAAGGGCATTGTGATCTTGACCATCTCTGCGATACAGCAATACAATTTAATTTTTGGGAGAAGGAAAAGCAGACCAGATTTTTATTATTTTTAGAAACGAAGAAGCTGGATAATGTTGATTATTCTTTTGGAATGGGAAAGGGTAGTTTGTTGATGGAATTTAACGGGTTAAAGATTAGTAAAAATATATAAACCTTAAAATAATCTCTCCTCTATGGCGGAAAAAGAGGGGAGTAATGGAAAGCGTAATGGAAACGGCCTTTCTGCTTATGAATTCGGCAAGATCGGGGTAACCCATACTGAACATAAAGCAGAAGTAAGCTTATGGCTGGATTCTTATACGGACTTATTTTCTGATTTCGATTCTCGTCCTTTTTCTAATCGAGCTATGTCCCAAGATTTTCTGGATGAAGCTAAAAGAGCCACTAAGGATTTAGAACCTGGAAAGTTTTCCTTTAAATTATTGATGCCGGAAAAATTGCGGGTATTAAGCGATGAAAAAGTAATCAAAAGAAGGCTGAAAGAGCATTTTCAAAAGCATCATGATGAATTGGAAGGAGAGCAGAGGATGATCACTTACAAAGGAATGGCTTTAGCAGTTTTAGGATTTTTGTTGATGATAGCCGCAGCACTAGTGACTTATCAAAATTTTTCGCAATGGTGGGCGGTCATTATTGTTACCATCTTCGAGCCGGCGGGATGGTTTACCTTATGGTTCGGCTTGGATCATGTATTTTATTTTAAGAAGCAAAAGAAGCCGGAATACTTGTTTTATGAGCGGATGAATGGCACGGAAATTAGTTTTGGGAGTTATTAAGATGAAATTTATTTTCATCTACATTACTTGTGCTTCAATTAAGGAAGCGGAAATAATTTCTAAACATTTGCTAAAGAAGAGACTGATTGCTTGTGCCAACTTCTTTCCTATCAAAAGTAAGTATTGGTGGAAAGGAAAAATTGTTCGAGGAAAGGAGTGGGTGTTGCTTCTGAAAACGGTGGAGAAGAATTATATTCTCATCAAGAAAGAGATCGAGAAATTACATTCTTATTCCGTCCCTTGCATTACCAAGATTAAAGTCCAGCCGAATAGGGAGTATGGGAAATGGATGAAAAGAGAAATTAAGTCTTAATATACAACTTCATTGCGGTGCAGCTTATTCTTCCAGATCGATTCTTTTTGAATAGCCACCCCGTACTAGTTTGAAGTGTCTGTTTCCTGTTTTCCCCTAAATGGATCCATTACCGCCAGATCGTACAAAGCAGACATACAGCAATCACGTTGGGGGTGGTTGATACGTGGATCGAAGACTGCCACATTTAGCGGCTTTCTTCCTCCAGTTAATCTAGGTAATATGATAGAAGGATCATCTTCTAATCCCGGGGAATAGTTATGCCTAAATCTATCCGAGAATAAGACGTAAGCCTTATCCATGGTATTTTCCAACATCGGATTAAAAATGGCCGGTGCAGTAAGATAAGGCACTCGAGTACCGTCTCTCATCCACAGTGTTTCTAAATACAGATCAGCAACTGTTTCTGGTGAAGAATCAGCTGTTTCTAACCTAATCCTACCTTCTTGAAGTTTTTTAATCTCTTCTGGAGTGGCTCTTGATCGGTCAAAATATGCTGCATTCGTGATGAGCTCGGGAGCCCTAAATTCTACCAAGCGGATAGGATTGTCTGTTTCAAATTCTTTTTCTACTAAATCAGTTTGACTTCCGTAACGTGTTCTCATTTCAATTAACATCATCAATTCTGGTCTCAATCTTTCTAGAAATCTATAACGGGTTTCATCCCGTCTTTCATAACGAGTACCCTCATACTGACAACCGTCTTCTCCATAAACAGCAATATAAAATGGTAACTCCTGTCCTTTTAGTAATTTGATTACTTCCCTTGTTGCTTCTTCCATTGATACCATTTTTATTTTCATCCCCTCACAATCTCTACTTTCCATTCGGGAAGCTTTTCTCGAGCAAGGTAATCTTCCAGCAGCACTTGAATTATGGCTAGCGGGTATCCTTCTGCTTTTCCCCAACAACCTCTACCTACTTCCTTAGCAATAGTGCGAATTTTATCTTTATCTTCTATAATCATTTGGGTATTTTCCATATTCAAATCAGTTAACCCCAAGGTTATTCCCCTTTCTCCGGGTTTAATTCTTAGAACCTGATATTCCAAATTGACTTCTATGTCTGTTCCGCCGTAATAGTTTACAGCACGTCTTTCTTTTTCTTTTCCACCTACTCGAGTGAAAAAATGTTTTCCATCCCTGGCTCTGACGTGAGCTTCAAGCGCAGTTTCTAATCCTTGAGCAGAAATCTCTTGATGTAAACCAGCGATAATTTGTAGGTCTGCTACTCCTTCTCTAGCTAAAGTTGACACGACGCGAAGAAGATATCTTTCTTTAAAGTTCGGCTGTTCTTCATTTAAATTATCTTCGCGAACTGTTTCTTCAAAAAGGCCTACTCTAATTTGTATCGTTTTAACGGGATAAGTCATTTGGGAAATTTCTTTTCTTCTTTGACAATATTTTTTTATTTCTTCAGGATTGGTTATTCCCTCTGTTTCACGTAGGCGTAGCCAAGGAATTCCTATAGCTACTGTTTTTCTGGCTTCTTCTCCAAATAATCTTCTCACTTGATCCAATTGGTCTAAGAATTCTGGGCGATCTTCTACTCTGCTGAGAGTAGCATCTCGAATTAGCTCTGCGCCATAGAAATGTAAAGCTTCTTGGATTTCCGGTACTACAGCTCCTTCTAATATATCTCTGAGTTCTAATACTTTATCTGTTCTATCTTTACTGCCGTAAACTTTTATTTCTGGAATGTCTAGGTATTCGGTCATTTTTTATTTCACTCCCCTATCATCTTTATTACTAATCAATAGTGACTTAATAGTTGATTCTTATATTTATAATTAATCTTTAAAAAATATAAAAAAGCGACAAATTTAAATAGCAATTATGTTTATTATTAATAAAATGAACTCAATTCACCTTTGCTATGAAAAATATCGACCTCATCGACCGGAAGATTTTATCCGAATTGGACTTTAATAGCCGGCAGCCGTTTTCGCTCCTTGCTAAGAAAGTACGCTGTTCTCGTACCGTGGCCGAGTACCGCGTAAGACGGATGCGAGAAGAAGGTATTATCAGTTCTCTGGCTGCTTTCGTGGATCCGGCCAAATTCGGCTATACCAGCTGGAAAGTTTACGTGCAATTTCAGGAGCATAACCTACCATTTTTGCACCAGATAGAAGAGTATCTTAAGAATCATCCCAAATTCTGGTGGGTAATCAAGTGCGAAGGAAGTTTTGACTTAATGTTTTGTGTTCTAGCTAAAAGCGTGCATGATTTTTATCAGGAATTGGACGCTTTCCAGATGAAGTTCAGCAAATATGAATCTAGAATCGAGATCACTTCTCATATTAATCCCGATTTCTTTTCTCGCGGTTATCTCTTGAATAAAGAATCAAAGAAAGTATGCGCTACTTTTCTGAAAGAGCCTTCGGTAGATAAGGTGGATGAAATAGATTTGAAAATATTAAAGATGCTGCTGCAGGATGCTCGCCTTCCCTCTACTGAAATGGCTTTAAAGCTTAAAACTACTCCGCGCATCATCAATTATCGTATCAAAGAACTACTGAAAAGAAAGATCATTACTCATTTCCGTCTGATTCCTAACGTGAATAAATTAGGGATGGATTATTACAAAGTTATGCTGGGCTTGAAAGATTTGAACTCTCAGCAGCAGGCTAAACTGCGTCAATATTTAGAGGTGCATCCAAATATTATTAACTATTCCAATTCTTGGGGACCATGGGAGATGGAGTTTGAAGCGGAGATAGAAGGATTTAAGGAATTGACTAATTTGATTAATAAGATTCGGGAAGAATTCTCTGAGATTATTAAGAAAGTAGAATTTGTCTTGATTACTGAAGAGTTTAAGGCCAATAATGATTTTTTGGATGTTAAATAATAATGCCTTCTTTAACCGCTTCTCTAACTATACCCATCTCTTTCTTCTTTTTGTTAAATTCTTCTGGAGTATAACATAAAATATCCATCGCTGCCGGAATGTTCCTTTTTAGAAAATAAGCTTTTGCGTATCTATCTAAGAACTTCTGTTTCTTGAACTTTTCACTTACTAAAATAAAGTCATAATCGCTATCTTTCTTAGCTGTACCTTTAGCCCTAGAACCAAATAAATATACCTGACAATCCGGATACTCTTCTTTTGCAATCTTGGCAAAAGAATTCACTATTTTAGCTGTTTTTTGGTCCATTTTAATATTATTTTAGTTTTATCTAAGTATTCTTGCGCTAGAACTGAATTGTAAAATTTTGAAGGAATTTCTGGTGCAGCTCCGGGGTAACGAGAGAAAATGTATGCTGAAGTAATTCTACTAGCGATTAAAATAATCTCTTCTGGCGTCTTAGTCTGACGACATAGTTCGGTTAAATCATGTATCTTCGGTGCTAACTTGTTATTCTGATAAATATAAACTGCTTTTAACGCTTTTTCAGCAGCTTGCTGGCATAAAAAGGCAGTAACATAAAAAGTCTTACTTTTAAAATTTAAAGTAGCAGAACGATAGTCTTCTTCCGCTTGTTCTATCCACATCTCTGCATCTTTATTCATAAAGTATTAATAATCATTCCATTTATAATATTTTCCACATATTTTTAAAATATTCTGCATGAATCTGGCTTAGCTGTCTTGATTTTATCAAATATCCTACGGGCTTGGTTTCCCAAGTGAAAAAGCAGATTTTCCTGTTACAAATGCTAATGTTGGAAGGAATAGGTAAGTTAGTGTATTTCATCTGCAGATATTTTCTTCCTTCAAACAACTTTTTTTCTTCTTTGGGAGCAATGCCTTTAACAACTAATCCTTTTTCTTTTCTCTTCAAATCGTAATTTAAGAAGAATTTTTGGATTTCTTCATTCTGCTTCGGAACATTAATGGCAAAGAAAAGGTACTCTTCCCCTTTCTTGGCATCTTCAATTAAAAGGTTAAGCATAGTGATAACGCCTTTAGTTCCTTCAAAAATTTCTGCTTCTTGCCTTTCTTCAGCTAGCTTTTGCTTCAATTCTAATTCTGGCAGAATCTCTTGAATTTTTCTTTTCTTATCTTCAACAAACTCGAGCAATAGTTTTGGAGGGACGGCTTGATAGTGTTTAATCTTCCCTTTTTTGATATAGGTGATCAATCCTTTATCGATTAAGCTGTTTACAGAATTATGCACGGCAGAGCTGGCCATCCCCGATTTCTCAATAATTGTGCCGACTTTAGTCGAGCCGGTTTCTAAGAGTGTAAGGTAGACTTTAATCTCTCCTTGGCTTAGTCCGAGGTTTTCCAAGATGGAAGTGTCCATGGTAGTTAGAGTTTATTTAGCATCATCAGTTCGAAATACTTTCGATAGCATCTTCGGGAGTGGTAAGGGGTTGTCCCTTACGGGGATGCCACTTTTACAATGCCTCTGCGAGTATTTCGAAGATGCTAAACAAATAGTTTGCTTCTATTTAAACCTTTCTAAATAACTCTCTAAATTTGGAGAGTTAGTGTTTAAATACAAACTTAATACTACTAACTCATAACAAAAATAGAATTAAAACAAAAAGGTGAAGTAAAATGACTGATAAAAAATTCATGACTAAAAAAGATTTAGAAGGAGAATTATTTGGTTTACGGGATAGGTTATGTGAAATCATTGAGGAGTATGCGGTAAGAGAGAGGGAAGAGGGGAGAAGTATGGTTCAGGGAGCAATTGCATTAGGTTTAGGTCTCATTATTTCTTCTGGTGCAAGCTTTGCTTTAGTCGTGAATGAACACCCATTTATTGCCGCTGCAACTTTATTTGGCGGTACCGCTGGTTCTGTCTATGGAAGTTATCGTCTGGCAACAAGATATTTAGATGAGATTGAAAGGAATCAAGGAGGGAAAGAAAAATGAAAACTAAAAATATACTTTTAGCCGGAATTTGTGCTGTAATAGCAGGTTGCTCTCTACAGCAAGAGGAATGCCATTGGCGTCCGCGAGCTGCTGACATGGGCGCATGGGTTGAGAAGAAAGAAATTCACGGAGAATGTATTGGAGGAGATTATATTGCCAGACATTTTACTGATTATGCTCCGTTGGGCAGTTTGGATGAAGTACTAATGGTTCGAAGAGATGATACCAGAATTGTTCTTCACCGAGGAGATGCTGGATTCGAAGAGCAGGAAAGAACTTATTTAGGAAAGATATATCCTCATTATTTGGGAGATTGATTTAGTCTCCCGTTAATATATTAACATAATAGTCCTTTTATTTTATTCTGGTTAATTCATTAACATCAGTTTCCGGCGAGTGTATTTTATTTTCCATTGCTCCAGCACTTCCTGCATCTCTTTATCTTTCTCCAAGGGGATAAGAAAAGCACTATTTGAAACAAATTCACCGCTAAACTTCTTTACCAGCCCTTCTGAACCATTCCTTCCCCTTAATAAGTAAACAAAACGGACTTTCTTGCTGGGCGCCTCTGGGGATAAATCATAAGCATAAAGTAATTTTGGCATCAGCCCATAAGCTTCAGACAGCTTTTTTCCAGTAAGGATGCTTGCACCTTCGAAGAAGATGGTTTTTGAGAGGGAATGGACTTCCTGAAAAAAGTTTTCAGCATTTAGAAAATTAATATGGTATTTTTCTCCTAACAACGATTCAACTTCTCTAACTAATTTTAAGTTTGGCTTGTCTTTAAATATCAGGCAGATATCAATATCATGTGGGGCAAGTTTTCCTTTTACTGCCGATCCAAATATCAAAATATCTATTAGTTCCTCTTTCCATCTATTTTTCCAATTATTCTTTAACTGAGAAAATTTTTTTGAGTCTTTCCACACTTTCTTTTAACCTCTGAACCTGTTCTTTATGGATACGCAGGTTGTAACTGTCGGTATATTCTCTAAACAAAGGAGAAATCAGGCTGTAAGCTTCTTTATAATGAACTTCTAAAAACAAGAACCTTTCCTTGTGGTTCTTTGGAAGCAATCCTTGTAATTTATATATTTGATAATCACAAAGAATAGCAATGGCCTTGAAGTAAGATGAAATGGCTGGATTATACCGTTGTTCCTGATAATCCCTTTCTGCACTAGCCAAAAATTCTTTGAAATTGTTCAGCAAGTCTTCGGTTATCGCCGTCATTTAATGCGTTAACAGTTAGCAACTATTTAAGGCTTTTGGTTAATTCGTTAAAGGAGCGTAATCATGGGGAGATTTAAGGAAACAAAAAATAAAAGCGGGCCTACTGGTCAATAAGGGCAGACTGCCCTTATCAACCCTCAGGCTTACGCAATTTAACGGGCCTACAGGGACTTTCTCAAATCATGAAATAAATCATAACTTGCTTCGAACCCTGATTTAACGGTATCTTGCCAGCACCTGCTCGTCTCATCGCTAGTACTGGACCGAAGCCGTTTGTTCTTTTTGGCTACTGCCCAATTGCTTAAGCAGTGTATCCATTATACTATAGGCCCGCACACTTCTAAAACTTTAAGCTATTTTTAATCCTTTCGTTAGTTATCTCTGAAAAAACAAAGCGAGGATAAATCATTACCTTTTACCTCTTTCACCACTTCTCTTAGTATCTATATATATTTTATAGTGTTTATGGAAAAGGTATATATAAGATTAATATTATCTAAGTAGTGTGCGCGGAAATTAATCTGAATTGTGGAAATGGGTGTTGGCGCAGAGAGGGTGTTGAATCTTATTTTAGGTAGATGGGGGTGAATACTATGGGTAGGTCAGAACATCGCTGTATGGAATGTGATGAAGGGATTAGTAATCCTATTTGTTCGGAATGCCTGGCCCAGAGAATGCGAATGGTAATCGGAGAAGAGAATCGCCGTTTAGCTCGAGCGATTAAAGGGATAGCTACTTCTGGAGCAACAGTTTGTCTTTTCTGCGGAAAAGGAGTAGGGGTTTGTGCCCATTGTTTCAGCCAAGATGTGCTGGAATATTTAGAAGAGAAAAATTTTCCTTTAGCCCAAATGTTCAAAAGCCAGTTTGATTTCGATTTAAGACATAGAAGTATCGATTTTGATTAAAGGAAATCGAAAAGGAGTATGTTTATACTTCTCTTAGGCTAAGCTTTATATAAAGAATATTTTTCTTAATAGATATGTCCCTTTTTAAAATTCAGCATAAAGAAAAGCATACTAAAGCGCGCACCGGAATCATCTCTACTCCGCATGGAAAGATTCATACGCCCGCCTTTATTCCGGTAGCTACGCAAGCTACTATCAAGGCGTTAACTCCACAACAAATCAACGAGATTGGTTTTGATTCAGTGTTGTGTAACACTTATCACCTTTTTCTTCGTCCCGGAGCAGATTTAGTAAAAAAGATGGGGGGAGTAGCTAAATTCATGTCTTGGTATAAGCCCACCTTTACCGACTCAGGGGGATTTCAAGTCTTCTCTCTGAAAGATAAGCTCTGTGAAGTGGATAACGAAGGAGTTACCTTCAAGTCTTTTATCGACCAATCTCAACATCGTTTCACTCCGGAGATTAGTATGCGGGTGCAAAAAAAGCTTGGGGCAGACTTAGTTTTTACTTTTGACCAATGTTTAGATATCAATGCTGATTATGAAACGACGAAAAGGTCTTTGGAAAGAACCCATACTTGGGCTGCACGCAGTTTAAAAGAATTTAAAAAATTAAACAAGGACAAGACTCAAGCACTTTATGGTATCGTGCAGGGAGGAAGATTTACTAAACTACGAGAAGAATCGGCTAAATTTATTGCTCAATTGGATTTTGATGCTATTGGAATAGGAAGTATTTTTGGAGATCCGAAAGAAGAGAGTAAGAAATTAGTGCAGCATGCTTTGAAATTCTTACCTTATAATAAAACTAAACATCTGTTAGGGATTGGAGCGGTGGAAGATATTTTTACTTATGTAGAATTAGGAATGGATACTTTCGATTGTGTGCTTCCGACCAGATTAGCGCGAGTGGGATATATCTATCTTCGTCCAGAATCCGGCGGAAGGCACGAAAATAAGTTTCGGTATCGAATTACTAATCTTCGGTATGTTTTGGACAAATCACCTTTAGACAAAAATTGTGGGTGTTATGTATGTAAGAATTTTACTCGTAGCTATATTCGCTATTTATTCAAAGCGGATGAACTGCTAGCTTATACTTTAGCTACATATCATAATTTGTATTTCTTCTCTAAGCTGATGGAAGAGATTAGAGGAGCGATTGATGCGGATAAATTCTTGCAGTTGAAGAAGAAGTGGATGAAATCTTTTCAAAAGGTTTAAAAATAGCTCCTTTTCTAGCTCTTTTGAAATGAATCCAAATCTTGAACCTTTAGGTAAAATATATAGTACTTTATTTCCCTGCTTAGTGGAAAGAATGACCCAACTGGGCGTTCCAGATGATCTTGCGGAAGAAGTAGCTGCCCAAACTTTTTATCAGGCGGTACTAAATCATCGTCATTTACCTAGCGAAGATAGACTTACTGCTTGGTTAACAACTATTTGCTATCATCAGTTAGATCACTCTTCTCGAGTAAGAGATGTGGAAGTAACGGGATTAAATCCAGATACTGTTGAAGCTCCGGAAGATAATCCAGAAATAAGAGTTTCTAGAAGAGAGGGAATTGAACAAGTATTGAGATTAGTGGATCCCACTCTTCCTCGGGATTGCGCTTTGGTCCTAGACCGTTTTATCTACGGTGGAAATTATCACGAAGTAGCTCCACAACTAGGAGCTAAACTAAAATCAGGTGTAGGAGAAAGATTAAGACTTTATCAAGAATTCATTCGAGATGCATTAGGTTGATTTGGTAAAAGCAGTTGAATTATTATTACTTCTTCCTTTTCTTCACTTCCTTTTTCAGCCATTCTTTGTATTCAAAGAAAATCTTCTTAGAATCCAATTTGCCATACTTATCTTTAATGCGGTCAGAAATCATGTGCATGGAATCATTGGCTCTGATCACAAACTCTGCTTCTAATAGTTCGGGATTGTTTGTTTCGACAAAAGCGTCGACAATAGCCTGCTTGCAGTCGGCCCTTAACTGAATATTTTCCCACACCGCTTCCCAATCTCCGGCAAATTCTCTTACTTTACCGGCCATCCGTTTCAGGATTTCAGAATTGCCGTTGATGAAATCGTCCGTCAATTCTAACTGATCGGTTTTGGGATTGTACACCATCAGGTCTACAAAGGCCCCTTCTTTCAGGGGATCGTCATCCCATTCTTTTCTCACTTCGGTTATCCGTAGAACTCTTTTGTACTTCTTTAATCCCGAAGCGACCGGATTAGCGATAACGATAATATCAATGGCTTTGAAAGAAGTTTTAGGCACCCCAATATCATTAACTACTCGATCATATACGCCGTACGGAGAATCAGCATGAATGGTTCCGGCCACGACATTAGCGGCAGCACCGACGCGCATGGCTTCAAACAGAGCTACCGCTTCTTTACTTCTTACTTCACCAATGAACAGAGCCGAGTCTCCCAAACGTAAAGTTGAACGAATTCCGGTAGCGGCATCTACTTCTGAACCGGGGGCGGAAAGGGCTGAGGCTACTTTCATCGATTCGATATTATAACCCATATTCCGCAGTGCTTCGGCCGGAAGTTCAAAGGTGTCTTCGATCGTAATCATTCTTACTCGACGCATAATCTCCACTAAAACACTTCCCAACAAGCTGGATTTTCCGCTGCTTCTGGTTCCTGCAATCAAAATAGCAGCGTTATTGTCAATGATAAAACTCAACAATCCGGCGGCAATGGAATTCATCATCCTCACCTTAGGCTGCATGTATAAAGGGAAAGTCCAAGGAAAGTCGCGATGACGACGGAAAGAAAAAGCCATTCCTAGTGGAGAGAGCGGAGCAGTAATCGCCGCTACTCTGGACGTAAATCCTTTTACTTTTAATTCTGTATCCAAAATCGGATTAGCTTCATCTAAAGGTCTGCCGGAAATCAATCTTAGTTTAGTAGCCCAGCTGTCTACTTCTTCCCGCGTGGGATAAACATTAGTATAACAATCACCATAATCTTGGTGAACAATAAAGATGGGCAGTTCTCCGTTAGGAGCATTAATATTTACATCTTGTACTTTAGGATCGGCTAACAATAATTCAATCAATCCGAATCCAACGGTATAACGCAATAAGGCTCGAGCTAGTTCCTCAATCTCTTCTTCTTTTAATTTTAATTTTTTATGTTCTACTAAATCGGTAAGCAGGTCTTTGCCGATATTGAAGAATACTTCGCGCATGCGTTGCGGATCAACGAACTCTTCTCGAGTAGGCTTATGTTCGGCCATAATCCGTTTAGCATCGTCCAGCAATTCGTAAGCTTCTTCACTGAACTTGAATTCGGGTGGAGTGAGATGAAACATGGTTTTGACATTATCGTCAAAATCGAAAATGTTCACTTCGCACTCGTCACCACTATCTTTAAAACTATAACTTTCCACTAAATTTCCGTCCGGGAATTCGGTAATGAGTTTAGTGTACATGAAATCCGGACGAGTAGTAGGATGGAAAACATTACTGTAAATCTGCCGTTCTCCCAGTTTGTATTCTTGTACATGCGGAAGAAGCATCTTGATTATTTTTAGTTGTTCCAGCCTTTGAATAATCTCTAATAGTATTCCAATAAATTTATGTTGGGAAGTTAACTGTTTTTCGTCGAAAATCACTTCTAATTTCCCTTTCTCGCGGATTTCCATCCGTTTCAGTTCTACATAAGCAGCGAAAGGATCTTCTTTTAAACGCTTGTTAACAATGCGTTGAAATTGGGTGTAACTGTTGCGGACATAGCGTTCATGCTGGGGATCAACTACCACTTGCGAATACAAGTAACGATCTTCTTTGTTTAGAGCTTTGTATAAGGAAGCCAGTTCAATCAGCAATTGGGTTTGGGAGTAATCATATTCATATTCTCGCAACTGGGTGAGAATAATAGTAGTTACTCCACTTACTTGCATTAGAATATCCACTATTTTTCCGAAGCAGAGGTCACTGTATTCGATGGAAGGGGGAAAATTGCACTTCTCAGTATAAATTTTAAGGATTTTATTATCTCCTTCATGTAAAGTCTCGTACTCAAAACAGTTCTTGCCTAGATCTACCATCTTTTTGTGAATAGATAACCTTGGAGAGTTTAAATAGGTTTCTCTACACTATCATACAATAAAAAAGGAATCGTTATTTTAAAAAGCTACCAATACTTCAAAATACTACTCTTGAATAATTACATAACTTTATTACCTCTTCTTTATTATTTAAAGAGATATGGCTACTGCTACTCCTGCACCTGAACCTTCCGGCTATGATCCGGCTAAACTCTATATGTGGATAAAATCATTAGAGAGTAAAGTCAATAATCTGATTCGGGAGATGGATCTGCTCAAAAATAGCAGCGTGAAGAAGGCCGAGGAGATGAAAAGAGAGTTGAAGATGATGAATGAAGAACTCTTAGCCATCAAAAGTGAGCAGCAGAAGACCAGCGAGAAGATGGATTTGATCATCAAAGAACTGAAGCAGACGGCGGGAATAGAAGAGGTAATGGTATTGAAGAAGTATGTGGATTTGTGGAATCCGATGAATTTTGTCACTCAACGTGATTTAGACCGAGCTTTAAACGCTAAATTGACCATCTTAAAAGAAGTGGCGAATAAACAAACTGCTGTGGCGCCCAAATAGTTTAAATAATCCAAAAAACTACTAACTAAATAATTCAAAAAAGGTGATACTTATGCCCGTAAATAAACTTCCAACTAATGATGTGTTACAATTGCGTAATCAGGGTTTAACTGATAATTTAATCGCAGAAGAATTGCGCAAACGCGGCCATAATCCGCAGCAAATAACTATGGCCCTTTCTGAAGCAGACTCTTCCGGAGATATGTCGAGCTCTTTTCCTTCTGGACCAAGCAGTTTTCCTTCCGGTTATGGGGCTCAACCGTCCGCCTTCGGACAACCTTCAGGATTTGGTCCGCAACCTGCAGCTGCTTCTAATTCTCCTGACGATGCCTTCTTCGAACGCATAGAAGAAACGGTAGAAAATATGATTGACGAGAAATGGGATGAATTGTTAGGAGAAGTAAAAAAGATAGTGGAATGGAAAGAAAAAGTGGAAGGAAACCTTTCTAAACTACAAGGAGACGTCGATAAGTTGAAAGAGGATTTCAAATTCTTACATCAAGGTGTTTTGGGCAAGTTGGACGATTATGACCGCAAGATGACTGATGTGGATACTGAGTTAAAGGCAGTAAGCAAGGTGTTTAAGGATGTGGTGCCGGAATTTGTAGAGAATGTGAAACAGTTGGGCAGTATCACGCAGGGATTGAAGAAATAAATGTTTCTAAATATTTTTAGTATTTCTTTTTAGCCGTCTGGGCCGCTCGCTCGACCTATCCTCGTTACTTAAGTATAGAATGGATGAGGACTTAATTTATCATTAAAATTAGCAACCTCTCGCTCGCATATTGGCCTAGACTCGGCTAAAAACCTTATCCCTTCGTCAACAGTGCAATGGCAAAAATCATCACGGCAAATAATACTACCATTCCTAATACCTTAGGATGAGTAGCAATGGCGTAAATGTTTGATTGAAAATTAGGGGTGGCAGTGGACGTTCCGGTCGATAGTTCTCCGGCAGCGTTAGCCGGAAGGCTTCCATTATTAATTACCGTAGTTCCGTCAGAGAAAGAAGCTTCCGTCAATTGCTGGCCCATGACATTGCCTACCGCTGCACCGAAAATTAATAAACATACTCCAATCATCACCCACAAAAAGGTTTTGTTCTTTATCACTGAAGCGATGTCGGTGTCTTTTGCTCCAAAAGTCATGAAAGCTAACATCAGCAGCACGATAAAGATAATCAACAGGGCAAACCAAGGTACCATAAAATTAACGATAGCAACCAATGTCGGCGAAAGTAGCGTCATTAAAGCAATCACTACCGAAATAATTCCGTTGATGCCCATCGATTGTCCGATAACCTTCGTTTTTTGTAATAAAGCAAAAACAATGGCCCATACAATTAGAACCGGATAAATATTACTAAAGTAGTTCACTAACCCCAAATCTAAAACCGTAGCCATTTTATTTATTCAACTTTCTGATCCTATTTTCTTTCGAACATATTGGCGATACCCTTGCCAATATTGCCGATGGTATCTGTAACTTTCTTATCGGTAGGCTCTTTAGTAATAAACCAGACTACTAGCCCAAAGATTAACAGGATGATAACCAATTCTGTAGTTTGATCTGTCCACCAGTTAAAAACCATGGAAGGAGAATCCCAAAAATGCAAGGATGCACCAAAGATGTAAAACACAAAACCAATGGCGATAATGGCTATGATTGGAGCTGCTGCCTGAGAAAAGTTAGTTCCGAAAATACCCATCAATAATAAGAGCATAATCGCGGCGATGGAAACTAAGGAAATGCTCGGAAGGGATTCGTTCATAACCTGTACCGGATCGTAACCCAGGGGATATGAACCCATAATATGGGGTATTACAAAGAGCAGACCCATGATTAAAGCGATAATTACATTAAAATTCTTTCTTCCTTCACCGACAATCTTCGTTTTTTGCAGTACGGCGTACACGATAGTAAATACCAGTAAAAACGGTAACAGGAAATCCATTACTCCCCAGGTTTGTAAATAACTTGCGAGATTGGAAAAATCGATTGCCATATTTATTGACCTCCTTTTTAGATAGTTATCTTGTTGGGATTTATTAAGCTTTGTTTATTTTTTACTTTTTTTCTTCTTTTTTAGGATGTGGTTCTCTGACAATGTAAAACATAAATCCGAAAATGACGATCAGGAAGATGATGGCGGCAGCCCAAGTTTCGTTCCAATAAACAAAAATGGACAGGACAATATCTAGCACAGTATTTTCTCCGATAGTAATGGCGTTCATGAAAATAATCACAATACCCAGGAACATCAAGACCATAAAGAATTTCATCCATCCGGGATAGTCTTTAAGAGTAAACTCTTTATCTCCCATAAATACTCCTACTAACATCAAGAAGCACACGGCCAGAATAATCAATAAAACCACGTTGGCCATAACTTGATTAATCGTGGCTACTAGTTGAGTAGAAGCTATGACTAGGAAGGCTATTACAAAAGCGACAATGGAATTAAGGTTTTTCTTAGTGTACTCTTTCCCGTCAATTTTTTCTAAACCGAGAACTTTAGTTTTTTCTAAAATAGCAAAGACAATGGTAAAGACCAGGATAAAAGGCAGGATAATATCGTATACTCCCATCTTATCTAAGAAACCTATCACTCCTCTAAACAAGCTTTCTTCTGCCATTAATTTTCCTCTTTTATAAGGGGTAATTAAAAGAGAGGAGTATATAAATGTTTCTTTAATCTGACGGGGTATTTTTTAGATTGTTTCTACCCATAGTTATTTCTCCAAAATAGGCGGTTATGAAACCCTCTCGCACCGACCCGTTCCAACGTATACTAAAGTTTTGAGGTGAACGGGAAGCTAGTTGTCTCACGAATAACTTCCGTTCGGTGCTGGCCACATTGGCGAGGGTTTCATATTAGCCCCAAAATCGAAGACTTTAAATAGTAGTTAGAAGTTTACTCTCTTAAGAATAATAGTCTACAATTTACGATAATAATCAAAAAATAGAGGTGGAGAAAGTGAGGAAATCTTTTTTATGGGCATCTTTAACGATATTTTTACTGCTAATGGTGGGAGTTTGCGCAGAAATGGTTTTGACTCCGGTAGCTAATCAAATCACTCCTCGAGATAAGGCTTATTTTAATTTAAAGATAACTAATAATAATGAACTGGAACAGAAATATCAGATTTTCTCTTTAGAATCGCAATGGAACGTCGAACCATTTCCTTTAAAAGATAAAGTAGTCATTCTTAAACCGGGAGAAAGTTACACGGTCCAAATGGTAGCTAGCCTGCTTAAGGTTCTTCAACCGGGAATTTATTATATTTCTATTTCAGTAGACGGAGATCGCGGAGAGACGTTTGAAGAGAAGATGAAAATTTATTTAAGTTCAGCCCAACCGGCCAGTTATGCTCCTTTAATCAAACCGATCATTACTATACCGGAAAAAATTAATCCTCAAGAGCCGGTATCAATTAAATTTTCTTTAGAAAATAAAAATGCTTTGAATTTAAGTAACCTAATTATTAAAGTGGAAAGTGAAGAAGTTCCGGAATTTAATAAGGTAATCGCGGTGGCTTTAGAACCGTTAGGAAGAAAAGAAGCAGAAATAACTTTAATCCCTAATAAATATCAACAGCCCAAAGCTTATACTTTGAAATTTATTTTTGAACGGTATGGGGAAGCTTTCAAGACGGTAGAACAGCAAACGGAAATAATGACTATGATTCCTGCTTTTACGGTGATGGAAGTGGAAAGCAATCCTATCTTTTTGAAATATTTCCGCCGTTTCGCGGTCAAGAACGAAGGTAATGTGCAGAATACTCAAGAAGTAAAATATCCTACTACTTTTTTTGAAGGTTTATTGACACAAGGAGATCCAGAAATTAAAAAAGAAGAAGGTCAACGCTACTTAACCTGGTCTTCCACTTTAGGTCCAGGAGAAAGCACTTTTGTTTATTCTGTTACTAACTATAGAATATTATTCTATTTGGGACTGTTTTTGGTAGCGATATTGGTGTTTTACCTTTATGTGCGTACTCCGTTAACCGTGAAAAAAACGGCCGTTTCTAGTAAAAAAGATGCGGAAGGAGCTTTATCGGAAGTAAAAGTGATGATTGAAGTTAAAAATCATTCTAGACATCCGGTGAAGGAAGTTCAGGTGTTGGACTTAATCCCGGCTTATGCTACTTTACATAAAATCGCCGAAAAAGAAGGAGGGGTGGAATCAGCTCACCCCCATAAAATCAGTCATGTGCGGGAAGGAACCAAGTTAAGCTGGGTTTTGAACGATCTGGAAGCTAAAGAACAGCGAGTGATGGTGTACCGACTGAAAGCTAAACTAAACATTTTAGGCGGATTAAGCTTGCCCCGAGCGGCAGCAGAGTTCGCTCGCCATAAAGGCCGGAAAGGTAAAGCTTATTCTGGAGTATTCCACTTGGGAGAAAAGTAAGTTCATTTAGCTTCATCAGGTCGAAACGCCAGCCGGAAAATAGCGAGCCCGTCGCGGGGGATGACCCCTACGGGAAGCAGGGTAATCTGATTAATATCTAGCGTTTCGAAGAAGCTAAATAAACTCCGGCGAATCAAACAATATATATCCTCCGTAAAGGATAGACTAGAGAATGAAAACCTTTATATAGAAGCACTAGTCTTAACAAACTACAAAATTAAGATAACAATCAAAGAATAAAGAGGGAGAGAAAATGAAAGACTTTTTTTTAAGCTTAAGGGAAAAATTTTCGAAATCTTCTGGTGAAAGAGGAACGGATGCGGAATCTTATCCGGAAGTGGGAGATGCAGCACGGGAAGACAAGTCTAGAGTGTTAGTACGACCGTTCGTGATGGAAGAGTTTGAAGACATTAAAGAAATTTTGGATGTTCTAAGAGAAGGTTCCACTATCGCTTTAATCAACATCAGGCCGTTGAAAGAAAAAGATTTGATCGAACTGAAAAGAGCTATCGGCAAATTAAGAAAAACTTGTGAAGCTATCGACGGAGATATTGCTGGATTCGGAGAAGATTATGTGGTTGCGGTTCCCCAGTTCGCTAAGATTCATCGGGCTAGAGCAAACTTTGCTACTGCTGATACCGATTAAGTTTTTTAATTATTATTTTATTTGTTATTGTTTTTTAGGTTTTCCTTTAAGCAAAATTTTTAAGTAGGCTTTGTGTTTTAGTTCCTATGGGGTTAACTCCACAAAAAGCAGAGTTGATAGGTGCACACGCTGGTGATGGTACTTTGTATCAAACTTGGAAAAACACTTTTGTTTGGGAATTAAGGGGCGCACTTGAAGAGAAGGAATATTACTTAAATAATATCTGTCCATTACTAAAGGACATATTTCGGCTTGAGATAATCTCAAAATTTCGAAGTGGTGGTGCTCACGGAGTTTGGGGCGTTCAAACCACCAAAAAAGAGATAATTCATTTTTTCTTAGAGTGGGGATTTAATCCGGGGAGTAAGACTTATTCCGTTACTGTGCCAGAATACATTTTCAGTTCTAGCGCTTTGATTAAAAGAGCTTTTGTTCGTGGTTTGTTTGATACGGATGGTTGTTTAAGATTTGATCGAATTAATAAAACCGTAAATCGAGAATATCCTCGGATTGAATTTGGTTTTGCTTCCATTGCATTAAGAGATTCTCTTAAAAAATTGTTAGGAGAGTTAGGTTTTAACTCTTTTATTTGGAATGATAAGAGTAATTATCGTCTTTGCGTTCCTGGAAAAAATAATTTGGAAAAGTGGATTAATGAGATTGAACCAAAGAACCCGAAACATTTAAAAAAGTACTATATTTGGAAGGAAAAGGGTTGTTATTAATGCCACGGTGGCACAATCTGGTAATGCGCAGACACTTCAACGTGGCGTTGGATTGCTAGGTTTTGCGTCTGTTCGATAATGCATAAGCTGAAAATGAGAACAGAATCCGCGCAGATATCCTGTCCCTTTGGGATTCCCGGTTCAAATGCAAACAAAAATTGCTTGAAAGTCCGGGCCGTGGCGTATTTTTCTTTTATAGATTTAGTCTATTAACTTTAGTGTACTTGGTAACGAAAACTTTCTTATAAGTAAATTATTTAAAGAGCAGAATAATCTTCCATCTAAGATGAAGTTTAATCTATCTGCATTAAAAAAATTGTCTCAGAAACACAATCTTAAGCTGTTGGTGGCTTTTGGTTCTCAGATTAGTGGTAAGATTCATAAAGAAAGTGATTTAGATTTGGCTTTCTTTCCGAATGGAAATGTTGATGAAGAAAAGTTGTACCAAGATTTAGTTCACTTGTTTAAGAAGGCCGATATTGATTTAATAAACTTGGCCACCACCCACAATCAGATTCTCCGTTTTAAAATCCTTAATTCTGGAAAAATTCTTTACGAAGAGGAGACAGGGATTAAAAGTACAATGGAATGGCAGAGTTATTTTGATTATTGCGACTTTAAGAAGTATTTTGATTTGCGCAGTTCTATTCTTGACAAGAAAATTGGTGAGATGATTCATGGATAAGATAATTATCGAGAGCAAGATTAGTTCTTTGCTCACTTTGTTGGAAAAGCTGAAAGGTATTCTTAAAGAGTACGAAACAAATAAAACCTTAAAGGAGATTATTTTTTATGCTGCAGAAAAGAAAGCAGAAGAAATTGTGGAACTAGCTATTTCCATTAATCAGGAATTGCTGAGGGAAAAAGGAAAAACAAGTTTAAGCTATTATGACAGTTTCATAGATTTAAAGGTGTTTAAGTCTTTTTCCGAATCGGAGCTGAAGGAATTAGCCAGTACCGCCGGATTTAGGAACAGGTTGGCTCACGAATATTTGGAAGTTAATGAAGAGATTGCCGTAAGATCGATGAAGAATCTTCTAAGGATCTATCCTCCTTACCTGCAGAAGGTAAAAAAGCTTCTTTAAGGCACCGATGCATTTATAAATAAAATAAACTTACTTCCTCTTAAAAGTAAGGTGTAATTAGATGGACCTAGATCGGCACAAAATCTGGCTAGTGGTAGGTGTAATTGTAGTGGTGGTAGCGCTAGTCTTAGGGTTATTATATTTCTCTGGTTTTAAAGAAGCAGTGGTGGGGCAAGGAAGCTTTTCAGGGGTTCCTAAACCTATTCCTAAACCCATTTATGGGGATCAGTTTCCTATTGATAATTTTCTACAGAAAGAGAATCTTAGTTCTTGCAAGAGTTTCGGCTGGGTTAGCGGAACGATTTATACTTTGAATCAGTCTATTTCTTTTAATAAGTCCGGTGAGTCTTGTATGGTAATTGATGCCGACAATGTAGTTCTTGATTGTCAGGGACATTCAATCCGTTTTATCAGTTCAGCGAGCTCTGTCGCAATCAAATTATGGTCTAAAAATAATTTCTTCCTTCAGAATTGTAATATTACTGGATTTAGAGGAGGAATAGATATGTATAATTCTTCTGGAAACATGATTCGAAACAATTTTTTTGAAACTACTGAATCTGGTGTTAATGGTCAAACTAAAAGTAATAGTTTTACTTTGTTTAACAATAGTTTTAAATCAAATAAATATGGGGTGAAGGTTGAGAGTTCTACTGCCGTAAATGTTCTTAATAATACCTTCCGATTTAATAAAATTGGTGGTTTGTATTTTACAAAAATAATCAATAGTTCTATTCAAGGAAACTCTTTTTCTGATGGTGAGGGCGATGGTATTTATTTGGAATTAACCAATTCTACTTTGATTTCTTTTAATAACATTACTAAAAAAGTGTATGGGGTAAAGAGCATAAAATCCCATAATAATATCTTTGTGAATAATATCGTTAATTATAATCTCATCCCGGGAGGAGGAGGAACAGGTTTTTACTTAGAGAAGTCTGATAACAACAATATTAGTGGTAACATTGCTAAACATAACGGGCGAATCGACTTTAATTGTAGTCTTTCTTCTGGAAATTATGGAACCAATAACGATTTTACTTTTGCCGAATCTTGTGGGGGTTGGCCCAATCAGCCTTTCACTCCTATTGATTCTTGTGATACTTCTTATGATTTAGGTTCATCAGGAGGTAAACAGACTTTAATCAATATTAAACTCTCTAATAAAACATACGTTCTGACTGAAAACCTTTCTACTCAGATTACTCCTTGTTTTACGGTTGGAGCGAATAATCTTATTTTGGACTGTCAGGGACATAGTATCGGTGGGTTAGGGACCGGCTTAGATATTAAAAATCAGCACGATATACTTGTACAAAATTGTGTTTTTAAAGGGATGGGGATTTCAGCGGAGGATTCTAAAAACCTTTATTTTTACAATAATTCTTTTAATACTGCCGGAATATCTCTCACTCGGGTTACACCAAGTTATATTGTTTCTAATTCTTTTGCCGATATGGGAATGTCTATTAGTTTGAATAATATAGGGGGTGCGCTTATTTCCAAAAATTATTTTGTTAATCCTAATATCGGGATTTATGTGAAGAGTTCTAATAATTCTCTGATTACCAGTAATACTTTTATAAATGTCAGCCAACGAGGAATTCATCTATTTGAGACAACTTTATTTTTTATATTAGGGAACAACATTGTAAATCAAGTTCCTCTCCCCCTTCTTACTTCATCAATAACTCCAGAACGAACTTATGGGGTTTTTCTCCAAGATTCTTTTAAAAATGTGTTGGGTTTAAACACTATTTTGGGGTATGTGATAGGGATATCGTTTGGAACACCTATGGAAGGTAAGGATTATGACACTTCTAATTTTAATGTGGTAGCTAATAATTCTGCTTGTGGTAACCGAGATGCGGATTTTTATTGCGGTATAGATCGTAGTTTAATTGGTAATAATGGAACAGGTAATCTATTTGATCAGGTTATTCCTTGTGCTTCTGGTAATTTTCAATGGCCTCGCGAGAATTCTGATTATAAAAATTGTACCATTAACTTCGGAGCGTTTGGTTCGTTGAACTATTCTACTGATTATGTTCCTCAGGGGACTGGTGACGGTATAATAACTGTCGGCAATTTAACTGATTTGTTAGACAGTGAAGGAAGTACGGAGAGTTGTCTGCCTTATGGGGATGTCTATAAGGACAACCTACTTGATACTAAAGATTTGTCCGTGCTCCAGTTAATTTTACAAATTCAAACTGATACTACTTGTGGTGCAGTCGGACAAAATTATTGCTACGTGTCAAAGGCTTACGTTTGCAAGAATGGCATAGTTAAACAAACAATCGAGAGCGATGAAACTTGTCAAGACAATTCTTGTACGCCCTTGGGCGATGTTATGAAAGATGGGAAACTCGATACTAAAGATTTGTCCGTATTACAATTAATCCTTCAAATTCAAACGGATACTACTTGTGGCGCAACGGAACAAGATTATTGCTACGTGTCTAAGGCTTACGTCTGCAAAAATGGTATCGTGAAACAAACAATCGGGAGTGGTGAAAAATGTTAACTAAAAAAATTATGTTTTTATCTTTATTACTCGTGCTCTGTGCCTCTTTAGTCTTTGCAGAAAACGTAGTATTTAATATCGTTGCCCCAGACAGTGTTGTGGTAAATTCTTTCTTTGATGTTAATGTTACATTAAACATTCCTAATTCTATTCCCATCTCCGCGGCAGATATCATTATAAAACCAAATAATACGAATATTGAGATCTCTTCTGCAACTTCTGGAAAAATGTTTGATCCAACACCCGTAACTCCCGTATCCGTAAAAAATGGTAATGGATGGAATTATGCTGAAGTTGAAACACAATCCAACAAGGCTGTATCTGGGAATAATAAACTATTTGTTACATTAAAAGTTAAAGCAAATACTGCCGGTTCAGTCGTGGTTAGTTTCGATAAAGCGGTAGCTCAAGACACTTTAAATGATGTGTTCGGTGGAGATAGAACCACTACTTCTACCTTTAAAACCATCACCATTACTTCTGCCGATACTCCTCCCGTTCCTGCTGGTGCTATTACTGCTATTAACTGTACTCAGAAAGGCAATTGGAACAATATTAGTTGTCTAGGTCAAGCTTGTGACAGTAATCCTTCACATAATGTTACTCGGAGTTATCTTCTTCCGGACGAACAGTCCAAGAAAGATGGTAAAATTTATGGTTCTCGAAACGGATGTTGCGCGAAAGGAGAATGTGGTTCTGGAAGTCAGAGTTGTGCTTCAGCGGGATATGTTGTGTCTTCTGGTTCTTTAAACGGTACTATTTGTTCTAACTCTGATTGGTGGGTATGCAATTCTTCTCTGAAAAATACATTTACTTCTGATAATAAATACACATGTAATGGTACAGTGTGGGTTGCTTATATCACTCCCCAAGATACGGAGATTCAAGTAGATTCTATGAGAATGTATGTTTTTTTACAGGCGGTTAATATTAATTTTACAAATAAATCTCTTAAAGAATATGCTACTATCGCTTCAGCTTTGAAAACTTACTTTAATACTGATGATGTTTCCTATAAAGGGAAATTACTCATTAAACTCGAAAAGAAGGCTCTATTAGGATCTATCCAAACAATTTTAATTAGCTCTAATTTGAACTCCCTGCAAAAAGTATCTAAAATAGCGTACTTATTGACCCAATATTACCCCTAAAGATAGATATAACTTAAAAAAGACTGCTGTTAACAAAAATGGACAAGCGTACACGAAAGTGGACAGTATCGGATTAGAGGTAACTTAATAAACCCCAAAATAATCTTTAGCTTAAAAGGAGAAAGATGAAGAAAAACAACTCACAGAAACTTAAGGAATTGAAAGGCATAACTAAAATAGTGATTCCTCTCTTAAAAAAGAACGGGGTGAGGAAGGCGGGAATTTTTGGCTCTTATGTTCGAGGCGAACAAAATAAAGAGAGTGATGTAGACCTGTTGGTCCAGCTGCCTAAAGGGAGCAGTTTATTGGATTTAGTGGGGTTGGAAAGAGAATTAGAAATAATGTTAAGGAAAAAAGTAGACTTATTAACTTATAATGGAATAAATCATCGGCTTAAGGGGATAATTCTCAAAGAAGAGGTGCGGATCATATGAACAAAGAACCAAGAATCTTCTTAGAGCACATCATGGAAGCGGTGAATCTGGTAGAGTCCTTTACTCGGAATGGTCCTAAAGAGAAATTCTTCAAAGACAAACTTGTCCAAAGTGGAGTGATTCGCCAGATGGAAGTTATTGGTGAAGCGGTTAAGAATCTACCCCTAGATTTTGTGAACAGATATCCTCAAGTTCCTTGGGGCAACATCGCCAAGATGAGAGATAAGTTAATCCATAATTATTTTGGGGTAAACTTGGAAATCACGTATAAGGTAGTTAAAGAAGAACTGCCTAAATTAAAAGAGCAAGTGTCTAAAATATTAAAAGAATTGTCCTCATAAAATAAAAAAAGAGAAAGATGAAGAAAAAGAGTGTTAGAATTACGAGAAGAGGTGTTTTTCATAGAAAGAAGACTCTTCCTCCGCATTCTTGGGAACCACATCCTTTAGCACATAAAGGGGAAGCGAATAAGGCTTTTATAATTATTGCCGTAGCGATTATCGCTTTAGTGGCTCTTTCCTTACTGCTGTTTTTTGGAAAACAATTTGTGGGGCAAGCGATTACTTTTGATGTGACAGGGGCAAATCAAGCCGGAATATTTATTTATGAGGGAAGTTTTGGGACAGTGGGCAGTTCTTTTACTCTTCCGATAAAAGCTAACTTAGGAGGGCAAAAATCTGTTGCTCTTAAGTTCAATTTAACTTATGACAATAGTCTAACTATCGATTGCAGTAAGATTTCTTCAGAGTTGGATAAAAAATTTGTGATAAGCGGTAATTCTTTGGTTGTAACTAATACTTCTACTTGTGCTAACGGAAAGATCACTTTTGAATATGCGGGATTGTGTAAAGACGATACTTGTAGTAATGCTCTGACGGGAGATATGATTTTAGCGAATATTACTTTTACTGCCAGCGCTTCCAAGGATTACTACTTTAATTTCACTTTGTTGGAAGTGTATAACTTATCTGGAGAGAATATTATTTTATCGGTACAGAATGCGAAATTATACCTCCACGGCGGGGATAGAAAGTGTACCAATACTGGCTTTCAATGGTGTGAATATGCTAATAATTTTTCTACTTGCACTAATGGACAATGGAGTATGCCTATTGGTTGTCCGATAAATACTAGTTGTACCGTCGGAAGTAATACCTCGGATCAAATTGATACAGTGTGTAAATGTAATAATTGGGCGACGAATCCTCCTGCTTGTGATAAGTGTCAGAGTTTTCCCTCACCACCTCCACCAGGAGGAAAATGTGGAGATATTGCTTGTAATACTTCTGGAGTTACTTGTAGCAGTAATGGTAAGAATGTGATAAACTGTTCTATCGGTTCGAGTGGAATACTTGTCAATACTTATACCGATTGCTGGGCACAAAATAAAACCTGCAAGAATGGGGCTTGTGTAGCGGAATGTTCTCCAGTCGGCACCACTTGCAGCTCCGATCAATATTCTATTTTGACTTGTTCTCAAGACGGAAAGTTAACTTCATTTGAGTGTAATCCAGCCGAAGGTTTAACTTGCAAGGAGGGTCAATGTGTCAGTACTAATCCTACTTCCAAAAACTGTACTTCTGATCGGAAAGTTTACGAGAAGATGGATACCGCTCCTACTGACCTAACTCTTGTCGACGGAAAAGTGGGCAAGGCCCTTCAGTTTGATGGAAGCAGTAATAAAATTGTTACCACTGCTATTGAACTTGGAGATTCTATCACTTTCGAAGCTTGGATTAAATTGGAGGCGAAAGCCGGAAAAAATGCTAGTGATTGGAAGTACAATCAAGGAATAATTTCTCAATATATAAACGGGAATTATATTTTAGATGCTAGTGCCGATGGAAAAACTCTTCAATTTTATGATACTGCTAATGATTGGGTTACAGTAGCCGATGCTAATCTTGCTGGTGCTTGGCATCACGTTGCGGTTACTCGCGATGCTGCTAATGTAAAGATTTTTATTGACGGAACCGAAAGAATAACTAACAAATCTTCCGGTGCTAATAAAGGTACTACTAATCCGGTTAAAATAGGTTATACTGGAAATTATAATCGATACTTTAAAGGCAGCATGGACGAAGTGGCAGTTTATAGTCGTACTTTGAATTCTACTGAAATTAAGGAACATTATGAATCTACTCAGGACGGAACTAAAAATTATTGTAAGGAAGGAATAAATATTCAAGGTAGTTGCACTGATAAAGATGGTGACGGTTATCCTCTTTCTCCTTGTTCGGGTAATACTAAAGCCTCTGATTGCAACGATAGCGATCCGAAGGTCTGGAAAAGTATGACTGGTTACTCTGATGGCGATCAGGACGGGAAAGGAAAATTCTCAGCGGAAGCAAAAGTATTCTGTACTAACGGGACTTTGCCTCAGGATTATGCTCCTAATAATGACGATTGCTTTGATACGGACCAACAAAAAGTTTGTGATCCGGGAAAGAAATGCACTGCTGATAATATTTGTAATTGGGATTGCGGCAGTGGATGTTTGGTGGGAAATACCCGCTGTAAAGTGGGTTGGGAAAATATTCGGGAAGAATGTATAGAGACACAACATCTCTGCCAAGTGTGGATGCAATCAACATGTGCTGAAGGCTTGGTTTGTAAAAAAACTTCTAGTTCTACGGCAGTTTGTAAATCTGTTCTAGATTGCGCTTCTAATGCCGAATGTAAAAGCGGATTATGCCAAAATAATCGTTGTGTTCCGTTCCAATCCAGTGGAGAGAATATCTCTGTAGTTATTCTTAATCGAGATAATAATCTTCAAGTTCAAACTAACACTGGGTTGAACAATGGAGAAGAATATATCATTATCGTGCAAGTGCGTCCGCAAATAACTCTTAAAGAAGGACATATCGTTTCCGTTTCCGTCAGCTATCTAAACCAATCTCAAGTGACAAGATATTGGGTGATGGAACCGACTTTAGCAGCAGGTGAAATGGAAGTGGTCGCTTTTAATCATAAAGTTCCCGAGTATGGAAAAGCGTGGGGAAACATGACTATTACTGCTTACGTGTGGGAATACTGGTCTAAAGATAATGTTAACTTACTACCAAAATTAGAGGTAAAATATGTTATTTAATAAATTGATTTTAATGGTACTGCTCTTGCCAACTTTAGTTTTAGCGGCTACTACTGTTTTTACAGACGAGAGCAGTTATTCGATAGAAGAGTATGCTCTAATCACCGGAACATGTTCTAAAGAGGGAGCAGTGGGATTGCAAGTTTCTTTAAGTGATAATATTGTGTGGCTGGAACAAGTGCAAACTATCGATCAAGAATTTGAAGCCAATTTTATTCCTACCGTAGAAGGTAATTATACTTTATTAGCAGCTTGTGATGGCGATAAGGCTCAGAAAGTAGGTTTCTGTTATGGAAATTGTGCTGGTGGTAATGGAACCATTATTCCTCTGGCTAACGATACTAAGAAAAATCAAACCGGAACCTATTGTGGAGATGGAACTTGTCAGAGTAATGAGTCTGTTACTAGCTGTCCGGCTGATTGTAAAGTAACTCCTCCTGTAGTTGATGGAGGAACTCCTCCTAGTGGCGGCAGTAGTGGCAGTGGAAGAAGTTGTACTTCTTCTTGGAACTGCGGAACATGGAATTATTGTGGTCCTTCTTTAAAACAAACTAGAATCTGTAATGATGAAAAGGGTTGCGAGAAGAGCCGTACGGAAGAAAAAGCGTGCACCAAGTGTGAAGAATCGTGGGTGTGCTCGGGATGGTCAGAATGCGTTTCTGACGAGCAGGTAAGAGCCTGTTATGACGAACATAAATGTGGTTCTACTGTTCTGAAACCGAGCTTGAGAAAGTTCTGTCAAGCTAGTTATGTTTCCGGTCCGGCTCCGGCGTACGTCTCGCCACAAATACCTGCTCCCACTTATTATCCGGCCAGCCAGCCCGAGCCCACTTATACTCCTCCGGCAGAATCTAAATTAGATGCGTTAAAGCCCACTAAAGCGGCAGTTCCTTTCTCCTTCAGTAAGTTCTGGAACGATTACCAGATATACTTCTTAGGATTAGGAGCATTGATCATAGCGATAATCATTGTTGTGGTGTTAGTAGCACATTTGGCTAAACCACAACAAAAAGTGTATAATTTAGAAGAGTTGAAAGAATGGATTGTTAAAGAACGACAGATGGGTACGAATGATACTCAAATCAGGCAGATTCTGGCTCAGAATACCGGCTGGGATGCCGAAGAGATCAGCGCTGCTTTCAGCGAATTAAAGGAAAGAGGATAAATATATAAAATGGCCAAGAATACACCAAAACAAAAGATGGAAAAGGTAGAGGTTGACAAGCACAAGATTTGGTTAATTCTGGCGATAGGTATAGCCGTGGTAGCGATAGCTTTCTTGTTATTATATTCTCCGGCGAGAGTAGGTGTGTTTGGAAAGGCGGTGAGTGTCGGAACCAGTTCTGATATTAAAGAGGGAATGACCTATTTATCTAAATTTACAGTTGATCGTATAACAATTAATTCTTCTGCTGTTGCTGGTACGTATACTTTATCTTTTGCTACAGGTAGATTTGGGTCCGTTACTGCTTCTCTTAAAGCATCTAATGGTAATATAATTTCAGAAATGAAATATAACCAGAATGATTCTGTTTCTAGATCTAAACCTTTTGTTTTAAAATTGAACTATTTTAATTTATCTATCATTGGACCAATAACAGGAGAGTCTGTTAATGTTAGCCTTCTTCCTCGATGGTTAAATAATAAGACTATCACTCTTCAGGAAGTTTCTCCGGCTTGCGTTGTAGGATTTGTCAGCAGTTGTAGTAATGCTACTTCTTGCAAAAATGCAAGAGGTTATTGGTATGTGGATAAATGTTATAGTACTTGTCCTGCTGATACTACTCCCGGTAATGGTATTTGTACTGCTACCACTCCTACTGCTACTTGCACCGCAGAACAGGAACTTGTTGGGGATACTTGCTTCTTAAGTGGAGATTTTAATAATGATAAGGTTGTAAATGAATCAGATTTTAGCGATCTTACTAAAATTACAGAAAAAATAAACTCTTTGAAGTCCAACCTCCAAGAATTAAATAAGTACTTATGGGTTGTTTACCATAACTTTCAACCTAGTTCTGGAGGTGCACAATGAGAAAAAAACCGACAGCAAATAAGCCACAACCAGTGATTACTCCGGCTATCCAGAATAAAAATAAAATCATTATTATCACTGTTATCTCTATTGTATTAATATTAGGGTTAGTGCTGTTCTTAGTGAATAAACAGATGGTGGGGAAAGTGATTGAAGGAACTGATTATAATGCCACTCTTCTATCTCAAGCGGGTTCAGCTGGAATTCCAATCAAAGCGGCCCAAGTGTTGGCCGGAAGTGAGGATAATGTAGTAGTGGGAGCTAATCTTGGTCCTAGCGGAGATGGAATGGTATTTAGTTTCAATTTTACTTACCCTTCTAATTTGGTTAACTTTACCGGAATAAGCGAGAGTTTTACCGGGGTAACCTTTCCTCAAGCTGTGATTAACTTTGAGAAATCAGTCAATTCTGGAACGGGTACAGTTAAAGTAACTGGTGCTCTTATTCCCACCAAGACGTTAAGAAATTATTCAATCTCTGATTTTGGAGATGG
The DNA here is from genome assembly GCA_043797205.1 of Candidatus Woesearchaeota archaeon. Classification (GTDB taxonomy): domain Archaea; phylum Nanobdellota; class Nanobdellia; order Woesearchaeales; family GW2011-AR9; genus JACRPH01. The sequence goes on from JAZDQB010000014.1 coordinate 55,403, forward strand.
TAATGTGGTTGCTCTGGTGGCATTACATTTTAAAGCGGTTAATTTCAGTAACGATGCGAGTGGTAATGCTATAACAAAACCAGTCCGGATCCAATTCACCGAGTTTACTATTCTTAATGAGACTGGTGGTAATATAGTAACTAAAAAGGTAGGTGCTACTTTCTCAATAGTTTCTAAATTGGCCGGTCTAACCGATACGATTACGCCACCTGACGTCTGTAATAACACCATAGCTCCGGCAGGAATGGTGGGATATTGGGCTCTTAATGAAGGTAAGGGATTAATTGCGTATGATTCTTATGGTAGTAATAATGGAACCATTAATGGATTGCAATGGCAGTCTTTTGCTAGCGATGCAAACCGTATAGAACTTAATTTTAGTCAAAGCGGTTCAGTAAAGATTCCTGATTCTGACTCCTTAGATCTTACTGGAGATATGTCCATTGAATTATGGGTGAATCCCGGTGAGACGCAAAAACAATATGCCGATATCTTGAGTAAGCATACTCCGGGCGGATATGCAATTGAACAGAATGATAATAATGTTAATCAATATGCCTTTGGTTGGGCTATCGGTAAAGATCCTGACGTTTGGGCCAACGCCACTGGAACAGTGCAATTAACTGCTAACACTTGGCAGCATCTGGCTATTGTCAAAACAGGAGCTGATGTAACTTATTACCTTAATGGCGTAAAGAACTTTAGTAGCACTGGTGCTGGAGAGAATATTGCTATAAACAATAATCCTCTTAAGTTAGGAGATTGGGCGGGTGGAAGTAATCGCCAATTTAACGGAATGCTTAGTGATGTCGCTATCTACAGTCGTGCTTTAACTATAGATGAAGTGAAAGCTCACTATACTAGCAGTACAAAAGGGGAAGGATATTGTGTGGCAGGAACGGGATTGTTAGGAGATGTGGATGGAATTGATGGGGTTACCATATTTGACGCTTTAGCTATAGTTGAAAGCATAAATGCAGGAACTACAGCTAATTTACCTAGTGCAGCTAATGCTGATTGCAAAGATAATATAACTATTTTTGATGCATTGGCTATAGTAGAATCGATTAATATAAACATAGCTTTAAGCTGTGATTAAAGGTGATAAAAATGAAAATTACTATAATTAAATCTTGGAAATTAATGTTGGTTTTGCTTTTGATTTTGTTGCTCTCGTCTTCAGCAGCCCTTGCGTTGAAAATTAACGTTAAGTGTCCTACGTCAGCATCTGTTGGTTCGGCTGTTGATTGTACTCTTGAAGCAGATAGCAGTTTAGTTGCACCTTTTGGGGTACAGTTTAAGATAAATGCGCCCGGATTTATAGCAGGCACTCCTTTCTTTGCGGGTAATTCACCCATCGGCGATGTGCCAAATGTGGGATTAGATAAAGACATTGCTCTGCTTGCTTTAAGTCCTCCAAATCTTAAACTTGCTACTATCAAACTAATTGCCGGTAATGTTGCAGGAAGTTATGTTATTTCAATACAAAATTTAGCCGGTAAAAGTGGAACTACTGTTTTAGGTGGTGGTGATACCACTTCTGCGACCATAACAGTTACCACTGGTTGTATTCCTAAAGAATGTGTTTACCAAGACTACGCTGGTGGGATCAAAGATTGTGGAATTAAAGATGATGGTTGTGGTGGAACAATCAATTGTAATTTTCAGAAGTACACAGGTGGTTTAGAATGTCCGAACGGACTTGCCTGTAAGAATAATGCTTGTGTCCCCTCTGGAGGAGATGGTGAAGAAACTACTGATGATGAACAAGGACTGTTTGATAAGATTACTGAATATTTAGCAGCATTGAGAGCTCAAGTTATAACTGAAAAAGGTGCAGATGCTACTCCTACCGTAATGCAAAAGCTAACGGCTATCGCTCGGGCCATTAAAGAATCTAATCCCTTCCATCAAAATACTTAAGATGTTTTCCCAACCTAAACTAAAACAAGGACAAGTAAGTAAGACCGTAGTGATAGCTATAATCGTAATCGTCTTGCTCCTCGCTTTAGTGTGGTTCTTCTGGGGAAAACAACTGGTGGGAAAAGCGATTGAAATTCCGAATGCCGCCGGTTTCTCTCCCGTTGGCACTTTCATTACCGGAAAAAATATTACTTTAACCGTCAGCGCCAATATCGGCACTGCTCAAACTTTGGGCGCAGAATTTAATCTAACCCTGCCAAATGGAGTAAATTGTAATAAGATCGAAGTTAAATCGTTGCTGGCAGAAGTAGAGAATCTTACCTTAGCTAATGATACTATCTGTAAAGGCAATCAACTATTCTTCCGTCATTTTAATTTGTTCGCTTATGATGAACACGGAGAACCAGTAATAAACTTTAAAACCGAACAATTTGATATCGCTCGAATTACTATTAAAGATGGTCTCGATCCCGGAAACTATTTCTTTAACTTTTCCTACTTTGAAATTGTAGATTTTGAGGATTATAAAAATTTAGTAACCACCATCGTTCCTATAGGAATTAAAGTTACTGGAGAAGGAGGAGAGATTTTCATCAAAGCCACGTCTAAAGAAGACAGTAAAGTGGCTACGACTGAAGTAAAACCAAAAGAATATACTATTACTACCACTATTAATCCTTTAAGCGATCTTCCCGCCAATCATCTGGTTTTAGTTACCATCAACGTAAAGGGAGTACAGAAAGCCCAGTTCTGGCACACTCTTTCCGCTTTGGCTAAAGGTAATTCAGAAACCGTCTCTTTCGATTACACTTTCCCGGCTAAAGGTCCAGTGGCCATCAAAGCGATGGTGTGGAAGAATCTTCTATTATATAACACTACTTGGGATAGTTTAATCACTCCAGCGGCAGAGAAAGAGTATACGGTTTCAAACGAATAGTTTATTCCAATTCTTTTAGTTTTTTTATTTTAACCGTTATCTTATACTTTTTGAATAGTTGGTGAAATAAAAGCGAGTTTTCTAGGGGAACAACGATACTCCCTTTCCCCAGCCGTTCTCCGTTATATTTCTGCATCAGTCCGAAGTAAAATTTACCTTTCTGCTTATATCCAAATAATTGTTTATTAAAAAGCACTCTAATTGAATTAGGATGAATGTTCTCCCAAGCAAATAATACTTTTGATTTCCCTTTAAATTCCGCTTGATACTTTCCAAAAAGAATTATGCCATTGGAAATGATGCTAGAATGTAATTCTTTCCAGTCCTTTAGTTTTCCGACAATTACTTTAATTTCATTTTCTATCCCTAGGGGTTTCCAATAATTTTGTTGTTTGGAAGATTCTAAAAACAAGTTGAGTATCTTTTTTATCTCTTGATCTAACTCTTTCTCATTTTTTAGCACATCAACAAATAAATCAATGTCGCTTCCTTTGGAAGATTCTTCTCTAGCTACGCTACCATAAAGAACGATGTTTTTGATGTTATTCTTGTCTTTTGTCTTTTGAATCAAAAAGGAAACAAAATCCGTGGCGTAAGCGATAAGTTTAGAGCTCATTTAAACCCGCCTCCTGGAAAATTGTCTTTAATGAATTAAATTCTTCCAACAACTCTCTTAAAAGTTCGATTTTCTGTGGTTTACCATAACATAAAACATTTCTTCTTTCCTCTATTTTAAAAATAAGATTAAATATTTCTTTCTTATGGGGAAAATCAAAAGGAAATTTTTCTTCAACCTTATTCTTAGAAGAGAACCAATCATGTTTTACCACAAATCCGGGATCAATAAGGTTTAATTTGTGCAACAATAATTCTAACATGTCTGCCGCTGCCGCAGAAGTGTTAAACCCAATAGTGCGCTGCCTTTCTACCAGCCCTTTTTCTATGCTCTCTTCAA
>JAZDQB010000015.1:0-9298 GCA_043797205.1 Candidatus Woesearchaeota archaeon
TAGGTCGATAAACATTTTATATTTGGTTAGCCTCTGATGTATATATTAATGTGTGGTGATGTAGGTTACCTCATTTACCCTTATCTAACTTTTATTAAAATAGCAGGTTAAATTTATATGTATTTATCTTCTGGACTATTAATATGTACCTCCTTAAACAGATTCCCGAAGATTTTGTGGTAAAAGAGATCAGTAACGTTGCTATTTCCAATAGTGGGAAGTATCTTTATTTCAAACTAAGCAAGCGGGAAGAGAATACTCTTGATGCGATTAAGAATCTAAGTAAAGCCTTACATCTGCCGGAAAAGAATTTCGGCGTAGCGGGAAATAAGGATAGGAATGCCATAACTGAACAAATTTGCTCAGTATTAGGAACAACTAAAGAAAATCTGTTAAAGGTAAATTTTGATAACCTTACCATCCAATTTCTAGGTTACGGAGAGATTCCGATTTCTTTGGGAGATTTAGAAGCAAATCATTTTGAAATAGTAATTAGAAATCTAGAAGCAAAAACAAAAGTAAATTCATTAAAATATTTTTCCAACTATTTTGATGAGCAGAGATTTTCAGAGCATAACGTGGAAATCGGAAGATTCCTCGTAAAGAAAGAATTCCAGAAAGCAGCAGAATTGGTGGACAATCGTAACAGCCAGAATTGGTTGCAAGAACGACCACAGGATTTTGTAGGAGCGTTAAAGAAAGTTCCCATTCGCTTACTGCGCATGTATGTGAACGCTTACCAAGGATATTTGTGGAATGAAACTGTTTCTTTATATTTGAAAAATAAATCTTCTAAATATCACGAAGCAGAATACTCTCAAGGAAAATTAGTCTTCGTAGAAGAGCCAGAACAATTCAAAGATTTAAAAATTCCCATTGTTGGTTTTGGCGGAGAGGATTTAATCAAAGATAAAGAAATAAAAACTATCATTGAATCTCTGCTGATAAAAGAAAAGATTTCTTATGCTGATTTTATCATCAAACAGATTCCGGAATTGACTTTGGAAGGAGAAGAACGAGTGGTTTTCGTGGAAGTGAAAGATTTAAAGATAAGTAAACTTGAACCAGATGAACTAAATTTAAATAAATATAAAATAAAGGTATCTTTCAAATTAGGCAAAGGAAGTTATGCCACCATGTGCATCAGAGCGTTGTTCAATACTTCAATTTAACTTCTCTTCTACCAATAGGCTGTTCGCAGTAATGACATCTCAGATGTAACGGTTCTTGCGATTCCACGTAAAATTTACTGGGAGCAAATTCTTGATGTTCTGGAGAGGAAATACATCTTGAATTAGGACATTCTACTACTTCTGTTAATTCGTAGGGTAAGACGGGATCAAACTTTTGAACAATTTTAGAGTCTCGGATGATATCTACTCTTGCTGTTCTAGATACTAAACGTATTTTGTTTAATTGCTCCGGAGTTAAGAAGATATCCTTAGCTACAAATACATCTTTTTCTCCGTATCTTACACTAGGCAACCTCGGAACCGGATAAGCAGTTTGGTTAGAATTATCGAATCCGAGCAAGTGGGCAATTTTATATCCCATTCCTGGTTCTAAATGATCTATTAAAGTACCATTATTTAATATCCACGTATCTTTAGTTTTGGGGCGAGATTCACCAAGGGGTAAATATATGGTGGGGGGATCAGCATGATTTTGCGGAATCCCTTCAAATCCTTCCTCTAAAATTTTTCTGTACAAAGCTTGTCTAACATACATTCCGATTTGTGCTTGTCTCTTGAACCAAGCGTGAGGAGTATCATCCACATCCATGGTTATTTCCATCACGTTTTTATCTCTAGGTAAGGGATGCATCACCATTAAGTTGGGATTATGTGCATTTCTCAATTTTTCAGCAGTAATCTGGTATATCCCTGCAGCTTTTCGGAATTGTACCTCTCCTTCTTCTCCTTTTGGAAAACGTTCTCTTTGGATTCTGAACACTTCCAGTACGTCAACTATCTTCATCACTTCTTCCAGATTAGGAGTAGTGATCACTTTTTTACCGGTGGCTTGTTCATATTCTTTAACTCTCCATTCCGGCATTTCTAGTCCGGGAGGAGAAACTAACCATAACTCTATATCGAAATGTCTTAATCCCAATAAATTACTCGGAGCAACTCGACTATATCTTAAATCTCCAACTAAAGCAATTTTCTGTCCATCTATTTTCTGGTGAGCTTCTACTATAGTAGCTAAGTCTAACAATCCTTGGGTGGGATGAGCATTCGAACCATCTCCTCCGTTAATTATCGGAACTGGAGTGATGTCGGCAGCGTATCTAGCTGCTCCCTGTAGAAAATGGCGCATGACAATAATTTCATTACCATAAACTTCAAACATACCGATGGTATCTTTTAATGGTTCTCCTTTAACTACGGAAGTACCTTCTATTCCCGCAAAACCATTAACATAAAAGTTTTCTGATTCACCAGCAGTTTCTGAACTTACTCGAGTACGAGTAGAGGGTTCAAAAAACAAAGAAGCCATCTTTCTTCTGATCATTGGTCTAACGCTACCCTGATGCATCAAGGTTAGGGCTTCTTGAACAATAGTATCAATATCTGCCCTAGAAAAATCTCTTAGAGTTATAACATCTCTCATCCTTTCAGATTCCATCAAGAAGAATAAAATTGCTATATAGGGGTATATAAAGATTTATAGTCTGGAGTGGTCATTTGTGAAAACCTTCCATTAAATACTTGCTTCCGAAACCCTTAAATACTCTCTTTCTTTAATTCCCCTTATATTATAATAGTAATAACGGTAACATTACGTTTATATTTGAGGTGAATAAAGATGGAAGAAAAGAAATCCCCTAACGAGATTCTACATAAGAAATTAAGTTTAGATAAAAAGAGTGCTTGGCACCAATTGAACGAAAAAGAAGTGATGCGCTTTGCCGAAGGTTATAAACAGTTCATAGGTAACAGCAAGACCGAACGTTTATGCATTGAGAACATTATTACCGCTTTAAAGAAAGCTGGTTTCAAAGAGAATATTACTTTAACCAAACTTAAGCCGGGAGATAAATTTTTCAAGAACATCAAGGGAAAAGCAGTCTTAGCCGCTATCGTGGGGAGGAATCCCGCTTCCTGGCAATTGATTGGAGCGCATGTCGATTCCCCGCGCTTAGACATCAAGCCCCAACCTTTATATGAAGATTCGGGAGTAGCTTTACTAAAAACACATTATTATGGCGGAGTAAAGAAATATCATTGGGTAAATACCCCGCTAGCTTTGCATGGGGTAGTCTTTACTAAATCCGGAAGAAGAGCAGTCTTATCCATCGGAGAAAAACCCGAAGAGCCTAAATTTATCATTCCTGATTTGTTACCGCACTTGGCTAAAAATCAGATGGAACGTAAGGCCGAAAAAGTAGTAGAGGGAGAGGAATTGAACATCTTGATTGGTAACCTTCCCGTAAATGATGAGAAAATCAAAGAGCAAGTAAAGTTTATGGTGTTAAAACATCTGCAGGAGAAGTATGGAATTATTGAAGAAGATTTCTTTGCCGCAGAATTAGAATTGGTTCCAGTAAATGCTCCAGTAGATATCGGATTTGATCGGGCTTTAGTCGGTGCTTATGGTCAAGATGATAAGGTTTGTATTTATACTGAATTGATGGCTCTTACAGAAACGAACAATCCAGCCCATACGGCTGTAGGTTTATTCGTAGACAAGGAAGAGATTGGTTCGACCGGAGACACCGGAGCAGCCAGTTTGTTGGTGCAGAATTTGCCATAGATTATCTTAACTTAGCTGGACTGAAACTTTCTCCAAATGAATTGATGGAAAAATCAAACGCTATTTCTGCTGATGTTACCGCGGGAGTTGATCCCAATTTTAAAGATGTGAATGATCCCATGAATGCTTCGCATTTGGGAAAAGGTGTTTCGGTGGAAAAGTATGGTGGCGGTGGTGGAAAGTATTCTACTAACGACGCTTCTGCTGAATACGTTCATTACATTAGACAAATTATGGACCAGAACAATATTCCCTGGCAGACCGGTGAGTTAGGCAAGATTGATTTAGGTGGAGGCGGAACTATTGCCATGTATTTGTCTAGATATGGTATGAACTGCATCGATGCCGGTCCGTGCGTCTTAGGCATGCATTCCGTCTGTGAAGTAGCTTCCAAAGCAGATATTTATTCTGCTTATCTGCTGTACAAAGCTTTCTTTAAGGAATAGATAATTTTTTATTTTTTTGCTCTTTCTTGTTCAATAGCTATTCGTAGGAGGGTAGTTAAACACTCATCTTTATCAGAAGCGTAATGTATTCTTCCGTCGCGATGTTCATAAGCCCAAGCGAGAGTGTTACCAATCCACCTTTCCCAATTGAACTTTTTATCATCATTTTTTCTTGCTAGTTGAAGTTTTCGAGTTCCATTTGATCCCCACCCTCCTTCACTTGGACTTCCTGGGGCATGGGAACTGATTAAGCCCAATTCCCAATCTTGATTGTGCACGTAGATTCCTGTCCCAAAATGCACTATCAACCTTTCATACCCAAACTGATATATTTTTCTGGATTCTTCTAAGGTTCCCGATAAAAATGCTTTTGGCATCAATTGAGATTCTTCTACTCCGTTGCGTGCAAAATCTTTTACTATCTTTTCAAACTCAACCAATTTAATTTCTGGACTTTTGGCAATTTGACCCTCTTCTTCTTTTAACGGTTGATATTGTTCTAAACTAAATCCTCGATAGAGCCCTCTACGTTGATACATCCTTAATGTGATTGTATCCAATTCTCGTATTGTTTCTGCATTCATTTTTATCTCCATATCTCTTACTCTCTAGTTGCAACTGGGGTGTATTTAACACTTGTGCCCCCCTTAAGAGGGTGCAAATGATAACTTTTATAAAGCAAAGATGATTCTTGTGATTTATGGATACTAAAGTTCTGGAACGGATTGGATTGACGCAAAGTGAGATTAGCGTTTATCTTGCTCTATTAAAACTAGGACAGACCACCGCCGGTCCGATTGTAGATGAAGCAAAAGTTACTCGTTCCAAGATTTATGATATCTTAGAAAGATTAACTCAAAAAGGATTGGTGGGTTATATTACTAAAGAATCAACTAAGTATTTCAGTGCAGCCAATCCCCATAATATTTTGTCTTATCTAGAACAGAAAGAAAAAGAAATCGAAGAAGATAAACTTTCTGTGCAGAAGATTCTTCCCGAATTGTTGTTACAGCAAACCTTATCCAACGATAAAAAAGTGGCAGAGATATTTTTGGGTATGAGGGGGATGAATAATGCTTTTGGCGTTTTAATCAACGAATTTAATTCTAAAGATACTTATTACGCTTTTGGAGCAGGAAAGGGTGAAAATCTTTTGCAGATAAAACTCTTCTTTGAAAAACTTCATCAACAAAGAATCAGGAAAAAAGTCAAGTCCAAGATTATCTTTAACCATTCTTCTCGAGGCATATTCAAGTCTCAGGAGAAATCTCCCTTGGTGGAAGTTCGGTATTTGTTTGAATCCACCCCTGCCGCAATCAATATTTACAAGGATTACACCCTTATTGCTATTTTAAATCAGGAACCAATCACTTTCTTGGTTAAGAATAAAGAAACTGCTGATTCCTTTAGAGAATATTTTAAAGCAATGTGGGGAATAGCTAAGAAGTAGTATAAATAGGCTTACTTTTGTTAGCTCATCTAACAGAAAGGTTTAAATAGTTGTCCGTTGTTATATGAGATAACATGATTACGATTAAACAAATTTTGGTGTTCAAGGCATCAGCAGAAACCCTTTATTTAAGTAAGGATTATACTTCTGCTACTATCCTGTACTTCAAAGTGCTGTTTGCGATACAAGATTGGCTACTTCTAAACAAGATGGGAGAATCGCCCAAAGATCATAGTGAAAGATTCCGACAGTTAGAGCGAAATTTCCCTGCTTTGTTTAAAGAGTTAGATTTGGAATTTTCTACTTATCGAGATACTTATTCAAAGATAATAGATAAAGAGACGTGTAATAGAATTAAGAGAATGGTAGAAAATGATTTGGAAAAATATCAAATTAAATAAATCCTTGAAGGTAATTCTTAAGGGGAAACCGAACATAGAAGATATTATTCTCTTTGGATCAATAGTTCGAGGCAAAGATAAACCTGGGGACATTGATATATTAGTTCTTTTTAAGGATAAAGTAAACAAAGAAGATGAATACCTCATTCGAAAAGAGCTGGAAAATCATTTCAAGAATTTGTCAATAATATCAAAAACCATTAATTCTCTTTACGATCCTGCTTTTGATGCCCGTGAAGCGGTTTTATTTGAAGGGATAAGTTTAATCTCTGGAAAAAAAATGACTGAAAAATTTGGTCTTTCTTCTGTGGGAATGTTCAAGTACCATTTCCAAGGATGGAGCAAATTAACTAAAACAAAATTTTATCATGCTTTCAATGGACGAAATGGTTTACCAGGATTTTCCGCGGATTTAGGAGCGATAAAATTATCTGATGGGATGGTGTTAGTCCCATTAAATAAAATTGAAGCGATGAAAGGATTTCTGTCTTCTTGGAATTTATCTTATCAATATTTTCCCCTACTTCTGCCTGATCGCTTTAATAAGAAAAGCATCTTGGAAGGGTGATATTATCTTTATGAAAACTCTCTTCCTCAAACCCAAACAACTATCTAAAGCTGCTAAGATCATTCAGCGAGGAGGAATAGTGGTCTTTCCTACGGAAACAGTGTATGGATTAGGAGCAAATGCTTTTGATGCGACAGCGGTAAAGAAAATATTTGTAGCCAAAGGACGTCCCGCAGACAATCCTTTGATTGTGCATATTGCTGAGAAGAAGATGCTTCCTACGTTAGTAGAAGAAGTTCCTGTTGCGGCCAAGAAGTTAATCAAACTATTCTGGCCCGGACCATTAACTTTGATTTTCAACAAGAAAAAAATTATTCCGGACATTGTAACAGCAGGAGGAAAGACCGTAGCAGTAAGAATGCCTTCTCATCCAGTCGCACATAAATTAATTAAATTATCTAAACTGCCCATTGCTGCGCCTTCGGCTAATCTATCGGGAAAACCTTCTCCCACCACGGTTAAACACGTCTTAGAAGACATGAACAGAAGAGTAGATGCAATTATTGACGGGGGAGATTGTGCAGTTGGTCTAGAAAGTACGGTGTTAGATTTAACTGGAAAAACTCCTTTGCTTTTACGTCCCGGAGCGATTACTTTAGAACAATTAAGAACAGTTTTGGGAAAAGTAATCGTAGCTAACCCTAACGCGGTTAAACCCAAAAGTCCGGGAATGAAGTATCGGCATTATTCTCCCCAAACAAATTTAATTTTAGTTACAGGAACAGTTGTTCCGAAGTTGAATGATTTGATTAATGAAAAGAAAAAGATAGCTTTAATCTGCTCGAAAGAAATCTCTCAACAATTTTCTGATAAGAAGATTGAGATTATCATTTATCACGATTTAGATACTCTCGCTCAGAAAATATTTCAAATCTTACGCAATCTAGATCAACAGCATTTTGATTTGATTCTTATTCCGGCGGTTCCAGAGAAAGGCATTGGCAGAGCCATCATGAATCGACTGAGAAAAGCAGCACATCAGATTGTTTAGTTTATGTTTAGATAGAATAACCAAAAAGATCTTTCTTTCTATATCCTGCTCCAGTACTTCTTCTCGAATCATACCCGCTTGAAGAATTGGAAGCGAAGTACATTGGTGTTCCGGTACTATTTGAGGAAAGCGGAGCATACATTCCCGTAGTGCGAGAAGAAAGGTCTGAATGACTAGTAGCAGAATTAAAACTCGGTAAGGAAAACACTCGACGCAAATAATCGTTGTCCTTACTCTGTCCGAGATAATCTTGAGCTTTAGCTATCCTAAAGTAAGCTTGCATGATGGAAGCTTTTTCGTGTTCTACTCCGGTACCGGAAACATTTACGGAACCGCTATTAATTTGTCCTGAGTCCATTTAGTCTAATCGACTATCTATAAGGCAAATCAGCTTATATCCTTTTCCTAGCAAAGTGGGACAAAAAGGTCAAAACAAACGAATAATAACCTTAAAATAATGAAATCAAAATAAAAAAGAAATAAAAACTTATTGCGGTAAGACAAAGGCCGAGTCGTCCACACTTACAGAATACTTCTGAGCAGTCATCTCTGAACTTACTCCCTGCACTTCCGACTTGATGTACAACGGTACTCCTTCGGCACTGAAGCAATAATCAACTGTACCTTGCGCCATAGTCATTCTATAGCATGTTGCGGTGGTTCCGGCTACTGTTTTATCCGGTAGTTGAGTTACCGTATATCCAGCTTTTCCTTCTAATAATTCTTTCTCGCTGTTATCGGTAGCGGCAGGTTGAGCAATGGCGTTGCAAGTCCATTTATCCATCATTTTTACACAGGAAGTGAAAGTATCATCAACTAGATAGCTTCTAGTTTCTATTCCTTGTGTAGTTACATCCGTCCTGAAATGCTTCTGATCTTTGATGTACTGGGTCATAGTAGAAGTATAAGTTGTTCCTTGAACCGTTGATTTGGTTTCCCATTCTACCATAAATTTCAAAGTTTGTTTAGTTTTTATCAAACTAACCAACTCTCCTAATTCATTATCTGTCTTTTTCTCTTCTGTTGCCGGAGCTTCTTTGGTTTCCGTGACAGTACTCTTTTCTGCATTAGTCGCCGGTTCAGTAGTAGGAGTGCCGGTTTTTTCTGCCGGAGTACACGCTACCACCAAGAACAGGGCTAAGGCTAGAATAGCACTCAGCCATAAAATATTCCTTTTCATTTATTTTCACCTCTTTTTTTATAACAGAAGTAAATAGTTAGAGTTTAAAAAACTAACTAAACAGTAAAAAATAATAATTAACTTTCTGCTTGAAGATAATATCCTAACAAAGTGTCTTTCATCATTACTCCTGTGACGGAAATTTCTTTTCCTTCGGTCGGAAGAATTTCACTTTTAACACCGATACTGTCTCCTGCTTCATCTTTTAAAGTATATCCAGAAAGTTTTCCTAATTTGATGGATTGATTTACTGTACCAGTAATAGTAACAGTTTTTCCAATGTATTGTTCAGTTTTTGCTTCTTTAATGGTAAGAGTAGAACATCCTATTAACAGTAACGCGGTTAAAACAATCATCATCAGGGCTAAAATTCTTTTTCCATCCGGTCTCTGACCGGTGGCGTAAATCACTTATAGTTTAACGTATTTCTCAAAAAAGAAAACAAGAAACAAAAGCCGTTAGGCTCTTGTTTTCCTGTAAACAACTTTGTATAGCTTTAGCTATAC
>JAZDQB010000016.1:0-2723 GCA_043797205.1 Candidatus Woesearchaeota archaeon
TTTGGATTTCTTGATTAGTTGATCTTGAACTCCATTGAATCTAACACCAGCATAACATTCTTGTCCAAATACAGGTGTATGGAATATAGCCCCAGCAGCAGCGTATGTTTGCATTGTTCCAGCAGTACTTCTCCAAGGTAAAGAATCCATAACGAATCTGATTCCGCCCCAACTTCCTACTTCGCCATTATACAATTTCTTACTACCAGCATAGTGGTCTGCATTTATCCATTCTGAGTCATTTCTGACCTCATATTGAGTAAATGGAGATAAAATACTAGCAAAGTAACTATCTGCGTATGGTGATGCTAAGTTATTCTGTAATATTGTTACAGATTTAGCTAATACAGCACATGTTAATGGGTCAGCAGCAGTAAGTCCAGTCGAACTTGCAAATTTATACGTATCTAGTGCAGCATTGGCTTCGTTCAGTATGTAACTTGGAGCAGTAGCACTTATTGTAAATGTAGTTGTTCCAGAAGCATAAGTAGCCAATCCACCCATTCCAAAGTTGTTGCCATTTGTCATTACTAATACGCCTACAGTACCATCTGTGATTCCAGCAGCAGTGTCAATTACAGTTGATGTAGTTGCACTTCCATCTGCTATTCCAGTAACTTCGTAAGAAGTATTGGCGGTTACTCTCAGTGGGTATAAATTCTGTGCTAAACATCCCCAATACATTCTATTAATAGTTTTAGCTCTGTGTATTCCTAAACTCTGAGCAGTACTTGCCATCTTAGGATCGATAGAGATTATTTGTAAGAACTCACTAAGAGTAACTACTAATCCGTAACCTTTAACTAACGCTTTAACCCTCTGATAATTAAGTAATGTAGCAGCAGGACTTTGTCCTTCTGTCAAAACTCCATAATCAGAAGCCACAGGTATTGGTACAACTTTCCACCAATCAATTTCATCGCCAGCGCCTTGTGGTATATTTCTACTTTTGACAGCAAACTGTTCTAACATGTTGAAAGGTTTCCCTTCCTTCAAAGCAGTTTTGTCGTAAAATATATTTACTAATTCCGCAGCAGTTGATTTTAAATTTGGATTTGTACTAGAAGCATAAATACCAAATAAACCAAATACAGGAAAAAGTAAAATATTGAGTATCAATCTTTTAAATCTTGACATTAAATTTCTCCTATTTTTTTGTTCTCCTCTTATGAGCTATAGTTCAAGACCTTTCCAAGTATAGCCAGAGCTTTGTCTGGATCCATCTTGTTAAGTTTCGCTATAGCTTCTGCCATGTTCCCAGTACCAGTAACCTTAGTTTTAGAAGCACCTACGCCCATAACATGCGTAGCCTGTTCTTTATCTTTATTGTTCTTTTTTTCTTTTAAACCGTCCATAAATTCTTTTTCTTTAGCTTCCATTAGTATAGGAAATGCCTGTTCTTTGTACATATCAAAGGCTACCTTTATTGCTTTTGTTCCATGTTCTTTCCATAATTCAGGATTAGCCTTTAGGATAGTGTTTACTGCTTCGTGATTATATGGTACGACTTTATCTGCGTTTTCTTTAGTTAGTACATCTTCCATTCTTTCATTTCTTGTTTGTGCTACACTTGTTCCCAATGGTTGGATATACGGATTAATAAGAGCTGCAAACGCTCCCTGAGGATCTTCACCGAGTTTTTGGATGAAATCGGCAACTTCCGTTGGTGTCCATTTTTTAAGTTGAGGAGCGACCTTAGCCGCAGACATTTCAAGTTCATATTTCTTCGCCAACTCTCTTGCAGCAGCAAGTTCTACCTTTTGCTTTCTTAGTTCTCCTAATTCAGCTGAGTGTGTAGAACTTAATTTCTCTGCATTAATGTACATCTTTCTAAGTTCTTCTAGTGTCTTACCTTTAAGTTTATCTGGAAGTTTCTCCTCATCTTCATCGGGTTCCTCAGGTGTTTTTTCACTTAATACGTCAATTATTGTTTGCTCTTCTTCTTTTTCTTTGTCTATTTTTTGTGGTTCATTTACTTTCTCCACTGGTGTATCTTTCTTTGCGTTCTGAGTTCTTAATAATTCCTCTATCTGTTCTGGTTCTAGGTTATCAAGCTCGTCAGTTCCAGCTTCTATTTCTCCTTCGACGAAGTTTTCATGTCCTTCTTCAAAAGGGATGTCTGTGGAATTGTTGACTACTTTCTTAGCCATTTTAATTTCTCCTTTTTATTGTTTTAGTTGGTCAAACTGTTGTCTGGCTTGATTCCCAACTTGAATTGCCAAGCCCATTTCGGTTGTCAAGGTGTCTAAAATGTGGATTAATGCCCTTGCGTTCTCTATATCTTTTCCCTTTTTTAAATTATCTATTGCGATATTATACTCATTGATAAAAAAGGTTTCTACTATTTTCCAGCCTGGCGAACTAAACAAGGTCACTAGTTTGTCACGATTTTGAGCTTCCTTTAACAAACCTGTATCAATTATTCTCTCCTCTTCCATTCATTAACCCCCCATCTGAGTTCCGCCCATGCCACCACTAAGAGGGGGAGCGATGACTTTTCCAGAAGTGGGTTGTTCTGGTTGGGCGGATTTTTGTTCCATTTTTTTCTTATATTCATATATTCTGGGTATCAGTTTTTCTACGTTCTTGAAGTTAAGAGCTACCCCACATCTCTTTATTACTTCTGCTATATCACCAATCGGTTCCATAACAGGTTGTCCGTCTCCACCTATAATAGGTTGCCCAGTTGTTTCATCAACCATTGGCTCTTTGGCTTGTATTAC
>JAZDQB010000017.1:0-24632 GCA_043797205.1 Candidatus Woesearchaeota archaeon
TCAAATAATTCATAACTCCACACTTCCGGAAAAAAGAGGATCAAATAATAATTGCCCCAATTTCCACCGAAGAAAACTTGATATTCACCGGGAGGAAAATCTTTGACTTCTGTAATCAATTGCTTCCCAACAGTATCGTCTACTGCCGTAATGCTCCAGCGTGTCGGTACTAACTTTCTGTTTTGAGCCAATCCAGTGTTTCCAGATGAAAGAAGTTTGGTGAGGAAAGTTTCTTCAAAGCCTTTGCGATAAAGATCGTTTACAGCATAAACTGCTTTCAAGTCCGTATCCGAGACTACTCTTTCCACCCGGGAATCGACTTTAGGATTAGAAGTGATTCTGGCTCTTTCTACTTCGCTTTGCGGTCCGAAAGGAGTTATCTCTGCTTCCAGCTTGAATTTTAGATGTGGTTGGTCTTTCAGATTGACTTCCATCTCTACCGATTTGTTGGACATTCCGATATCTTTACACATCTCTAAGAAACGATTTTCTTTACGTACTTCATGGATGTTCCATTGTGCTCGAGAATTTACTAAACCATAACGCAGATTAGCAATCGTACCAATTTGGAACTTTCCTTTGGCCCATAAACGAGGAGAATCATAATGGGTCGTGTCGCCACCAAATTGGGGGCTGAGAAAGCCCACATTAACTTTAGGATAGCCATATTGTCCGATAAAGAGGCTGGGAGAACTGCCTTGAAAATCTTTCTTAAAATTCTTGTTGAGCTGGATCTGGGGGATTTGTTCAATATCTTTGTACTTGACACGTTGGATGGCAGCCATTGCTTGTTTTTAGTAAGGAAATGATATTTAAGATTATAGTTTCTTTAGAGATTAAAATCTTCCAACTTACCATAATATCTTAGAACGTCCTTACCACTCCAAGCTTTAGTGTCTTTCATGGTAAAGCCCAGCTTTTTAACATACTCTTTCAATAATTTCTCATCTTCCGTTTCAATCTCTAAAAAAGTAGGAACTTCAGGATAAGTATCCAACTCGAAGCTCACCCCCGGAAGATGATAGGATATTCTATGTTTAGTAGCTTTACGAATTTCTCTAAATCCGATACCTTCAAGAATCTTACGCGTTTTTTCAAAATCACTGACATGAACTTCTGTTTCTTCAGCAATCTTTACCCCTTTTTTACTCATCTTCTTTTTATGTGCTAGTTCTATAACTTTTCCGTTCTTTCTTAAACGTAACAAGTTGTTTTTAGAAAATGTTCTTTCATTATTGTCAAAATAAATAATCTCTTGCTCCGTATCCAGAGTTTTCTTTGCTCCTAGATCTTCTAACTTCTTAACTATCTTAGGCACGTCCACTTCCAAGATCTTTACTTCGATTTCTTTCATGAGAATAAATCCGGTATCCTAGCTAAATCTGCTGGCCTCAAGACGTGAAAAGTCTTGAATCCAAACTTTCTAGGTTTATTAACATCTTCTTCAACATTATCACCGCACATCAAACATTCTCCTGTTTTCAAGCTGAACTTCTGAATCAACTGCGACCAGAATTTATCTTCATTCTTATTACAACCGGCATCTTCGGAAGAGAAAATAAAATCCACATAGCGAGCCAATCCATATCTTTTGAGATAAGTTTGGATAGTACGATGCATAGAATTGGAAACGATACCGATAGTTCTACCGCGCATCTTCAAGTTGGAAATAGCATACAATGCTTTCTCGCTGATGAAGGAATCGGCTTCAATGGCTCGTTCTAATTCTTGGTAATACATATCTAACATTCCTAAACCTTTGCACAACTCTCTCGTATCCCAACGGCCAAATTGATTTTTTTTCAGATTAAGCTTTTCTGCTTCTTCATCTAACATCTCTTCCGTCAGCTTAAATTGCAAACGAATCTTACGAATGATGTTGGGATAGATTTTCTCATAAATACTAGCGTTGATTAAGGTATCATCCAAATCGAAAAGATAAGTGCTGATCATAGTAAGTTAAAATTCTTACCAAAATATAAACCTATCTTTTTATAAGGATTTATTTATGATTGTAAATGCTTAGAAACAGCACTTAAATATTTTTTTACTTCTCCTTTTAATGCCACTCCAAATGGAAAACCGGTCCAAACATTAAAGTATTCCGTGGGTTCTTTATTGGATAGGTATACTTTCATGGCTGGAAGCAGTATTCCTCTTAAATGAAGCACGGTATGGTCGTATTTACTTGTTTCTTCCACCGACCCCAATCTATATCCTTCTTCAGATACATCTTTAACTTTAGCTTTCCAACCTATTTCTTCTGCAGCTTCAACCAGTGCCTTTTCTAATGTCGGATAGTCCACCCTTTTACCAATGTTTACTTTAGTCATTTTTAATATAAAAATCTAATTTACTTTATAAATTTTTGTTGCTCAAAGTATAAATCATCTATTTTATATGGGTTGGATAATAGATATTACAACTTCTATTTTAGTCCATCCATAACTTTTATATATCTCTCCAGCCCCTAGCTGATTATGACCAACGTCTACATTCATACTGCTGGCTGTGCCCATAATTTTGCCGATTCCGAGCAGATGGCCGGCCTGTTAAAACAAGCTCATTTTAATCTAGTTAATTCTATCGATGACGCTTATGTGGTTATTTTTAACACTTGTACGGTCAAAGGACCGACGGAAACGGTTTTCTTCCGCCAGTTAGAATCCTTGAAACAAAAGTATCCTAATAAAGCGGTTATTGTTGCCGGTTGTATTGCCCAATGTGATCCCGAAAAATTAAGAGGTTATCCGTTAGTGGGAACTAATCAAATTCATCGTATTGTGGAAGTAGTAGAAGAGGTTTTACATGAAAATAAGGTTCGTCTTACTGAAAATGGAGAAATGCCTCCCTTAAATCTTCCGAGAGTCAGAAAAAATCCTTATATCTCTATTATTCCTATCTCTCGAGGATGTTTAGGAGCTTGTTCCTTTTGTAAGACTAAGGCGGCAAGGGGCAATTTACGTTCTTATCCGATAGCAGATATTCGTCAAGAAGCAGAACAAGCAGTAAAAGAAGGAGTAAAAGAAATCTGGCTTACTTCTCAAGACACCGGATGTTATGGATTTGATATTGATACTAATTTAGCCAAACTATTGAAAGAATTAGTAACTATTGTCGGAAATTTTAAGATTCGAGTAGGGATGATGAATCCTAATCATCTTCTTAAATTTAAGACGGAACTATTTGAAGTATATAAGAATCCAAAAATCTATCAATTTTTACATCTTCCTTTACAGTCGGGTGATAATGAGATATTAAAGAAGATGAACCGCCAGTATACGGCGGAAGAATTTTCTGCTTTAATTGAAGAAATTAAAGTGTTTTTTCCTCACTTGACTATTGCTACTGATATTATTGTAGGTTATCCGGGAGAGACCGATCAACAGTATTGGAATACGCAAAATTTAATTCGTAAAATCATGCCTGACGTGATCAATATTTCTCGTTTCTGGCCTCGACCTAAGACTTCGGCAGCCAGATTAAAACTTTTACCGGGAGAAAAAGTTAAACATCGTTCTCGAGTTCTAACCGATATTTACCACAATGTGGCGAGGATGCAGAATGAACGCTGGATTGGTTGGGAAGGGAATATTATTATTACTGAAAAAGGAAAGGAAGCAAGGCAATGGATTGGTCGCAATGAATCATATAAGCCGGTAGTGGTGGAAGGAGAATTTAAGCTGGGACAAACTTTACGGGTAAAAGTGGAAAGGGCTACTACTTTTGACTTAAGAGCGTTAGTGTTTATGGAATGATTATTCTAATTTTTTGCGAAGATGCTAAACAAATATTTTTAGTTTAATTCTCCTTATTGTGATCGTCCAACTCGCTCATCATCTGCATTTCTACCTGCTTGCGAATATCTTCTTCAGTAGAAATCTTACCGGTTTCTTCTTTGTAGGAATTAAGAAGAGCTTTTACTCGGGCATAGAGATGAGCCGTATCTGTAACTAAAATTCCGCTAAATCCTCCTTCTAAGGGGAATTTCTTAAAGTACTTATGGATGATTCCTTTAAGAAAGTATACCCATGGTTTCATTCCCCAGCGATTAGCATAATCAGTTAAAGACCATGCATCAAAAGCAACTTGTATCTCTCCGTTTTGGAACAACCTTTTTTCTCCTCGAACTATTTCTGCCGCTTCGGTGAGATTATCCATGGTTATTTTAATCTTGATCATTAAACGTACATAATTGGACATTATTTTAAACGGACGGAGTTCCACATAAATCTTTTTACCGTTTTCTGTAACCGTCTCTTCACTTTTTTTCTCCCTCTTTTGGTAACCACGTTCTTCTAAAGTATGATTAATGGTGGAGAATAATTCATCAGCTCGGAAAATACCCTTATATTTAATAATACGGTTGTTGATGAATAACTGTTTTTCCAGATAATGTTCTGGATCAATGCTGGCATCCATTTTGGTTTGTTTATCTCTCTTTTGTGATTTTTTAGTTTGTATTATCCGGTATAAGTATATTTGTTGGTGTTCAAGTAACTCTTTAGCTTGTGAAGCAGGTCTTCTGCATCGCTTTTTACCCAGGTTTCAAACTTAGCTAAGTGGTTACGAAAAAAATATTTTTCGGTCAGGATCATTACCAACCAATGTAAAGTACTGGCACTCCATTTGCCTTTGCGGTCACTTAACACATAAGCATCAATAGTCATACGTATCACTCCTTGACTTAGTCGAAGCGGTTGCCCTTGCTGCTCTACTTCCACTTCCTTTAAATCAATCATGTTTAGTTGTATCTTTACTATGAGCTTGTAATAATCACTAGCACTCTTCCAGGGGTTTAAAACTAAATGAATTTGTTTTCCTTGTGGAGTAATCTGCTCTTCGTTTACTTTTTCGTACCAATCATATCCTTTTTCAAAGAAAAATGAAGAGATAATGTTGTATACTTCAGCGGGATTAAACAACCCTTCGTACCCGAATTTCAGATGATCAATGACTAGATGTCTTTCCGGCATCAGCTTTTTCCTCTTTTTGTGACATATATTTATTCTCGAAGCGTTTCTTTCCAAATAGGATCCAATATAAGCTTAGATTTCCTATAACGATGAGTATGAGTAAGAGTGAATTGTCCATCTTGGTTAGAATAAGATTTTGCCTTATAAATATATCTCTCTTCCTAGCTCTAATTAATCATTATAATCATCTTGCCTTGTCTGATAGTCAGGTAAGGACGTTTTAAGCGTTTCTTGAGCTCTGCATCGGAAGTTAATATTAAATATCCTCCGTGAGAATAATCTACTAATAATTCGTCTACATTTCCTACGGAATGCTGGAACACTTCTACTTTCTTAGCTTTAATCAGGTCTAAAGCCAGTTTAGCGTAGCGTTTGAACTTCCCGCGTTGTTCTTCCCGGATTTTCTGTAATTCTCGTAAAGTTCCTTCCAAAGTAGCAATTTGAATCGAGAAGTCGCAACATTTTTCTAATTCTGCAAATAAATCTATCTTTAATTCTCCGATAGCCATCCAAGCGTTAGTGTCCACCAGAACGGTCTTATGGTTTTTCATGTTCTTTTAGCTCGCTTTGTAGGCAAGAGATCCAGAGTATCCTAGTCAACACTACTGCTAACAGCAGTAGTATAGTTAAGATAAGGGTTAAGGGGAATAAAGATTCAAGAGGTAGCAGAAAGTAAATCCCCACGAATAATCCCCCCAAAACCAGGAAATTTATTACTGCAACCAATAAGGTTTGGTGAACTTTCTTAAAAGCAATTCTTCCCCAATCGACCAAACATTTTCTTCCAGGTACGGATAATAAACTAAAAGCTACGGATTGAAGATAATAACAACACAGCCAGAAAATACTTATTATCCCTATCAAAGTAAAGGTGGTGTTTTCTGCTTCAATGTTAAAAAAGGAGTTTAAACTCCAATAAGCGATTAATCCCGGAATAAAAGTAAATAAGATTCCTATTCCGATATATTTTAACCAATGAATAAAGAAATTTTTGATTTCTTTTTTCCAAGATTTTTCCGGTTTTTCGATGTTTGTTTCTAACAACCGTAAACTTAAGATCCATAACCACGCTTGCAATATTACGAAAATACCTCCCAACCAGAACAATAATCCTAAAATATTTTTGACTAAGGAATCATAACTTTGGAAGATGGTAATCATTTCCGGAGTAAAAGCTGCTCCTTCTTGGATACTGGTAGCATTATAATTGGCCCTTTCTAAGGGTTCCATGATTCCTTGCACATCTTGTAAAATTTGCGTGGGATAATTCAGTATAAGATAGATTAATACTCCCAGCACGGCAATTTGAATTAAGACGATAAAAAGAAACAATAATTTATGTTGTCTGATTCCGTTCCAAACTCGCTGCAGTCCCCTTTTAAGATAATTCATTCCAATCCAAAGAACTTTTCTAACGTTTATAGACTTTTCTCTTAAGGTGAACTTAAAGTTCATTTATTTTATACTTAACTTAACTTTCTTTTCTCCACAAGTAAAAGTTAATTCTTCTATTCCCTTACGATAAGCCTCTTGCAACTGGCGCATAATCTCCTCTTCTTTAAGTGTACATTGGTCCAGTCCTAATAAACCTTTTAAAGACATTTTGTGGTTTAGGTCTTTCCGTTGCTTCCGGTCAAATCTAACTTACAATAGTTTTCTTCTTCTTCTCCTAAAGTATCTTCATCATATCCTTTCATGAAACCCTCTTCTTCCTGGGTTAATTCATCTCCATCTAACATTTTTGCTCTTTTTTCTTTAGAATAAAAATGTTCTTCTTCCTCTTCTCCCAAGCATTTCATCTGTTTTGGCTGCATTCTCTTCCACCCCCCTTTGGTATAGGTTAACTATCCCCACCTATACTTGTTGCAAAACATTTAAATATAAATACCTTTCCATAATGCCATATAGCAGGTATATGCAGAATAGGGGGTTTTCGGGTTTTATCGAAAATATAGTCAAAAATATAGTTATTAAGGGGGATTAAAATGGAATATCGTAAATTAATATCTTTTGGAAAAAGCAGTTTCGTAGTTTCTTTGCCTAAATCCTGGATTAACCAGAATAAAATGAAGAAAGGGGATTTGATCTATTTGGAGGAAAATGGGCAAAATCTTTTACTTAGTAAAAGTGACGCCAAAAAAGAAGAAGAGAATAAAACCAAGATAATTAATGTCGATGGAAAGGATATGGCTCTAATTGCTAGAGAGGTAAATTCTGCTTATATTTTAAATTATCGAACTATCATTCTTAAAGGAAAAGAGATTAAGGATAGAATCAAGGAAATTCAAGAAATTTTCCAATATTTAATCGCTTTAGAGGTTATGGAACAAGGAACTAATAATATTATTGCTAAAGATTTTTTGAATATGGAACAGGTTTCTATTGAAGAATTAATTCGTAAGATGGATATAATTACTAGAACCATGATTAAGGAGAGTATCGAAAGTGTTTCTGTGGATAATTACGAGAATATTAACGATCGTGATAAAGACGTTAATAGATTATATTTTTTGGTATACCGAACGGTTTTGTATAACTTGGAACATCTTTCTAATGCCCTGAAGAGATTAAAAATGGGGCCTTGCGATTTATTACATTCTCATTTCATCGCTTTTTATTTGGAAGGAATAGCTGATGAAACTAGAAGAACTGCGCGTTTTGCTCGCAACATTAAGAATCTAAAAGATAAGACTAATGTGACTAATTTCCTGCATAAGATTGAACAATATTATTTGGATACCTTGAAAGCGTACTACGATCGAGATATTGAATCTGCTTTAAAGATTTCTAGTCTTAAAACTGATTATAATAAGGAATTGGATCTGATAGAAGGAAAAAGTAACGATTTTGGGGTATTAAATGTTGCTTCTCGTATCCGTCGTATGATTAGTTATATTCACAGTTTGGGAAGAGTGATATATACAGGTAGTAACTATTAAAGAATGGTAACTCCTCAGAAAAGTTTATAAAGGAGGGGGGCTATTTAAGTCCACTATGGACTTAGAGATTGGATTCGAAGGAGCAGTAAGAAGAGCATTGGGTAACAAATTTAAGAATTATTCTTCTTTTGAAGTTTGTGATTCATGGGATAGTCATCATGCTCAATTTGTTCGATTTTCCTTAACTAAAAAAAGTAGAAAAGGTAAAACCCGACGTTTTGTAGCTAAACATTTTATTCCGGTCGGGGCTGGACACGAAACAGCTTATGCTTTATGTCATGATCCTACCGTTCTTTTTCCTCGTGAGAAAAGAAATTTAGAATTGGTCGGAAGTGTGGTTAAGAATACTCTTTATTCCCCTCACGCATTGGTTCCCCGAATATGGGGTTTTTCTGAACGTGATTCTATGTTGGTGATGAATTATTTAGATGGAGTTACTCAAAGGGATGCAATTTTACGAGTGGCGAGATCTGGTTCGGATATAGAAATGGACTATGCTTTATTGAATGGGATAAGATTAATTGCTCGCTTTTCAGGATTATGTTCTGCTTTTTTTAAAGAATTGCAGAGTGGTTTTGATTATGCTCAAGATTTAGATTTTTCTACTCGTTCTTCTAGTGGCCAATTAAAAGAAAATTTGGCGAGATTATTCTACATAAATAATCCACAATTAGCTGCTTCTATTGGTGAATATGATTATTCTCGGGTATTTGATTATCTTCTTCAACAGAAAAGGATTAATTTAGATTTTCGAGTGAGTGAATTAACAGAGAAGAGTAAGAAATTAAATGAAAAAATACGTTTTCAACATAATGATTGTAATGGTTTGAACATTGTCGGGAATACGGTTTTAGATTTAGAAAAATTTGGACTTGGACCGGCGACTGCAGATATTAGTAGCTATTGTACTATTGTGGGATTAGGAAATACGGCTATCCTTCGACGCGGGCAATTTAATCTTTATCGTCATGCCTTTTTGGCTTATGAGTATGCTTGGGAGCAACGAGATAAAGATTTAATTAGTAAATTAAATGGTTATTATAACGGTCAATTTAGAGATTTCGTGGGCGATGAAATAATGACCCAAAACGAATATGCTGATTGGACCATGAGTTTCTTTGCTCGGGTTATTGAAAAAAATATTCAATTAGGTGCAACTTATAATCGTTATTCTCCCGCTGAACAAAGAGCATCCTCTGGAGCAGTACCTAAAGTTACTGATCATAGTAAAATAGATAATTATCTTCAAGAATTATTTTTAACAGTACACGGTTTGTCTTCTATGATTAATGATTGTACTAACTCTTCTGGTGTTCGTGATTATTTTTATCTATTAGGAAAAACCATGCAAGATTTAGGTTATTCCGTTCCGGATCAACTTTTAAGTGATATTCAACGAGGCGGAGGAATTGCTACAGCAGTTATTGAAGAAGCGCCCCGAAAATTTAAATCTGGTTAAGTGTCTCGTAAACCTTTAAAAAGTAGTTGGTTCTTTTCTTAAGAAATGGTTACAGAAAATGAATATCATTCTTTTTACCGCGGAGAGCTGCCTTTAGGATGTAGATTCTGTGTGCGGGGAGAAAAATTAGTCCTGTTTGTTACTGGAATCTGTCCGCGAAATTGTTATTTTTGTCCCGTTTCTGACCAAAAATATCAAAAAGACTTGGTTTACGCTAATGAACGTCCAGTTCTCTCTTCTACTGACATAATTAAAGAAGCAGAAATGATGAAAGCGAAAGGAGCAGGAACTACTGGCGGAGATCCGCTGACGAAAGTGGAACGAGTGATAGAATATATTCAATTATTAAAGAAGCATTTTGGAAAAGATTTTCACATTCATTTGTATACTTCTTTAAATCTGGTTACAGAAGATATTCTTAAGAAATTATTTGCTGCAGGATTAGATGAGATTCGCTTCCATCTGGATCTCGATTCCAAATTACTGTGGAAAAAGTTAGAATTAGCCCGCAAATTTTCTTGGAAGATAGGAGTAGAGATTCCTTTGCTTCCAGCTAAAGATAAAGAAACTTTTGTGATGTTAGAGTTTGTGAAGGATAAGATTGATTTCCTTAATTTAAATGAATTAGAGATTGCCGATAATTCTCAATCGAAGTTGTCAGATATGGGTTTCTGCGTTAAAGACAATTTGAGTTATGCTATCGCTGGATCACTTGAAATGGGCCAGAAAGTTCTCGAATACGCTGAAAAAAAACAATTAGAACTTCCTATCCATGTTTGTACCGCTAAATTAAAAGATAGCGTGCAATTAGCTAATCGTTTGAAACGGGAAGCAGAAGGAGCAAAATTGCCTTTTGATGTG
The DNA here is from genome assembly GCA_043797205.1 of Candidatus Woesearchaeota archaeon. GTDB lineage: Archaea > Nanobdellota > Nanobdellia > Woesearchaeales > GW2011-AR9 > JACRPH01. Next base: position 10,236 of record JAZDQB010000017.1, read on the forward strand.
GTGGATGAAGAAGGAATGTTAACTAGGGGTGCTTTATATCTACCGGAACTGGCACCAGGATTTGAATATCGTAAAAAGTTGAGTAGCATGAATCTGAATGTTTTTGTAGCGGTATTAAAACCTTTATTTGAACGGGTGAAAAAGGAATTACGTCTAAAAGATGAGGAATTATTCTTGGATGAGAAGAAGCCACGTATTTTGTTATCTAAATATAAAATCAAACAAAATCGTGCTTTATTCAAGAAACTTAAGTTGCTGGCAGCGATTGTAACCGAATATCCTACCAATGATCAGTTGGAATTGGAGGTGGAATTCTTTTAGTTAAATCTCTCTGTTATTAAATTTTATTCTCTTTTTTTACTCTTAAACTTCAAGTATTCTTCACGCGTGAATTGATGTGCCGATTTAAGTTGAGAATTAATAAGAACATTTTGTTGAACACTCCATTCTTCGTCTGAATGGGTTCTTACAAAATCTGCCCAAAAGATAACAAACTCTTCCCGTTGCTTTCGATTCAGCTCAAATTCTTCCATGTTCATTTAGAATATGTTTGTACTTATTAATTTTTTCTTCAGTTATGTTAAATAATCTTTGCAGAAATAAAGCATCTTCTATATCTTTTTCACTTTTTAACACGAATCGCTTATAAGCAACTTGAAAAGCGATGTTGGAAATAAAAATTTCCCCTTGTTTAGTCTTTACGAATATCTTTTCTTCTATTGTTAAATAATCAATAATATCCTTTGTAAATTTTACTTCCATGTTTGGAATAACTTTATTCTTCTCAGCAAAACGGATGGCCAAACCTTCTTTAAGCATGGAATAAAGTTCATTTTCGTCATCAGCATTAATACCCCAAAATCCAGCTTGTTTTAATTCCAAATAAATTTGTTGAAACTTCACTTTATCTAATGGTGGGATAAATAAATCTACATCTTCCGTACCTCTAGAACGACCAAATAATAGTGCGACATAGCCAGAGATAAGGACATAAGGAGTATATTTCTCAATGGTTCTTACAAATTTTAATACAAACAAGTCTAATTCGTTTAATTCTCTCTTCAGAACAATATTCTTTTCATCAATAACTTCCATCATCCACTAAAAAGGGGCTTTTCTATTAAAACTTTTAGTACTTTTCTAATTAGCTTCGTTCTTATATGCTTGTTCTTCTCTTACTGCCGCAATTCCCGCCAGAGTTAAGTATCGTTCTTGTTCTTTACCGCTACTCTTAGCGGCTAAATCCGTATAGAAATCTTTTACGAATCCTTCCGTATCTGCTTCTGATTTGTATCCAGTAGCATGAGCTAGTTCGTGAGTAAGGACATAATCAAGCATCATCTGCGTGTCCATCACTCCATAAGCTTGAGCCATCTCTGCTGCTCTTTGTTTAATACCTTTACCTTGATAATTACTGACTAGAATCGCTTCTAAATCGTTGGTAATGATAGCTGCAACAGTATTTTCTCCCATATCTCCCGTTCCTACGCCGACAATGGGAATAAATTTTCTTCCTTGTTGTTGGGCGTAATTAACGAATTCTTTACCTACCTTTGAGTCAAGGTAATTATTTACTACTCCTTTCATCACCTCTGCTTCCCTTTGGTGTGCGTAGCGATTATCGCTGTCGGGAGTGACGTAAGTTTTTTTATCTTTGTCGATAACTGCTCCACCCATGGGATATTGTTGGAGTTGATAATCTAAACCATCATTTCTAGAACGAGGATGGTGTTGAGACAATAATGTAAACATACTTACCATAAAGACAAACTAAAATAAAAGAATTGTGGTTAAGAGTGGGACAAAAAAATTAAGCAGTTTCTCTTCGTCTTAAGTAAGGAATATCTTCTCTTTCTGGACGAACTATTCTGGTCCTTAAATCTAACAATTTTCTTAAATCTGCTCTGAGATATCCGGGCTTATCACTTACTTCGTATCCCGCTCTTTCAAATATTGGCATTAAGTGAGCTGCTAACTGATAAGATTCGTAAGGTGCGAAAATCTGGGAAACTAAAGCGTTAGTTTTTATGTTTGAAGCAATGTTAACGTATTGAGCTTGATTAGTATAAAGCTGATATTGGAATTGGCTCGTACTAATTTTTCCCTTCATTAGTCCATTAACCAAGGCTCCTAGAGTGTTTAATCTTTCTACTTTTCCCCCACCGATTCCTTTATCATATTCTTGTAATAAGAATTCAAACTGCTCTTCTTCGCTTAATCCGATGGTGTTCATGGAATTGAGCAAAGAAGGGGAAACAATAGCGAAATATTCTTTCAAAGAGCCAGTAATAACAGATTTAACTTGATGTCTTTCCGTATCAGAATTGATAGTTTTACTTTCTCCGGCGAAAATTCCTCTCAAGCCGGATTCAATCGAAGAATGCAGTTTAGTTTGAGCCGGGATGTAATAATCATTGACCATCCCTAGTTTGAATTCTTCAGTATCTACACGGTCGTAAAGAGTTAAAGCTCCGTTTAAGTCAGTAGCAGTTCCTATACTTGCCAACATCGCTTCTAAGCTTGGTTGTACCATAACCATTAGAAATAGCTACTACTTTATAAACTTTATGTTACTGAATAGTAACAAAAAAGATAAAATTACTTTTTCTTCTTATCGTCTTCCTTCTTTTTAGCAAGATATTGATGTCCTTCTTTTTCGATTACACTACTTCTCATCTTCATAAGTGCATCCAAATCAGATTGGATGTATCCCAACTTATCCTTAATTTCGTATCCCTCTTTCTCAAACTTTGGTTTTAGATAAGCTGCAACTTGAGTGTTATTATATTTTCCAAAATGATGCGCCAGATATTTATCGTTTAATTTTTCCAAGGCGCCTTGTGCTCCTGCCGATTTTGTATTATAAATAAATTGTTTAACATGTCCAACTGTTTTCTTTCCTCGAATCAAACTCTCCACTATTGCTCTTATTCCGGGGTTCTTTTGGTTTCTTTGATCTCCACCGGTGTGTTCGTCATAAAGAGAAGCTAAATGTTCATATTGATCATCTTCGTTCATTTTCATGTCATCCATGGCTTTAATGACGTGAGGTTGAGTTTTTTCAAAATAAGATCTTAAAGCTTTGTTTACCGCCTTGCGAACCTTGTCATGCTGTTCTTTCTTTTCTAACTTTGTTTCATCCTTTTTTTCAAATTCTTTATCCAAAGAAGAAACCAAGGTACTATACAAAGCGTCCTGCGCCGGAGCTAGAATGTTATTATACAAATGCAATTGATTCTCTTCCTTATTGAAAGCATCTACTGCTTTAAAAGAGGCATCTAAATCTTTAGAATGTTCTGCAGCCATTTGACCGAGAATATCATCGAGGTTCTTTGCTTTTTTCTTTTCCTCTTTTTTATCGGCCATATTCATTAGTAAATAAATTCTCTATTTAAACATTTCTTTTCTACAGGCTCAAGGATAGAGTATGACCTTTTTGTCTCACCCCATACCTATACCCTTATATTTGTCTAAAACATATATCAAAACAGTTAATCAAAACGTCACAGATAGGCATTAAGTTGGCCGCGGGGTCGACCTGCTTTCGTTGATAAATAAAGGATAAAGTAGGAATTAATTACGACTAAAGTCCGTATCTTCTCCCCCGCACTGATTGGCCAACCACTTAATGCCTACTGCCTTTGGGGTGTGAAAAACATGAGTAAAAACAAAGAAAATAAGTCCATTCAAGCTAAAAGTATTAAATCGGTCGGAACTTCTGATAAAGGTACTGCTCCCAGTCCAGGAGAAATACCTGGTCTTCCTTCTAATCTGCCTAAACTGCCTCCAGAAGTGGAGAAGAAATTGGAAGCCTTGAAGGGAAAATTAGATTCATTTAAAGCTAAAGTTCTCGAGAAATTCGGAGATTACATTGTGGGAATTGCTTTATTGCCTCCCGAAAAGAATATGCCTAAAGCGGAAGGAATGTCTGAAGAGCAACCGAAAGAACATCCCAAAGAAGCGTCAAAAGAACAAAAAACTGATGAAAATAAGATTAATCTATTAGTATTAGTAGATGACACTACCAGTCAAAAGATGACCAAAGATGAGTTATATCAGAAATTCTCTACCATTATTCAGAAAATTGCGGAAGAGGTAGACAAGAATATCGTACCGCAAAGTGTACTTTTGACTGATTTATGGCAGAACTGTTATGATGCTAAATATGATTTGAACAAACTTATTTCCATGAGTGCACCGATTCATGATACCGGAATGCTGGCTGCCATCAAGATTTCTGAGATTCATAAGTCGATGGTACTGAAGAAATTTGATAAATACATTTTAAGTTACGTTCTAGCTGGTTCTTTAACTCAAGGAAGAGCTACGGCTACTTCTGATATTGATGTATGGATTGTTATCGATGATACGGATGTCAAGAAAATGACCCGTTTAGAGCTGAAGGATAAGCTGCGGGCGATTATCATCGGGATGGGCATCGAAGCAGGCCAGATGACCGGAATTCAAAACAAGATTAACATTCAAGTGTACATCTTAACCGATTTCTGGGAATCACTGAAAGAAGCTAATCCTATTATATTTACTTTGTTAAGAGACGGCGTACCTTTCTATGATCGAGGCATTTTCATGCCTTGGAAGCAGTTGTTAAGAATGGGAAGAATCAAGCCGAGTAGAGAAGCGATTGACTTGTTTATGAGCACTGGTGAGCAGACCATCAGCCGAGTAAAGTTAAGGTTGAAAGATATGGCTATGGAAGATACTTATTATGCCATTTTAACTCCCAGTCAAGCGGCTTTGATGTTGTACGGATTACCCCCACCTACCCCGAGAGAGACGCCCGATGTGTTGGAAGAAGTATTAGTGAAGAAAGAAAAACTGCTGGAAAAAGAATATGTCGACATTTTGCGTAATAATGTTAAGATAAGAAAGGACATTGAACATGGTACTAAGAACGACCTGAGCGGAACAGAATTAGACAAACTCATTAAAGATGCGGAAAAGTTTTTGGAACGAATTAAGAAATTGTTTAAGGACATCGAAGAGATGCATGATAAGAAGTTTACCAATGTCTTATATGATGAAGTCGTTACCATTATTAGGGATGTTCTGAAGCAAGAAGGGATCGAGAAAGCGCATGATAGTGAGATTGTTAATATTTTTGAAAAAGAATTGATTACTACCGGAAAAGTCCCGGCCAGATTCCTACGCGATTTGAATGAGATCATGGAGGCCAAAAAGAAGTTTGACCAAGGTAAATTAACTAAAATCGATGTAGAAAATGCTCGTAAAGGTAGCAGCGGCTTGATTCAATTCTTGATAGAATACTTGCAAAGAAAGCGTGGAAAAGAGATGGAAAGAGCTAAAATCAGGATCAAACGCGGGAATAAATACTCGGAAATCGTATTGCTGGATAAGATTGCTTTCATTATCCACGACATTGATGCTCGAGAATCGCAGAAGATTCAGAAAGCTAAGATCAATGCTGATGGTAGCTTAGGCAATTGTGAAGATTCTAACTTGGAAGAGTACGAGAAAGCCTTGGCCAGCGCTAAGATTCCTCAACGTGCTTTCATCAAAGAACCTATCTTTGAAGACATCAAGAACATCTTTGGAAGGGATGCGGAAGTGCTGGTGAATTATTAATTTTTTTTCTTCTTTGTTATATTTTATTTTTAGAATTATTGTACAACTTTAAAATTCATCAACTTAGAAATATCTAATCTTTCTTCCTTTCCATCTGATTCTTCCAGCTAGAGCTCTTACCATCGAACCATAAGCGATATAAGCCATGACTCCCATGGTTATGGGATAAATTATGGAAAGGTAAACCGGAAATTTAAATCTAGCATTAGAAATAACCCAACTTAAGAAAAGAATGATCATTGAAATAAAGGAAAGAGTAAGTAAATCCGCGTTGATAGTCATTCCTACTAACCATAAGAGAATGACTAATAACGGACCGAAGACTGCTGCAATATATAACAAGAAAACAGCGCTAAAAGAGATGGTGTTATTCTTAAATATCGGAAAAACATATCTTCCTAAGCCGCTACACGTTTCTCTAAAACTGCGATACATTCGGCAGGTAATATAATCCGTTCCATCAAAAAATCTCCAGCGTAAGCCGAAGGCCTTGACTCGACGTCCAAAAGTAACATCATCTAAAACTTGGTCTCGGATAGCAGAATATCCACCAATCTTATCATACGCTTCTTTCTTGAACATCATGAATTGGCCGATGGAAACAGAAAGCATCGGTCGCGGAGTTCTTTTAGCGATAATCATGGGCAAAAAGGTCAACAAACTCCAAGGAATGAACGGAATGATTAATTTTTCTCCCCAACTGCGTGCTTCTTCTCTAGGCAAAGCAGAAACAAAATCCGCTTTTTCCGCGAGAAAGGCAGAAACTGCCGCTCTTAACATCTTCGGGTGGTGCCAGGTATCGGCATCGATGAATAAAATAATTTTGCTAGTAGCTTTTTCTGCTAACTGATGACAAGCCCAATGTTTACCCATCCAATCTTCCGGCAGAGGTTTTCCAGAAAATACTTTCAAGCGGGAATCGTCAAATTTGGCTAGAATTTCTCCAGTGGTATCAGTGGAATTATCGTTTAAAACTAGCAATTCAAAATTAGGATAATCTTGAGCAAGTAAGGAACGAATACATTTACGAATGTTACGTTCCTCGTTACGTGCCGGAACTAAAATCGACACTTTCGGAAAGACTTCCGGTTCAGGATAGCTTCCTAAAGAAGAAAGAGAAAAGATATTGGTTAAATGGTTAAATAAAATTATAATAATGATAATCAGCAAAAATATTTCTGTAATTAATAGGAGCATGGGGAGAGAGGATAAAGGGAGCTTTATATTACTTTCTTCTAGTTTTAGCTTTATTTTCTCTTAATTCCGCAAAGAATTTAAACCAGAAAGTTATACTGAAGAAAGTGGTGATAAATATGGCCAAAAAAACTCCTAAAAAGAAGATAATTAAAAAGTCTACCCCTAAAAAAGCGGTTAAAGCAGCCAAAAAGGTAGTGAAAAAGTCCATTGTAAAGAAAGTTGCGGTTAAAAAACCAGTAATTAAAAAAGTTCTGGTTAAGAAGCCGATGATAAAGCCAGTTGCAGTTAAACCAGTTGCTCCTAGAAAAAATCTGGTCGGTGTAGTAACTCACTTCTACGATCATATCAGCGTAGCGGTAATAGAAGTTATGACTGAAATTAAAGTAGGAGATACCATTGAAATCGTCGGACATGAGCAGAGCTTCAAGCAGAAAGTATTGTCGATGCAGATTGAGCACGAGCAAGTCAAAGCAGCTAAGAAGAAGCAGATTATCGGCATGAAAGTAGCTCGACCGGTGAAAGAAAAGGATTTGGTGTATAAAGTTTAGTTTTTCTTTTTTCTCTTATTTTATTCTTAACCTCAAGCAAAACTTTATATATTACTTAAAGATACTAATCCTTAAAAAGAGGTTATGATGGTACAAAAAAAAAGTAATGCTCCGATTGCATCGGAAGAAAGTAATGAATCCTTCTTCTCTTCTTTCCTTAAAAATTTAAAAGATACTTTGCTTAGTAATTTAGTGGGGAATATCAAAGAAAATATCAAAGAGAAGATTCAGAGGGTGGAAAAGAAGATCTTTCGCAACGTTACTGCCTTCTTGTTTTTCCTGTTGGGAATGATCTTTATCTTCGTTTCCATCGTGTTCTTCCTGAATTATTATCTTCATTTGAATTATGCTTGGGGGTTCTTGATTTCCGGAGCGGGATTCATGCTCATTGCTCTAATCTTTAAATGGTTAGCTAAAAGTCAATAAAAAGAGGTACATTAAAATGGTAGCAAAAAAGAAATTTAGTTTGAAAGGACACTTAAAGAACGTAAAAGTAAAGTTAAAGCAAGCGCAAGTAAAAGTTCATAATGCTATGAAAAAGAATCCCGAAAAAGCGGCTTTAATTGCTGCTGGTGTAGGAGTAGCTATTGGCGCGGCAGTAACTGCAGCGATTATGCGCCATAAGAAGAAGTAATTTTTTGTTTTTTTTATTTTACTTTAGGTGTATTTCTCTTTTACCTTTACTAGTTGTTCATAAATATTTTCAATTAAATCATATCCTTTAGCTTCTTCCAGCGTGACCCAAGCATAATCACTTAATTCCTCGTTCTGCAATTGCACTTCACCCGCCGCATAATCAGCGTAAAGGCTGACAATAATAGTAGAAAAGCCGTTGGGGCGGATAAAGACTAAGCTGGAGACGTAGCCGATATTCTTAATTTCCAAATTAGTTTCTTCCTTAATCTCTTTCCTTAATACTTTCTCAAAGATGTCTAACCAATGGTCTTGAGTGTCTTTAGGAGTGTTGATGAAGTCTCCTCGTTCAATCTTGCCACCCGGAACGCACCATTTATTTGGGAAGGCTTTCTCGTTGGGAGAGCGCTTGCAGATGAGGAATTTATCCCCTTTTCTGATAATTCCAGTAATAGCCACATAATGTACTTTCTCTATTTTGTCATTTTCCATATTCTCTTAAATTTGTAAGAAATATTTAAGTAATTCCTCGAATGAAATAGAGTAACATGCGCTATTCCGGTAGTTTAGTCAAGAAAGAACGTGAACAAATCTTCAAGCAGTTTCTAGATCAAACCAAACTTAAATTCAACGAGATTGAAAAGGAATTGAAGATTCGTTCTAATATGGTATCTTATCATTTGACGCAGATGCAAAAAGAAGGTCTGTTGCAGAAGAAAGGAGACTTTTATTCTTTAACTGCCGCGGGAGAGAAGTATCTGCCTATCTTTTCTCATGTAATTGGAGCAGAATTAGGTCCATTACCGGTAGTTTTAGTAGCAGTGATGAATAAGGATAAAATTTTATTGATACAACGAAATAAACGTCCCTATAAGAATTATTGGAGTATGATTGGCGGAAAGATGAAGTTGGAAGAATCTTTTGTCGATACGGCTTTAAGGTTAGTTAAAGAGAAGTCTGGATTGGATGGAAAGTTTGTTTCTATCAATTCTGTTTTACATGAACGTGTGGAAGGGGAAGGGATGATTAAGCATAGTTTTATTCTGTTCTTTGTTAAGGTTGAAGTTCAGGGTACTATCGTTAAAGAAAGTGAGCATGGGAAGTTGAAGTGGTTCAAATTAAAGGAGTTAGAAGGAGAGAAAATTATTCCATCTGATTTGTGGCTGATTCAGAACAAATTGAATTCTAAGCTTGAGATTAATTCTGCTCGGATGGAAGAGAAGGAAGGGGAATTGAAAAGTTTTAGATTAGAAGAATGAATGGGGCTGCGAGGACTTTCAAGACATTTCTGCCCTTTGAACCCCGGCCTGGCGGCCCCGAACCGCCAATCCTACCAAGCTAGACTACAGCCCCATTAAGGAGTAAAATTAAGTTAATAGTTAAAAAGCTTATTGTTTTGAATCTTCATTAACAACTGCTAGACTAGAAAGTATCTCTTTTATCATCATAATGTTTAAAAAAGGGTTAGCGTTTTAATAAATTATGGCAGAAGATGATTTAGTGGGTAAGGTTCAAGATTATCTTGCAAGGTTTAAAAATGATCACAGCTTGCCGTGCTATCCTCTCGAATCTCAAGGTCTCTATCAAATTATTGGTGGAGTGATAAGTGAGAAAGGAGGTCGAGAACCATTAAAAGAGATAGTTCGAGGAAGATTTATTGATGCTCTTGCTTATGCTGTACAACAACCACAATTTTATGCTAAATTTCGTCCTGATGATCCTTGCAATAATGGATATGTAAAAAGAGTGAAAGTGTGCGAGCCCAAATATAAAGGATTATTAAAGAAAGTGAAACTCCCTACCATAGGAGAGCTAGAGCGGTGATTTCTTTTCGATTAAAAGCAGTAAGAGGTGGGAAGTAATTCTGAGAGACAAATTTTTTTACTTCCTCACCACATAAAAAATCTCATTCTCGAACTCTAAAATCTTATATTCCAATCCTAATCTCTGACATAGCCATTCCATCCACTTTCTTCTGGGAGCATTCATGGGCTTGCCACTCATGGTTAAAGTCGGAAAACTAACTACTACATAACGAGCGGGAACTGCTAACATAATCTCTTCGGTTTTCTTATGTCCTTTACCTTGATCCAAAATATCCGTAATCTTGAACATGAAAGCTACATCTGCAGCAGACATCTTCTGAACTAAATTTGCTTTAAATACGTCCAACACTTGTGCCTTTCCAGAAATCTTCTTCTCGGTAAAGAAACGATTAATCAATTCTACTTCTTTCTCATTGATGTCGTAAGCATAATATTCTACCCCTTTTAGATGCATAAAACTATAAGAGAAAGGATTGATTCCGCAACCTAAATCCAAAATGGTTTGTGGAAATCCAGTAATCTTGAATATCTTACAATATAATTCTGAATAAAAAGGCAATCTTTCTCTAGTGGAAGAATGGCTTTCTAAAATGGACTTAACTTCTTTAAAATCCCTTACTTCCACTTTTTCTTCTCGAAACAAACCATAACTTCTTCTCAGCTTGGCGCGCACATCCTTAATCATCTGTCTATATTCGAAAGAACGAGGATTCTCTAACTTCAATCTAGGATGCTGTGTTAGATACTTCTGCAGTTGTTCCAGAACCACAGCATCGTTTATACTGCGCAATTCTTTCTTCTGTTTGATTTCGCTAACGATTTTATCCATAGTATATCAAAAATCCTGAAACTACCAAAATAAAGGTCCATAATACTAAAGAAATGAAGTTGAAGGCAAAGCCAAACACTAAAAATACCCGAAATCTCTGTGCATACCAGAATTGTTTGGTTATTTTATTCCAATATTGGAAGAATAAATAACTTATTCCTACCAATAACAAAATTACCGCTAAAAACTTGCTGAAATACTGCTGGACTATAGCTACAAATACGGCCAAAACCAACAGTAATAAACTCATGATTATAATTTTGTTCCATTTAAAAGGAATATTCTTTTGCTCTAAGTATTTTCGCAGCGATAAGTAACTGCAATAATGGAAAAATAAAAACACTACTGCGGCGATAAATAAATCCCACCAACTGTGATTCTTCAAAGCGTATAAAGTTAGAAAAAACGTGGCAAAATATCCGCAAAGTGAGAGAATGTTGAAATCAGAAACCTTATGCATGTCTCGAGTTTCGGCCGAACTATATTTTCGGGCCAGAATCATTCCGATAATGCTCCACACTACCGGTAGAGCGAAGAATAAGGCCAAAGCATATTCAGTGTAATCAAAAAAATAGTTCAATACCAAAAATACTGCAGATATCACTAAAGCTAATACTAAGCCGAATTTGAAGAGGTAATCCCAATCTTTGGCTTTAACTTCTTTTGGATATCTGTAACGCACCATATTATTTACCTGTTGTATGTGCATAGCTCGTTCGCACCCTGCCTCGTCGTAACATCATAACGGCAGGGCACACCTTGTCTTGCGAATAGTCCTGTGCTCACTCGCCCATTGGCGCTATGCACATACCATATCTAGCACAAATAAGCAGGAGTATAAAAAGCTTTTTAAAGCAGAGAATAATCGTTAGAGTATGAGTGAATCCTGGAATAAATTTAAAGTTTGGATGAGAAAAGCGTGGCACTTCTTCTGGGAAGAAGATTCGGCTTGGAGTTGGCTAGTCAATATCATCGTAGCTTTTATTTTAATCAAATTTATAGTTTATCCACTCTTGGGCTTAGTTCTAGGCACAGGATTTCCTTTAGTAGCGGTGATCAGCGAAAGTATGGAACATGGTTTGCACGACCAAATTATCTGCGGACAAGTGTTTGACGATCTCCAATACTCTTTCGACAATTATTGGAAGATGTGCGGAAGTTGGTATGAGCAGAATGGGATTACTAAAGAGCAATTTAAACTATTTCCTTTCCGTAACGGCTTCGATAAAGGTGATGTGATTATTCTGTGGCGGGCTAATCCTTCTAATATTCATTTGGGAGATATTTTAGTGTTTCAAGGTAATAAGCCCCAACCCATTATTCATCGCGTAGTTAAGGATTGGCAGGAAGAAGGAAAAAATTACTACCAAACCAAGGGTGATCATAATAGTGCCAGTCTTACTGGTCAGAATGGAGAAACCAAGATTGGGATAGAACGTGTTTATGGAAAAGGCCTGTTTAGAATACCTTATTTAGGATGGGTAAAGATTCTGGTAGTGGATGCGTTAAGTTTGGTAGGGATACAGATTAGTAGTTAGAAAGTCGCCGCCAGAGCCAAGAGGTTTGCCACCAGCATCAGGTCGAGCGTTTTCTTTAGGGTAAAAGTAAAGTAACCAGAGGGATGGCTCCTACGGAGATGGTTACTCTGAATTATAACGTCGAGACGCGAGAAGCTGGTGGCAAGATTACAAAAGCCAAAGCGACTTTTGTGCCTAAAACCTATCTCCTTCAAATAGATAAATTATATAAACAACTAGCTGAATTCTAGCTAAATCAGGTTTAAAGGGGGGGGATGTATCATGTTTTGTCCAAAATGCGGCTCTTTATTAAGGCCGAAAGATAAAGGCGGGAAGAAAATACTTTTTTGCAGCTGTGGCTTTTCTAAAGATATGGAAGGAGGAGACAGCGGAGAATTGAAAGAAAGATCAGAAACTGCTGGAAAGAAGATTGAAGTGATGGAAGCGATGGAAGTTCATCCCAAAATTAAGATGATTTGTGAAAAGTGCGGAAATACCGTGGCTTATTACTGGACTCAGCAAACTAGAGGGGCAGATGAACCGGAAACTAGATTTTTTAAATGCACGAAGTGCAAACATACTTGGAGAGAAAATTCCTAATGTCTTTTTCCCCCGCTGAACTTTATGGAAAGCTAAAGAGTGATGAAATTTTTGTAGAATGGAAAAAACATCATCCCTCAGCCTTTTTGTCGCACTTCTTCTGTTCGATTGATCCTAATTTTATTCTATTAAGTCCGTGGGATTTGGGGATGTACGATCCAGACAGCGGTAAAATCACTATTTTTACTCATTTGCAAGAAGGATTTGAAATCAAGCCAGCCGATGATGTGTTCAAGAAAGAAAAAGCGAAAGTAGAAGAATTAAAGTTGGGACAGGTTAAAACTACTTTAGACCAAGCGGATAAGTTGTTCCAAGAACACAAAGCGGAATTCTTCCCTAAAGAGATTTTCGGCAACGGTTTTATCATCTTGCAATATTTTGAAGGGAAGTTGATGTGGAATATTACTTTGATCACTAAAAACTTAAAGTTTGCTAATGTGAAGATAAATGCGGCTAAGGAAGAAGTTTTGGATCATACTTTGATCAACTTTGTAGAGAAGCAGTTTAATCCGAAGGATGTGGGGAAGAAGAAATAGTTTTTTTATTTCTCCCTTTTCTTTTATTCTCATTAAACCTCATATACAAATGAATATCTATCTTTCTGATAGAGTAATAGGTTACTATCTCTCAGAAATTAATGTCTGTTACTATAAATTGGAGGAAAGTAGAATTTATATACCAGTAGAGTTTCCTTTTTTTAGATAGATGTTGGGAAACTGAAAAGTTTCCGACATCCGCGGAAAATCGTTGTTTTCCGCCGGATGTGAAAGGGAAAGAGGGGTGGTAGGTGTCTATGTCTAAAATTATATCTTATAAGGCGCAAACTAGCTGTCAAAAGTTAGAGAATTTCTTTGATAACAAGGTTAAGATGGAAGAAATTAAGGAGGAATAGTTTTTTTGTTTTTTTTTTATCTTAAATGGGCTTGATAAAAATCTCGAGCTTGCTGCTGGGAGAATTCTAAACTTTTTCCCGCATCCATATACACTACCGGAACTCCAATACGTTCAAATACGCGTCTAAATTCTTCACTTTCATAATGCTTTTTGATTTTCAGCTGGAAGTCTAAATTTTCAAATTTACAATTATCTTGTTTTTCTCTCCCTTCCGCTCTACGTATTGCTTCAGCTGCATCTTTGATAGTAGGAACAATCATGAAATCCATCGGATGAGCATAACAAAAAGCGTTTCCGGGGATGGATAAGATATCTTCTACTTTAAAATCTCTTCCCAGGTCTAAAGCCATTTGCCTTTGATAAACGATACTAGTAGAAAAGGAACGGCTTTGGTAAACATCTATTCCCGCAGCTAATATGGGAAGAAGTAAAGTTTCATACAATATTCTTCGATCCAAAGCATAAGCTTCAGCAGTAGCTTCGGGAGTGTAATCTCTTCCATTTTTAGCAATCAATTCTTCTCGGATTAATCTGCCTGCGCCGACAAAAGTTGGTTCGGAAGTAATGATTATATCATAATTAGAAATAATATCCTTTGAATCGGGATGAAAATCGTGGGTTTTCCAGAACTGATGCACATCAAAGACTCTTTTTCCTTCTTTAACTGCTTCTTCTACCAAAGTATTCAGGAATACTCCTTTACCTACTCCGTCAATTCCGTCTACTACGACAAATCTACCTTTTTCCAT
>JAZDQB010000018.1:0-2762 GCA_043797205.1 Candidatus Woesearchaeota archaeon
AATAACAAAAGGTTTATAAATAAAGCTTATTTTAAAGAAGGTATGGTTACAGGAAATAGCCCACTAGATCACGTCTCTCCAGAAGACGCCCGTTATTTATTACACGGATTCTATCAATTAACTACAGATATGGCTGGAGTCCGTTCTGACCAAGGTTTAGAAGATATAACTAAAGCCATAGTAGAAGTGTGCGGAAGACAATTTCGCTGTTCTCGAGTAGATTATGTTCCCCTGGAAAAAGTACGTACGATTTTTGAAAAAGATGAGGAAATTAAAAAAGCAGTAAAAGAAAAGGATTATCTCCAACGCGGAACCACTATATATATTCCTCTTAGTAATAATGGATTTAGAAATTTAGGAGTATTATATTTAGAAGGAGTTACTACTGATTTTTGCGGACAAGCAGAAGATCAAAGAGATCCCATCTTAAAATACTTAGGAGGCCATGCTGGACAGATCGTAGCTTTGGCCATGCAACGCGATTTCGACGAATTAACCCGATTGTTAAGAAAAAACAGTTTTAATCAGATGTATCAAAGAATAGTAGAAGAAGCACGCCAAAGTGGATCTATATTATCCTTGCTTATGCTTGACATTGATCACTTTAAATGGTACAATGACAATTTTGGTCATACTCAAGGTGATGAAGCTTTGCGCACAGTAGGAAAAGTTATTCGTAAATCTATTCGTGACAGTGATATCCCTTCTCGTTATGGGGGAGAAGAATTTGTTGTTGCTTTACCAAACACCGGTTGTTCTGGAGCTCTGAAAGTAGGAGAAAAAATACGTCAAGCGATGGAAGAAACTCGCGTAGACACTTCCAAGGTAAAACTAATGGGAGATGGTCCAGCATATCATTTAGAAACACCCCGAAGAATTAATTGCAGTATAGGAGTAGCTTGTTGTCCATTGCACACCCCCGATCATTTTGATTTGATGAGCCTGGCAGATACTGCTTTATATGATGTTAAGAAAGGAAGCAGAAATGCAGTTAAGATGTATGAACCAGAAATGGAACGTCCTCCGCAGAAACATTAATAAAAGCACATCTATATTCTGAAGTATATGAATTTTCAAACTTTGCCGCCAGTGGATAATGCCAAGCAATTACTTAATCTTGCTTTCCAGAAAGCTCGAGAAAAAGCGGAAGGAAAGAATATGCGCAAGCAGAAAGATATGTTGAAGGCCATTAAACAGAAGGAAAGTTTGAAATTAGATATCATTAAAGATGTTTTAGCTTCTCGAATTAATAAAATTCTTCGTGATTTTCCCGAAACGGAAAAATTACCCCCCTTCTATCTAAAATTAATGCATCTCACTTTAGATTTTCCAAAATTCAAGCGCTCCTTTGGAGCGATGAGATGGGTGATTGACAAAGTGTGCTTTCTTCAAAAACAGTACGTAAGCAAGATTAATCAAGAAAAGAACCGTTTTAAGATCGGGGAGACTGCTAAAGAATTCTATGGAAGGATTTCTTCCGTAGTGAAGCAAGTCGATGAAAATTTAAAATTCTTAGAAGAATCGCGTCGGATGATGAAGACTTATCCGGACGTGAAAGAGATGTTTACGGTGTGCTTGTATGGATTTCCGAACGTGGGCAAAACTACCGTATTGAATAAACTTACCGGCACCAAAGCGGAAGTAGCCGCTTATGCTTTTACCACCAAATCCATCAACGCCGGATATTTTACTTTAGACGGAGAAAAGATTCAAGTGTTGGATGTTCCCGGAACTCTGGCTAGAGAAGAGAAGATGAATTTGATTGAATTACAAGCAGAATTAGTACTGCAAGAGCTAGCTAACCTTATCGTATTTGTGTTTGATTTAAGCGAACAAGGAGGATATGGTATAGAAAAGCAGGAAGAGCTGCTGAAGAAGCTGGGAAAAGATAAAAAAGTGTTAATTTACGTTAGTAAGTCAGACCTTATCTCCGAAGAAGAGCTCAACCAGTTTAAGCACAAACATTTTACCCTGGAAGAGATTAAGGAACAAATTCTGAAAAGTAAAAAAAATTAGCAGCCAAAAGTACTTTTACTTACTTTTCCCGTGCCCATCTCCACCGAGAAGAGTTTAGTTCCGTCTTGGCTGCAGATGAATTTACCATCCAAGGCACGATATTCATGTTTAACGTAAGCGTAAAGCCAGTCAGGATAATTCGTGCAGGTAGCATAACTTAAATAACTAATCACTCCGAATTCAAACTTATCCTTACTGCCATACTGCTGGCCAATTTTGGAAAGACAGGAAGTCTCTTTTTTAAAATAATCAATTGCTGCACCAGAAGCGGAAGTTACCACCCCTAAAGCATCAGTAGGAATCGGAGTAGGCACACTTCCTTGATACATTCCTACTAAATTAGACCCATAATCCACCGCAGAAACAATCTTTCCCGCTACATCAATCGCCGTTCCTGCTACCTTTAATTTCCCTAATTCCGGCTGGGTTATAGTTACTTTAGTTTGTACTCCTTTTTTGCAGTAAGGAGCCGTTCCACTACAAACTTTGTTTAAGTTGAAAGGATAATTAGAAACGCCGTAATAATTCACTGACACACTGCTTCCAGTGATAGAATCCCCTTTATTTCCGGTGAAAAAAATGACTACAACAATAACTGTCAGTACGACTAAAATGCCTCCTAAGCCAAAATAAAACCACTTCTTACTCTTGTTTTTATTTTTGTTTTTTTTCATGAAAAGCACCTCTTTTACGTTAAGGAATATTTTCCGGTATTTAAAGCATTCTATCAGTATAGTTTCATAGTT
>JAZDQB010000019.1:0-6337 GCA_043797205.1 Candidatus Woesearchaeota archaeon
CTCTTCTTTAGCTCTTTTCTATCTTCTTTTTTCTTCAGCTCTTTCTTTACTTTTACTTCCTTTACCGGTTCTTCTACTAAAATTTTTTCCTTCTCTTTAACTTCTATTTTATTCTTTTCTTCTAAAATCTCTTTCTCTTCCGGTTGAATCTCTAATTCTTCTTCTGCTTTCTTAGCAAAAATAGATAAAGCACTTTTCAGTTTTTCTTTCAGCTTACCAAACATGTTTATTCCGGAGAGGCTCCTTGAAGCTCTTGGTATATTTTCATCATTTCAGAATTTAATTCTGCTAGAATCGCTTGAATTTCTACTACTTGCTGTAAGGTTTCTTCCTGCTGCTTCTGCAATAGTTTAATCACTTCTGCTGGAGTTCTTTCCACCGTAACTTCAGAACCAACATTAACTACCAACTTTTGATTATCAACCATTTGTCCTTTTAGAAAAATGCCGTTGGCTAAGGGAGCGAGAAATTCGTTTCCTATAGGTGTTTTGGTAATTTCTTCTACTGCTTTGATAGAAATATCTAGTTCTGCTCTTTGTTCTTGTGCCGATTCTTGCGCTCGATTAACTTCTTCCAATTGCTGCTGGAGCATTTGGAACTGAGCATATTTTTGTTGTAGTTCTTCCTGATTGACCATTTTAAGCTTATTCTTCATGGGTTTTATAAGATTTGTGCCCAAAATTTTGTTCCAGAAAACTTATAAACAACCACTCCAAAAACAAGAATATATTTAGATAAGACCTGGGGGTATTAATGATGAATCGTACCAAACTATTATTGGTTCCGTGTTCTGGTGCGGAAACATTGCAGTTGGCTAAAGATATTGAATCTATTCTACGTAACGATTATGGATTAGATTCGGAAATCTTGGAGAGTCTCCGTAGAAGTGAGGTCCCCAAGGATTCTCAAAAGACTCATACTCATCCGTTAGTAAGTGATTATTTTCCAGACCTGGAAGTTCAGATAGATATCGGAAAGAATTGGTTAAAAGATGTGATCCGAGGAAAGCATGTAGTTTTAATTGAACATCTCTTAACTCCTGATAGGTTGGCATCTTCAAAAAGTAATCAAATTGTCGGTGTTAATGATCACAACATGACTGTTCGTGGATACTTAGATGTTATTCGTAAAGCTGGAGGAAAAGATGATTTATCTCCTGTTACTTTAATTGCTCCTTATTTGGATTATGTTCGTTCTCATAGCATTGAAAAATATGAAAGCAGAGGTTTTTTCCAGTTTGATTCGCTTCGCTTAACCCTTAAAGATTTTTATAAAGATGGATTAACTTCTTTAATTACTATCGATCCCCATTCTGAAAAAGCTGCTCAAATTGCTAGTGATTTAGGTCTGGATTTTCATACCGTTAATCCTTTTCAATCTTCTAGAACGATTAATCCAGCCAAATTGGGGTTATCTGGAGGAAAGGCCAAGGAGATGCTTAAGCGTAATCGTCCATTCCAAGAAAGCTTTAGACAACTGCGCGAACAATACGGAGATCATCTTTATGTTGTTTCCGTGGATGATGGAACTGAAAGGAGAGCGGAAAATTTTGTAGAAGAGCCTTTTCAGAATTACCGATCGAATTAGCATATGCTAGATTAGTCTATTTTGAGAAGGATCGTGGTTCTTATGAATTTTCTACTCAAAAATTTAAACCTTTTAGTATTATTAAAGAAGATAGTGTAGATCCGCAAGGAGTATATGTAATCATTGATGATATGTATTCTAGCGGTAAGACCGTAAATACTGTGGCCAAAATATTAAAAGGATTAGGAGCTAAAAGAGTTGAGGCAAGAATCACTCACGCCGTAACTATGCCCGAACAATATCCCGAAGCGAATAATCGTACTTATTTAGATGCGGTTAAATGTTTAGATACTGTCCCGCATTCTCCCGAAAATGGGATTTATAATGTAGATTTCATAAAAGCTACTCCGGATCTTGTTACTGCGGATTTGTATAAAGTACACCAAAAATTGGTTGGACTGCGTTAAACTTTTTTTAGATCTTCTATTTAATCCCTTGATACTTTCTCCAGCGGTGGGCAGCATCCGGACTGGAATCTAAATTTCTACGCATAGTATAAGTGGTCGCTCCAACCATAAAACCATCAGATTCTTCTTCTGGTGAAATTATTCTCGTTTCTTTTACATAAAATCCATGTTCATCATAAAATCTTCTTGCCCCTAAATTAAACTCATAAACATCTAGTTCCACTGCAGGCAATCGATCATTCAAAAAGGCGTAGATTACTGCATCTAAGAGAAAGCTTCCGATAGATATTCTATGGCCCCAATTATCCACTGCTTTTCTTAATTCCGGAAACAATCCGGCGACTAGTTCCTTATCTATAGCGATATCATCAATATACCCATTAACATTCTTCCTTTTATCTCTTACTTTTCCTGATACTGCTCCAAGGATTTTTCCTTTATATTCGGCAGCAAACTGATAATGACAGATATTTTCAATTGCTACGGGAAGTGCCCATTTCATTATTTCTTCTGGTGCTTTTCCCGGGTTGGAATGAGTAAAAATGCGACAAATAT
Organism: Candidatus Woesearchaeota archaeon; assembly: GCA_043797205.1. GTDB lineage: Archaea > Nanobdellota > Nanobdellia > Woesearchaeales > GW2011-AR9 > JACRPH01. The sequence continues at coordinate 2,550 of JAZDQB010000019.1, forward strand.
CTTTTAATTCTCGAGGTATATACGGCCGAATTACAATAGAAGCGGGCTTTTCTTCAATCTCCATTCGGTGTCTGAATTCAAAAGAACCGGAACTAATGTTGTAACCTATCATTATCTATTTTTCTCTTTTAATGAAGGGAGTATCCCTTCCTTTTAAAAACCTATTTATTTTGAGGATTTAAGTCGTGAAATAAATATTTTGATCAAAATGTTCTCAAAGGTTTTAATCATCGGCAGAACATTATTTATCTCCGTCTACTTCTTTGAAATATATATTTTTAATCCAAAATAATTTAAATAGGTTTCATAATCTATGAGAGCATGCTCACTTCCAATCAGAAAAAAAAAGCACTTACACAGCAGTATCGTTTGGTAGGTCGACATTCTGCCGTCAAGATTTGCCATTGGACCAAGGAATGCCTTCGAAACGGTAGAGTGTGCTACAAGCAGGAATTCTACGGCATCCATACCGGAAACTGTCTGGAAATGACTCCCGTGATTACTTGCAACCATCGCTGTCTACACTGCTGGCGGGATACCACTTTATTTGCTCCGAAATGGGAAGGAGTAGCGGATGATCCTAAAGAAATCATTAAAGGCTGCATTGAAGCTAGAAAAAAGTTAATGATCGGGTTTGGGGGAAGAGAGAATGTCAAATCTGAGAATTTGAAATTTCAGCAATATCTGCTTCCAGACCATGCCGCTATCTCCCTGACCGGAGAGCCTTGTTTATATCCGCGCTTGCCAGAATTAATTGATTCTTTTTTTGAAGATTTTAATTTCAGGACGGTTTTTTTAGTAACTAACGGTACCGTTCCAGAGATGTTAAAAAGAATCGGAAAGGAATCTAACCATTACCCTACTAATATTTATCTTTCTCTGCAAGCGTACGATTTTCCTTCGCATAAGAAATTGAATCATCCGGTCATTCCTGCTACTTGGGACTTGATGCAAGAGAGTATGCAATATCTTGCTACTATTAAAGATAAAACCAGAACGATAATGAGAATTACGGCGATAAAAGGAATGAATATGGCTCAAGCTAAAGAATTCTTGCCTTACATCAAATTGATGCAGCCGCATTTCATTGAAGTGAAAGGATATGGCTTCTTGGGTATGTCCAGAAGGAGACTGACAGAAGAAAATGTGCCTAGTTGGGAAGAAGTGCAACAGTTTGCTGAAGAGATTGCTAAGGTTTCTGGATACAAAGTTGGCATGAAGCATGAAGCCAGTGATATCGTACAGCTGAAGGAGAAGTAGCTTTCCAAGATAGAAAATGATTTAAATCCTTTTGGATAATCAAGTAGAATCATGTCTAAAACAATCTACACTAACGGTAAGATTTTTGGAGATATTGAATTTATGGCTGCCTGTGGTGACTGGCAGCGGGAATATCGTCTGGAAGAGATTGCTGCAGAAGTTGGTTATACTTTGAAAGAAGAGGTTATCAGAAATGTTGTTCCAGACCGAGGATTCACCCAAACTTACAAGGTCGGACCGAAAGAAGATGATTTGCCTTACGCTATGCTAACTCTCCCTCTTTCTTTGCATGCTATCCTAATCTCTACTTTAGGGCTCCCTCCCTTTTGTAGCGATTTAGCTTTAGTCGGTAAAGAGGTTCAGGCGTTCTATAAAGAAAATCAATTATGCGGATTCAGGGCTCTGCCCAAGAAGTAAGTTTTATAACTAATTCTATATTTTATAATATAATGGTCCGCAACCCCGCTGATAAACATGATTTGTACTATGAGTCTACTCTTCAGCTGAGAGATGTAACTCCAGAAATGGTAGATTTTGCTTATGTTGAAATACAACGAGTAGGGATGCGTATTGCTAAAGAGGTTTCTCTTGACAACGGCATCGATTTCAGGCTGACAGATAAGTCTCTTACTCGTGCTTTGGGCAAGAAATTACAGGCTACTTTCGGCGGGGAGTATAAGGAAACTGCCCGAATTTACGGACAGAAGGACGGAGCAGAAATCTATCGCTTGACCATCTTATTCCGCAGCATGGGAGCGAAGAAAGGGGATGTGGTCAGTTATCAGGGAGAAGAATATAAGATCGTGCTGATTGGAAAGGACATGCTCTTGCAGGAGGTCCATTCCGGAAAGAAGATCCATGTCAAATATGGTGAAGCCAAGAATTTTAAGGAAGTGGATTAACTTTCTGCACTATTCTTCTCTTTAAGATATAGGCACTATCCAAAAAGTGAGTGATAGCAAGGTCAAATAGTGCCTGCCAAGCTAAGCCTTTCTTTAGCCGAAGATTGGGTTACGCTTCAATTAGGAATTTATTAGCGAGAAAGCGGCGAGGCAGGCGACCTGCTATCACTCGCGAAATGAACTGTGCCAAGATGTAAAAAGCTTTATATACTCTTATATAAATTGTTCTCGTTAAAAAGATGGTGTGTAAGAAAAAAGAGGGTAATTGGTTTCTAGCTGGAGCTTTATTATTAGCCGTAATTAGTTTAACGGCTTTTTCTTACTACAAGCAAGAAAGTTTTGGAATCACCGGAGCAGCAGTTGGTTTGCAAGAAATAGCCATACTAGACGAGGCCACTTCTACTACTTGTGGGACCGTTAGCAGCAGTCTTACTCTTACCACTGATGTCAACTCTACCGATATTTGTTTTAATATCACTACTAGTAATGTGGTGTTAGATTGTGACAACTATCAAATAAGTTTTTCTCTTAGTATGAGCGGTACTTCACCAGCTATAGTTAGTAGTGGAACCACTAACGTTACGGTAAAGAATTGTAAGTTGATGGCTGACCTTCAAAATATGGGTATGCTCATGTCTGCCACGGGAGCCATTAATTATTTCAATGTCACTAACGGTCAAGTATCCAACAACAATATTACTCTAGCTAACAATTCTATGGGTTCCAACAGTTATTATGCGATGTTGTTTAATGAAGGAAGTGGGAACAACTTTTCCCGAAATATTATCAATACGGGAATTACTATTTCTCCCGCTGTTTACTTCCTTAGTAGCAATAATGGAATAATCGCCGGAAATGTGATATTTATGAATACTTCTTCTATGATGGGTGGTGGTGGCTCTGCGGCAATTTATCTATCTACTTCTAGCGGTTTTTCCATTAATAATAATAACATCACTTCTATCAGTCAATGGGACGGTATTTATATGATGACCTCTCAGAATAATATCATTACCAACAACCGTATAGACCTTACTGGGGGAACTTCTCCCGGAAAAGGGATTAACATCGTCAATGGATGTGATAATAATCTTTTAGAGAATAACACCATTCTTAGTATCTCCGGAGAAGGGATTTATATTGACAGTGTTTCTAATCAAACCTTACGCGGAAACCGGATTAATAATAGTGGAGCTGCCGGTATCTTTATTAGCACTGCTTATGATATGGATTATACTCCAGTGCATTATAACCACACTATCGATACCACTAATTTGGTGGAAGGGCTGCCGGTATTTTTTAACCATTCTTTAACCAACTTGGAAGTGTTTAACAATGTAGATCTCTCTACTACTTATGGACAATTAATTTGTTCTGATTGTACTAACGTTACTTATAATAATATCACTTTGGGTGGAGATGGAATACTTTTTATTTCTACTAATTCTTCTAAGATTCAAAACAGTAATATTACTGCTACTGCCGCTTCGGGGGTTTATCTTTATGATAGTGATTATAATAATTTAACCGATAACACTGTTTCTACCTCCGGAAGTAATAATAGTAATATTATAATATCTGGGGGAGTGTATTCTCCGGGAGGTAATGTTATTAACAATAATGTTA
>JAZDQB010000020.1:0-19617 GCA_043797205.1 Candidatus Woesearchaeota archaeon
TTAAGCTAATAAAACATAAGAAGTATAAAAATTATTCGGGGCTATTTGTATTTGGAAGAAGCTTTTAACCAATTACAACCCCAAAATATGGATATTGGATGATATTGTGGCTTGTTCGCGCCAGGTCCACTATTCTCCACCGTTACCTTTATAATCTAGTTCTATAGTCTGCAGTATATGCAAACCGTGGGCGGACAAGCGGTAATGGAAGGAGTAATGATGCGTAATAAAGAGAAGTACGCCGTAGCCGTCAGATTGCCTAACGGAAAAATCAAGATCAAGAAAGAAAAATCCAGCCGCTATCCAAAATCCTTTGAGTTTCCTTTCCTGCGCGGCATAGTCGGATTAGGTTATGCTCTGTATGATGGAGTAAGAGCGTTAATCTGGAGTTCCAATCAAAGTTTGGGAAAGGAAGAAAAGTTGGGTAAGGGAGAAGTGTTTTGGACCCTATTCATCTCTTTCGCTTTCGCCTTGGGCTTCTTTGTGGCTCTGCCTTTCTTTACAGCACAATGGATCATCTCGGATGGGGTATGGTTCAATCTCTTGGATGGATTATTTCGAATCGTGTTGTTCTTAGCTTACCTTTTAGCTATTTCTAGAATGAAAGATGTAAAGAGATTATTTCAATATCACGGGGCGGAACATAAAAGTATCGCTTGCTATGAGTCCAAGCAAGCTTTAACGGTTAAGAACGTCAGGAAATATTCGCGCTTCCATCCCCGCTGCGGAACTTCATTCTTATTTATTGTATTAATTTTATCTATTATTCTATTTTCTTTCATTACAGGAGTTTGGTATGTGAAGTTTTTAGGAAGAATCCTCTTGATCCCAGTGATTGCTGGAATCGGTTACGAATTAATCAAGCTGAGTTACAAATATAATAAGAATATTTTTGTTAGACTCCTTATTGCTCCGGGATTGTGGCTGCAGCGCTTGACCACTAGAGAACCCACCGACAAACAGTTGGAAGTGGGAATTGCAGCGTTGAAAGGGGTAGTGAAGTAACCTATTGAATTAACCCCTTTTTAATATTCAATCACACTCACATGCCCTTCTTTCCTGACCCTGATTACTTTCTCCACAAAAGTCTCGATCTTGGATTCGTGGGAGACGATAATAATCTGCCTTAACTTCAGCCTTTCCAGCACTTCTCGCACTTTATCTAATTGCTCAGAAGAAAAACCATCGGTAGGCTCATCTAGTATCAACAAATCTTTAGTCTTTATTTCATGAACCACATCATTGATGACTTTATTCAACGCCAAGCGATAAGCCAGAGCCGCAGAAGTTTTCTCTCCTCCACTTAAATTATCAAAACCTACTTCATAACCATTTTGTTCAATGATGGGAGTAAAGGAATCGTCCAATTTGGAATAAACATTTTCATCTTCAATTAAGATAGAGAACCATTCTTGAAACAATTGATTGAATAAGCGATGGATGTTTAACATCATCTGCTTTTCGATAGTATGAGTTAAGGGTAAGAAATAATCTTCTAGCCAAGTATATAACTCTCTTATTCGCAATAAACGATTCTTTTGCTGGGTTAAGTTGGCAATCACTACCTGTAACGGCTGTTCCTGTCTCTTAATATTCTGCAGCTGCGTTTGTAGTTGGGCGAAAGCGATAGAAAGTTCTTTCTCTTCTCCTACTTTTACCTTCAGTACTTCTTTCTGTGCCATAATCTCAACGCTTCGATCAGAAAGAAGTATTAACCCATTTTCGATAAGGTGCACTTGTTCGTTCAAGTAAGTAATCTGAGCGGAAGTCTGTTCCCAAGAATGTTTAAACTGTTCTAATTGTTGGAATAAATATTGGTTTTGCGCTAATCTTTGTGCTAATTCTTGAACCTGAGAAATCTGTTGGTTGATTTTTTCCAATTCATTACTCTCTCTTAAAACTGTCCATTCCAACTTCAGCTGCTCGTTCTCTTTTTCTTTCACTAGAAGTACTTCTTGCTGCGTTTTGATCTGTTCTTTTTTTTGTTGCAGATGCTTTACTTCTGTGCGTACTCGTGAGAGTTGATTCTCTGCTTTAAGCACCACTTCTATCTGTTGCAAAATTTCTTCTTTATGTTGTTTAATCTTAAGTTTGATTTGTTCTAATTCTTTCAACTTACTTTCAGCAAATTCTACTTTCTGCTGTTCTTCACTGGAAAGCCGCTGTTTATGTTCGGGAAGAACTTCTTGAAGACAAGTGGGGCATTTATCTAAAGCCAATATTTTCTTCTGCAAATCCCGGCTTTGAGTAAAAAGTAAGGTGTTTTTAGTGATAAAATTTGAATTCTCTTCCTGCTGATGTTCCGCTTGCAGCTTTTTCTGATTTAATTCTTCTTTTACTTTTACTTGCTCTTCTAATTCCCTTACCAATTTTTCTTTCTCTTCCAATTGTAAAGTTTCTTGTAATGATTGTTGAATCTGCTTCTGCAGTTCGGGAAGATATTGTGCCAGATGATTAATCTTCTCTTGTACGCTACTGCGTTTGGTTAATTCTTCGTTCTTACGATGTTCCAACCGAGAAAGTTCGAACTTAACTTTTTCTAAGCTTGCTTCGGAAGGAAGATTCAGCGCTTGTATTTGCTGTTTAAGAAACTCTTCTCTGGCACTTAATTGCACCAATTGTTCTTTCTTTTCATTCAGCAAGATTCGTTTCTGCTGGAGTTGCTGCTGTTTTTCCACAAATAATTTATGTTTCTGCTCCAGCTGCTCTAACTCTTGCTGCTGCTGTTGCACTCGACTTCGGATTTGTTCTAATTTTGGAGAGATTTCTTTAAGAGAATGTTCAACTTGTTCTCTTTCTAGACCTAATTGTTGTAATTGCTTCTGATGTTCTTCTAGCGGTTCAATTTTGGCTTCCATCACCGCTAAATTTGAACGCATCTGTTTGAGATAAGTCTGCAAATTTTCTCTGACATTCTTGTATTTATCGATATTAAATATTTTTCTTAGAACATCTAATCTTTCTTCGGCATCATCTTGCAGAATTTGCTTCATTTCTTCTTGCGGAGTATAAATGGTGTAACGAAACAAATAATTTTTGTTTTTGCTCACCAATTCTTCCGGATAACCCAGCAAACTCATTATTTCTGCTTTGAGTTCTACCGGAGTGAGTTCTTTTTTTATTCCGTTAATAATCAAATATCCAGAAGTTTGCTTAATAGAATCTTTATCTTTTTTCAGATTTCTTTTGATCACGACTTCTTTTGGTTCATTATTTTGGAGAAGGTCAAAAGTTAGTTCTACACTTCCTTGAGTAGTTCCTTTTCTTAACAGTGCTTCTCCCGGCATATCCGGCTTGGAAAGCCCGAATAGAACAAATTCAATAGCTAATAGTATCGTAGATTTTCCCGAACCGATATCTCCAGAAAGGAGCAGGGAGCCGCTGGGTAAATCGATAGTTTGCTCTACATAAGAACGAATGTTTTGCAGCTTAAGCTGGCGGAGAAGCATAAATCCTGTTTAATTCTACGATTTATATAGATTTTACTACCCCAAACTATATTTTCTACAGTAGTAAGCTTTATTAAACGGTTACTTTTGTTATCTACTTTAAAACAGGTGAAAATAGATGCATCCCAAACCTTTTGTTCAAGGTCGTTTAAAAGTAATCTCTGGACCGGTAAAATCTTGGAAAAATGAACATTTAATCAGTTCTCTTAACAAAGCAGTACATAGTGATTATTCTAAAAAACATCCCGATAGTGTAGTAGTGGTGCGTCATCCCGATGATGATCCTAATCCAGAGTATTTAGGAGAACATAGAGTTCCAGTAACTGATTCTATCGATCAAGTTTATAACCTGATTCAGCCCAATACTCGTACAGTAATGATTGCGGGAGCAACTCATTTTGAATCTGCCAATATCGTTACTTTGGTGGATGCTATTGTGCGCAGCAATAGAAATGTGATTATCACTGGTTTGAATTTGGATTCTGACGGAAAACCGTATCGTAGAATGCCGGAATTTATGGCTTTAGCTGATGAAGTGGTTGTAGCAAAAGCTTCTTGTGCCCAATATGATTGTGAAAATTCAAGAAGAGCAAATCGCAGTGTCCGTATCTCTAATGGGAGATATTTCCCGGTCTGTGCTTATCACCATCCCACTGGGAAAGAATCAGGAGGTCTCTTAGAAATTGATACAGGAGGGATGTTTTCCGGGAAAACCGATGAGTTAATACGTAAGATGTTTCTAACTAGACATGAAGATATACCTTGTGCTTTCTTTAAGTCGAAGATAGATGTTCGTTATGGTCAAGTTGGAGGTAAAGAAGCCTTTGATTTGCAGAAGGCCACTCGTCATAACGAAGAAGGATTACATGCTATTATTGTACCAGATGCACAGAATATCCAAGATTATCTTATTGGACATCCAAAAGTTAAAACCGTTTTCATTACTGAAATGCAATTTATCCCCGGGATGTACGATATTGTTTTTGATTTGATATCTAAGGGATATCAAGTTTATGGTGATGGACTGGCTCGCGGCTTTAATCGTCAATCTTTCGGAGAATTTCCTAATTTGATGTGTCTTGCTGATTCTGTCTCAATACATCAAGGTATTTGTGTACAATGTGGAGATCCTTCTACCGAGAGCCAGCGTTTAGTTCAAGAAGAAGGTGGCCCATTAGTAAAACCTGGTGGAAAAGACGAATACGAAGCTCGCTGTCTGGCTTGTTGGAAAGTGGAAAAAGAAGAACCTTTAAAATATCAATTAAAACCATTCCGGTGGGAATAATATGGAATCTTTATTTGTTTATGGTAATTTGATGGAGCCGAACATCCAGACAGCCATCTTCGGAAGAGCAGCAGAATGGACTCACGATGTGCTGTTCGATTATACTAAAGAAACGGTAACTAATGGTAGAGCTGCTTATACTACTATTGTTCCCAAACGCGGATTCAGCGTGTGTGGTAGAATAATTTATGTTACCCCAGAAGAAATGGAAATCGTGCAGAATAAGTGGGGAGCATATTATCGCAAAGCTAAATTAAGATTAAACAGCGGTAAGGAAGCCTGGGTGTATGTGAAGTAAAATAAAGATAAAAAAAGAGAATAAAATTATTATTTGCTCATTCCTTCCAGTTTTGCTATGAATCTTTTTAGTGATTGCAGTTCGGCCAGGAAAGGGATTAAACCAAAACTATGTCCGCTTCCAGGAGCAGCTTCTAATTTCCTAAACTCGTTTATATTTTTACTAAGTAATGCTTGTACTGGAGTAGGGTTTCCTTTCTCACGTTGAACTAATTGTAATTGTATTCCTATCCCTTCAAAATTCTCTACTTGTTCTCCCGTAAAAAAAGAAGTTTCTCGAATTAACTTTGCTTCATGCGGCCTTAACTTTTCTTGAATATCTTTTAATTCTACTTGTAAATTGGAAGGAAGGATGTTCAGTAATTCGATTAAGTTTCCTTTAAGTCTAGTATAATATTGGTTTATTCTACGTTCACATCTGCGCACTTGTCTGAAATCGCTTCTTGCTTCTCTATAATCTCCTTTAGTTGATTTTGCAGTAATGTTTTCACGTATGGATTCCAAGTTTAGAATCATTTTGCTTAAATACTGGGAGAAAGCAGCTCCCCATCTAATCGTGCTGCCTAAATTATCATTACTCTTTTTTAATGCTTTTATAACCATAATGTCACCTCATTTTAATAGGATAATTTTAATTATATTTTTAGAGTATATTAACTTTTCTAATCCTTACTATTCTTAAAGAATTCCCAAAAGTCGCCTGGGCCACTTGCTCGACCTGTTCTAGATAATAAATTCTCGATGGAACAGGACTTAATTTCAACTAAAGTTAGTATTCTCTCGCAAGCATCTTGGCCTAGGCGGCGACTTTCTGAATGTTAATACTCCACTCCTCTTCTTGCTGCCACTCCTTTATCGAAATAATGCTTATGTGCCTTCATCTCCGTAACCAAATTAGCTAATGCTATAATTTCTTCTGGCGCACCTCGACCAGTAAGCACCAACTCTACTTGGGGAGGCTTGTTGGCAATCAGGTTCATCACTAATTCCACTTCTAAAAATCCCAGATGCATAGCTACATTAATTTCATCTAGAATCACTAAATCATAATCGCCAGATAAAACAACTTCCAGCGCTTTCTTAAACGCTTCTTCTACATAATCTCGCTGCACATCATCGTTAAGAAAACAAAAGCGGCAAGAGCCGCATTCCACATCTTCCCGTACAAAATCAAAAATTTCTTTATTAATCTCTTTACTTCTCTGTTCAGAGAAACCGCTTAATTTCATCTGTTTCTGTTGCTTGATACAAGGGCGGCCAAATTGCATAATCTCCATATTTGGCAAATGATGTTTGATAGAGATATACTCTCCGGTATAAGCTCCTCCTTTCATAAACTGAATCATGAACACTTTAAATCCTTGACCTACCGCGCGAGTAGCTAAGCCTAAGGCTGCAGTGGTTTTTCCTTTACCGTCTCCCGTATACACTTGGACTTGTCCATTCTTCATGATTATTAAATTAAAAAATTATAAGTTACATTTAGTGCAACCGCCAGAAAATTCTGCTCCTACCGTCATCAGCTCTTCCTTCGATTTGACAGATGGAGAGAGAGGCATCTCTTCTTTAATTTCTTCCCGGCGTTCTTCTCGTTTAATGTTCAATACCTGGATATCTCGGCTTCCGTCACGATAGATGGTAATGCCCTTACAACCCAATTGGTGTGCTAACAGAAAGACATTGGTTACTTCTTCCACGGTAGCAGTGAAAGGAAAGTTTACCGTTTTGCTTACAGCATTATCAGTATGTTTCTGGAACGCTGCTTGCATTCGAACGTGATCTTCGGGAGTTAAATCCATTGCTGTGACAAAAATATTACGAATAGGTTCTGGAATTTCGGTCAAGTCTTGGACGCTACCTTTTCGCGCTATTTTCATCATCAAATCGGGAGTATAAAATCCTTCCTGACGGGCCATTTCTTCAAATAGTGGATTAACTTCTAACAGTTCAAATTGTGGAGTTTTACGCAAATAAGAGATAGCAAATAAAGGCTCAATCCCCGAAGAACATCCGGCAATAATGGAAATAGATCCGGTGGGAGCAATAGTGGTAACGGTAGCATTACGCATTAAATTTTCTCCTTTTCCATTATCGAAAATACTTCCCTTGAAGTTGGGAAAAGTGCCTCGTTCTAATGCTAGTAGATGCGATTTCTTCCGAGCTTCGCAATCTACAAAACACATCACTCCCTCGGCTAGTTCCAAAGCCCGTGGTGAATTATAAGGAATACGCAGATTAATGAGCATATCTGCCCAGCCCATCACTCCTAAACCAATCTTACGGTTTCCAATGACTATTTCCGTAATCTTAGGAATAGGGAAACGATTCATGTCAATTACATTATCTAAAAAATGGGTGACATTATGCACGGTAACTCTTAATTTTTCCCAATCTACTTGACGATCTTCGGTTACAAAATTAGCTAGATTAATCGAACCAAGGTTACAAGATTCGTAGGGCAAAAGTGGCTGTTCACCGCAAGGGTTAGTTGATTCAATCACTCCCAACAAAGGAGTAGGATTACTACGTGGCCAGTTCATTCGATCCAAGAAAATTACTCCGGGTTCGCCGTTTTTCCAAGCCATGGTGCAAATTAAATCGAACACGCGCTTAGCGTTCAGTTGACCTACTGGCTTTTTACTGTGGGGGTCAATTAAATCATAATTTTGGTTGTTTAGAGCAGCTTGCATGAACATTTCCGTCAATCCCACCGAAATATTAAAATTGGTAATTTGGTCATTGCGCTCTTTGCAGGTAATAAAGTCAAGTACATCAGGATGATCTACTCGTAGTACACCCATATTTGCTCCTCTTCTTTTTCCTCCTTGTTTAATCACATTGGTGGCAGCATCAAATACCCGCATAAACGAAATCGGTCCGGAAGCGACTCCTCCCGTGCTTCCCACTCTGGCTCCTTTAGCCCGTAAACGAGAGAACGAGAATCCTGTTCCCCCTCCGGATTTATGTATGATGGCGGCATGTTTAACTGAATCGAAGATGCCTTCCATAGAATCTTCTACCGGAAGAACAAAGCAAGCAGAAAGTTGTTGTATTTCTGTTCCGGCATTCATTAAGGTGGGAGAGTTGGGCATAAAGTCTCGGGTCAACATCATACTTACAAAATCTTCTTTAGCTTTCTCAATATTCTTTCCGTAATTTCCATCGGCCAGAGCCACATTTCCTGCTACTCTCTCAAACAATTGTCGGGGTGTTTCGATCACCTTTCCTTCGTAATCTTTACGGAGATAGCGCCCTTCTAGTACGGTGAGGGAGTTTAAATTCAATTTACAATCATCAACAACGCCCATGAGAGATTTAGCTTCACGCAGTTCTTTCCTCTTCTCGCGGTAAATAATAAAAGATTTGGCGGTTTTTACATGACCATCTTCCATCAATATTTTTTCGATAATATCTTGGATATGTTCTACTGTGGGAATATCTTCTTGATCTTTTTCCAGAGTGACAATTACTTTCTGAGCCAGTTTCTGCGCTAATTCATAATCTTCTCCACCTACTGACTGAGCTGCTTTGAAAATAGCCATGGCTACTTTGTTTGGGTCAAAATCAACTACTCGTCCGTCTCTTTTCTTAATTTGTGTTATCATTATTACCACCCCTTACTGTTTGCAAAATATATAGTACTTTAATAAGAGAACTCTTTAAATAAATTGTAGTAATAGCAAGTATATCTTGCAGAATATATCTTAGAACAGATAAATCATCGTTACCTTTTTAAACCTCTTCTCTTTTTCAAAGGATTATGTTTTGGATGCTCTTGTTAAAAAGCTTGTACTTTTTTCTTCCGGCCTATGTTGCCAATATGTCTCCGGTCTTGTTCAAATGGCTTCCTTTCTTAAATCGGCCAATTTATGAAAAGAAACTAGGAGCACACAAAACTTGGCGGGGAGTGCTAGTAGCCGCAGTAATAGGAACCTTGGTCTTTGCTATGCAGAAGTATGCTTACACTAAAGGGTTCACTTCCTGGGCTTTGATAGATTATAATGGATTTTCAATATTGTTGGGAACCTTTTTGGGATTAGGAGCGATTGTCGGGGATTCCATCAAAAGTTACTATAAACGGAAGATGAACATTGCTCCCGGACAGCCCTGGTGGGGCTGGGACCAGTTGGATTTTGTTATTGGGGGATTAATCTGTGGTTTATTCTTTTACGTGCCTCCAGCAGAAGTGATTTTAATCCTCATCGTGCTTACTCCTGTCTTGCACTTATTGTTTAATTATATCGGATATTTGTTGAAGTTGAATAAAAATAAGTATTGATCTCTGTTTTTCTAATTTATTTTTGAGTTAAACTAACAAAATACTGCAGCTGTCTCGCCAGTGAGTATAAAGAAACTACTCCGTTAACTAGAAGTATTATTAACAATATATTTGTCGTAATTGAAATCACTCCGGGTAAATACAGTGCCAACAAAACTAAAGTTAAACTTCTAGTAAATATTGCGGGAGCTTGGCAGCGGGAGAAAAAGTATATTGCTTGATACCAGAAGTACAATCCGGCGACAATAAAGAAGAGGTAATCGGAAGTGTAGAATCCAATCTTGATCAAAATAAAAAATACGATTAATCCATCACAGATGTGCTCAAAATAATCTCCAAACTTTGTGGTTTTGGAAACTCGGGCAATCACTCCATCCAATCCGTCCCCAATCAGATGAAGAGCAGCAAACAAGATGAACAATCCATAATTATTGAATAAAAAAAATACGGCTAAAATCCCACAGAGAAAGGAGAATCCGGTCATGATATTGGCATTGATCTTTAGTTTCAAAAAGAATTTTGCTACTTTAGAAAATCTCTGGCTACGAAACTCTCTAAATTTATCCATCTGCTGTTTATACCAATCCATGGAAACATATATAAAATGGGGAATATAAAAACGTTTCTATGCCTAGAGTTTTCCTAGAAACTAAATATGACGGTAAGTTAGAAGTTCCGAAGGAAATTGTCCAAAAGCTTCCGAAACAAATAGTCTTAGCTATGCCAGTCCAATTCTTAAGTTTTCAAGAGCAAATAAAGAAACAATTAGAGCGAGCGGGAAAAAAAGTAATTTTGTTTCAAAGTCGGCATGGAAAGTATCTCGGTCAAATCTTAGGTTGCGATGTTTTTAAATTCAAAGGGGATTACGACGCTTTCTTTTATATCGGTGATGGTAAATTTCATCCTACGGCTTTGCTTTATGAGAACAAAAAACCAGTTTATTGCTACAATCCATTTAACCAGAAGTTAGAAGTGCTGGAGCAGAAAGATTTGGATTTGGTCTTGAAACGTCGACAAGGACAGTTAGCTAAGTTCCTAAACAGCAAGAGCGTGGGTATTTTGGTAACAACTAAACCTGGCCAGAACAAAAGCACAGAAGCAGAAGAGCTGCGAGAAAAGCTGGAAAAAGCGGGAAAAGAAGTCTTGGTGTTCCTAGCTGATGAGATTAATTTCGCTTCTCTGGAAAACTTCAATTTTGTCGACGTATGGATCAATACGGCCTGTCCGCGGATAGTGGAAGATTTTAAGGGTTTGAACCGGTCTGATTTGAAAGAGATTGGATTTTAATTTTTATTCTGTGGTTTGGGTTTCTTTTCTGCTCTACACCTCGCTAATAGTAACTTCTCCGTCGGGTAGTAGACGGAAGAGAAGAGAAACATTTAAATACTATTAAATTTTCTCTCTTTTTAGAAAAACGGGGGGATAGAAACTTTGTTTTTCAATAAATTTAAAATAGAAAAGAGGGAAAAAATATGGCTGAAATTGTAGCAAAAGTAGGAGTTAAGAAGCAAAAAGGATGGCTCTATTTCTTAGATAAGGCAGGAAATGTGTCCAGAGCTTTAATGAGCAGAGCAGGAAGAAAGAAAGGAAAAGCTAAGAAAGAAGTAGTAGCTAAAGTTGGCGTTAAGAAACAGTCTGGTTATTTGTACTTCATCGACGGAAAAGGAAATGTCTGCCGAGCCAAGATGGCCCGAGGAAGAAAGGCCAAGAAGAAGAGATAGATTCTCTTTTTTTGTTTTTATTTTTTTTGTTAGTTTTCTAAATTGTGGTTTATGTTAGTAAAATAATAATCTTTTTCACCACCCTCCAGCAAATCATCGAAACCATAATCCTTATAAAGCGCTGATTTTTCTTCTAGAACTGATGGTGGACAATAGTGGCAATGGTATAAGGAAAACGGCAGAGGAGCTAGCGAAGAAGCAAAGAGATATCAGTATCGCCGAGTTCTTCGAGAAAAACCGCCATTTATTAGGCTTTGATAATCCTCGTAAGGCTCTTCTCACCGCCGTAAAAGAAGCGGTAGACAATGCTTTAGATGCTTGTGAAGAAGCACGCATCCTGCCGGAGATTGAAGTGGGTTTGATCCAACTCGGAGAAACTCGGTTTAGGGTTATCATTGAGGATAACGGTCCGGGAATAGTGAAAGAGCAGGTGCCCAAGATTTTTGCGAAATTATTATATGGTTCAAAATTCCATAAATTAGCTCAATCTCGAGGACAGCAAGGAATAGGAATATCTGCGGCTGTTCTTTATGGCCAATTAACCACTGGAAAGCCGGCTACCATCATTTCTAAAACCGGTACGGGAAAGAAAGCTTACACTTGTAAATTGAAAATTAACACTCAGGACAATATGCCCGATATCCAAGAAGAAGCTCAAGTGGAGTGGGAAGGAAAAGCGCACGGAACTAAAATTGAGATTGATTTAGAAGGAGCGTACATGAAAGGTCGCCAATCCGTAGACGAATATCTCAAAGAAACAGCCATCATTAATCCTCATGCTACGATTATTTATACTAATCCTGAAGCTAATCAGAGTATTTATTCTCGTGCGGCAGATAAGTTACCAGACGAGCCCAAAGAAATCCAGCCTCATCCATACGGAGTAGAATTAGGTAAGTTGATGAAGATGTTGGAGAATACCGAGTTTAGAACTTTACAATCTTTTTTGATTAATGAATTTTGTAAAGTGGGTCCGGGAACAGCGAAAGAGATTTGTGAGAACGCTTCTTTATTGCCCAGTACTAAGCCCGATTCTTTTACCAGAGAAATGACGGAACAGTTGTTTAACGGAATTCAGAAAACCAGAATTATGTCTCCTCCTACCGATTGTTTAAGTCCCATCGGTCAGGATCTGTTAGAAAGATCTCTTAAAAAAGAAATTAATGCTGAATTTTATACTGCTACTAGTCGTCCGACCTTTGTCTATCGAGGAAATCCTTTCCAGATAGAAGTGGGCATTGCTTACGGCGGAACTCAGCCTAAAGATGAGCAAGTTAATTTATTGCGTTTTGCTAATCGTGTACCTTTATTGTATCAGCAGGGTGCTTGCGCGTTTACTAAATCTGTTTTGACTACTGCTTGGAAACCTTATGGATTAAATCAAAGTGGTGGCTCTCTTCCCGTTGGCCCGATTACGATTTTATTGCATATCGCTTCAGTATGGGTTCCCTTCACTTCCGAATCTAAAGAAGCTCTGGCTCATTATCCCGAAATTATTAAAGAAATAAAATTAGCCCTGCAAGAAGCAGGAAGAAAGTTGCAATCTTACGTGCACAAGAAGGTTAAGGTGCAAAATCAATTGGAACGAGCCAGCATGTTTGATAATTATATCCCGGAAGTAGCTGATGCCTTATTTAGATTAACTGGAGAACCCAAAGAAGCCTTAATCAAGAAGCTAAAAGAAATGATTAAGAAAGAAGAGATTCAAAATACTATCAACCAGATGTCGACTTTGAAAGGAGAAGTGGAAGAAGACACTAAATTGGCAGATAAAAGTGAGGATGAAGATTAAATGGCCAAAAATGAGCAGAAGAAGTCCGAACCGGAAACGTCCAAGCAAAAGAAATTAGGCGAACATGAATGTGAAGGATGTAAATTGAATTCGGCTAAACGTTCTGCTCGAAATGAATTGACTCATCTCGGAAAAGCAGTAGTACAAGATATCAACAAAGGACAGAATCCTAAGATTGAATTATCTGTACGTGGATTAAGTAATGTGTTTTATGACAAAGAAGCTAAAACTTTAGCTTTGGGAGATAAAACCGCGCAAAGATTCTTTTTCAATGTGGCCCATACTAAGAAATTCTTACAGACAATAGAAGTGGCTTCCATCTGTAAAAATCTGTTGGACGTAGACAAGCATGCCAGTCTGAGAGATGTGTTCTATATGGTCAAGCGTACTATTCCCAATACTAAAATTAATGTAGTGGATGAACAGAAGGAAACCGATAAGGCTATCGAAGATTTAGAAATTATTACTGAATTCAGTCGTGAATGTTTGCATGTTAATGCTAATAAGATGGGTAGTGTAGCCGGTAAAGTGGTTATTGAAGATTCTGGAGATATTATTGATTGGTCCAAATTAGGTAGCGGAGGATGGAGTATTCCCAGTAATGTCGAAGAAATAATCTTCAAGAAAGTAGACGCTAAATATGTGGTATACATGGAAAAAGCGGCGGTGTGGGAAAGATTGCACGAAGATCGCTTCTGGTCCAAACAGAATTGTATTATCATGTCTTCTCAAGGTCAGACTACTCGAGGAATCAGAAGATTATTACAAAGATTGAGTAATGAACATAATTTACCCATTTACATCTTGACTGATGGTGACGCTTGGGGTTGGTACATTTACTCGGTTATCAAATATGGTTCCATAAGTTTAGCACATATGGCCAGCGAGATGGCTATCCCTAACGTTAAATTCTTAGGTATCACCATGGACGATATTGTCAATTATGATTTGAAAAAACATTTCATCAAGCTGAATGATCAAGATATTTCTAGGATGAAACAAATTCAGGCTTACGAATGGTTTGTCAAGAATAAAGATTGGCAAAGACAGTTCAAGATGATGAAAGAGTTCAACTCCAAAGTGGAAATTCAAGCTTTATCCTCTAAAGGAATTAGTTTTATTTCTGAAAAGTATTTGCCCGAGAAAATCAAGAAGCAGGATTTCTTGGATTGAAAATATTTGGATTTGAACTGGTTAATGGAAAACTTATTTAGACCAAAACACTTTTAAATTCTATAAATGTTATCAAAATTTATTCCAGAAGAACTGTTAGATTTTTTCTTTGAAGTTCTGTTTTTACTATTTTTCTGTTTAGGACTAACTGTTTTAAATATCATTTTCTTTTGAACATCTTTCAAACTTTTACTTCCTTTCATTCTGTTACAATCTCGATGTGCCAGGTTCATCTTTTTTCCACCTTGAGAATAGGGGATTATATGGTCTAATTCTAGGTTTGACATTTTGTAAATTTTTTCTGTACAAATATGGCACTTTCTGCCGTACAATTTTGGATGTTCCCACACATACATCCTTTCTTTAGGAGTTAATTGCCCTCTTTTTTCTTATTAGAAGAAGGATTAATCCCTAATTCAATATCGAAACCTCCGCCAAAAGGATTAATTACTTTCTTATTCTTAGTATTAGAACCCAAAAAATCAGACATACTTGGTTGTTTATGGCTTTTCTTATTCGATCCTAACATTAATTCACTAAAGTTTTGCATTCTTAGAAACAAAGCAATTTACTATTTAAACCTTATTATTTACTCTCTCTTTTACCAAAACCGAAAATAAGCCCAAAACATTTATATATAACTTTATTGTTATAAACCTATAACAAAAATGTTAACCAAAAACGAACTAAAAGTTTTGAAGCTATTGTTAAGCGATTTAACCCGAGAGCTAAATATCATGGATGTTGCCAAAGCTCTCGACCAGAAATATGTCCAGACTTATCAAACCGTAAAACTCCTAGTTAAGTCTGTGGATGTTGTTCTTAAAAAAGTCGGTAAAAGCAAGATTCTGAAGCCAGATTTCTCCCAAAGCCATTCTAATTATCTTTTGGCTGAAATGGAAAGAACTAATGAAATTTGCAAAAAAAACACTTTAGCAGCAATAGTTAAAAAAAATATTCTAGAAGTAAATAAAAACTTTATCTGTATTCTTTTTGGAAGCCAGACTGTTAAACCTAAGCCAAATTCAGATATAGATTTACTGTTTGTTATTCCCAAAGAATATGATTTTAATGAGTTTGAGAAGATTGTCCGAAATAAATTAATCGCAGTTAATGCTGATATTGTTATTGTTCCGGAAAGCAGCCTGCATGAGATGTGGGCTAATCCTCAAAAGCTAAATGTTGGTAATGAACTGCTTAAAAAACACATAATTCTATATGGAGCAGAACACTTCTGGAATTTGTGGAGGAGGCACCATGTTGGATGAACAGAAAATAGAACAAAGCAGCAAGATTATCCGGGAATTAATTACTGCAGGGAAAATCGTCAAACCAAAGGTTGGAATGGTTGATTTTTTTCTAAATCAGAGTCATCGAAGTTTAGCAGTCGCTGAAAGATTGTTAAGGTTGTATGATGATGAACGTCTTGACACGCATCTCTGGGTCATTAATACTTCTTATTATGCTATGTTCTTTCAGGCTACCGCTTTATTGGCTTTGTTTAATCACAAAATTGAAGCAGAGCAGGGAATTCATAAATTAACTTTCCATGCTTTAGTGTATTATTTCATCAAAGAGGACAATAAACTGAAGAAACAATTAGTGGAAGAATACCAAGATGCAGTCAAAGATGCCGAATCTCTATTGCAATTAGGGGAGACTAAAGTACAGGAGTTGATTCTAGACTTTAACTCTGAACAGGTCAAAAGAAAAACATTTACTTACACTACCGAAGAAAATGCAGAGAGAACTAAAGCCTTAACTTCTTTTAATAGAGCAAAGAACTTCGTGGGCGAGATTGATAAGGTGATTATGAAAAACAGGGAGAATAAACGGTAGTTTGTCTATAGTTTTAGGTAACTATAGAAAGAGAAAATCAAGAAGCAGGATTTCTTGGATTAAAGCAATTTCTGTAACTTTTGCCA
This sequence comes from Candidatus Woesearchaeota archaeon, assembly GCA_043797205.1. GTDB lineage: Archaea > Nanobdellota > Nanobdellia > Woesearchaeales > GW2011-AR9 > JACRPH01. The sequence goes on from JAZDQB010000020.1 coordinate 15,922, forward strand.
GAGGGTTGGAGCATATTTTCGTTGTACTTGTTCTAATTCTTCTCTAGTAATAGTGTCGATGGGATTTGATTTAAAGCATTCCTGCCAACTTCGTTCTAAAAATTCTTGGTGAGGATAAAGGAAAATTGCTCCTCCATATTGAAGACTGTCCGGAATAAATTTTGTTCCGGGGTTAAAAGTATCGTGCGGCTTATCGTCTTGTTTAAATGGTTCGATACAATATTCTTCTGGAGAAAATTCTACTTCTTGTACTGGAACATTACAGGTAACTGTCGCCACTCCAACACCAACCCTAAAATACTCCTGTTTCCAACTCCCTTCTGGAAAATTATTCAGATTTGGAATAAGAGAAAGTAAGGTTGGTCTTAAATCATTCTGTAATTTTTTATAACGAAAGCATCCTTTTACCGGAGCGGCAAGATATATTAGAGAACGAGTTACACTTACTGTTGGTCTAAATCTTCCAAAGCCATAGAACGCCGAACGAAATGGTCCCTTCCAAACTAAATCTTCTCTCTGAAGACACTTTTCTAGTCCTGCTTCGAGAGGGTGATAACTCATTTTAAAACAAACCCAAGCAGCTGCAGATAGTATATCCCTGTCTAAACGCTTCTTGCTTGGAATCGAACTTGATCTTGTTGGTCTTTTTGATGTTTCTGGCGAAGACGCATTTGGAATCATGTACTTTATCTGCCAGCATAGAGCCGACAAATTCTGGTTTCTTCTCTTCTTTGATGACTTTCTCAACAATAACTTCTTTTACTTCATTCTTCTTAACTTTAGAAATCTGCAGTTCCAGATTCAATCTCTTGATCTGCAAAGCCATCTCGGCATTCTTCTGATTCAAGGTATTCACCTCATTCCTTAACTTATTCATATAAGTGTACAAAGTATAGATGTCTTCTTTGGCTCGAGCAAAAGATACTTTAGTATTCTGTTCTAATTGTGGTGGTGTAATCATTATTGGTGGCCTCTTAATATTTATCTAATATTCCTGCTGAAATTTGTGTAAAAAATGAGTCATACAGTCTTCTTAACATTGGATATCTTTTTATCTCTCCTACAAGGTAAGCTTGACCTTCAGGGGTTAATTCTGTTCTAACAAAATAACTTTGAAGTCTTGTTGCTAAATCGCTAACATCTTTAGTGGCGTGAGTTCCCATTTTGGCGGGAATTTGTATTAATTGAACCGCAAATGTTCTCAAAATTGGTTCTACAATCCTTTCGTCTAAGAGTGTGTCTAGAGGAGTATTGGTTGTCATAACCCTAAAAACCCCCTTTTATTTATAAACTTTACTCCCAGAAGGTAGTGATTATGTCTGGGTGGGTTTTACTCCCATTTTTGACCTATCCACTACAGCCATATTTCTCCACCACAGATATCTTTAAATATAGTTGATTTCCTGAAATACTTACTTAAACTTACAGATAAAAAAGGATTTTATCAGCATCTTTGAAATCCCTGCCGGATAATCGTGGAGGCGGCATCCCCGTAAGGGACTTCCCCCTACCGCCATTATTTGTGCAATCGGAAGGATTTCAACCTGACGATGCTGATAAAATTACCAAAAAGGGTGGTTAATATGGATATCCGCAGAACTCGAACTTGTGAACGCTGCCGGAATGTGGTTCCTTTAGAGAAAGTCCGGCTGGTTCCGAAAAATAATGAAGTGAATATGTTGGTTTGTGAAGCTTGTGTAGAAGAATTAAAGAGTGCTCCGCAAAGCAAGATTACTAATGCTCAATCTCGTTACGTGGCTGATCAATCCAAATCTAAAGTGATGAATATGGCTCCAGCGGCCAAGCAGACTAAGTACGCCTGGACTAGCCAAAGAGTAAGCGCTTTGCCTACTCCCGATTATGCTCGCTACATCTGCACCCATTGCAATTATACTTTCCGGTTGGATCGAGCCAAAGCCGGATTGACTTATGGCGCTAAATGTCCTTACTGCAGCCGTACCGATAAGATTCGTTTAAGAAGAGATTAAGGTTAACTATGTTATACTTACACAATTTAAATCATCTTACTCCTAAAGCTGCGGACGTAGAAAGCGTTCCTTTAATCCGGGAGATTAAACAGAAAGTAGGTTATCCACTAACAGATTTGAAATTAAGAGAACATCTTTCTTCTTTCTTCGCTACTGAAGATGACTTGAACAAAATGGAATTGGCTTTGTTGTTAGTCGAGCCCACTTTAGAACAAGTGGCAGCTTTGGCTGCAGAGAAAAACGAAGAATTGCATGAGCTGGCTTCTTTGGTTAGAGCAAAACAAATCTTGGAAGAAGTTCCTCCAGCCATGGATCAGAATTTACAATTTGCTCGGGTGATTAATGAATGGCAGAACCTTTTCTTTCAGGAAGCAGTAGAAATATTTAATGCTCTACCTAAATTAAGGATGCAAGAAGAGAAGATTGCTTATAACGAAAGATTGAACGAAATCTTCCGTATGATCTTGCGTAATAAAGAGTTCGCGTTCAATTTCTGGGATTTAGTGCATGAAGCCCATGTCAGCCATGTGGATGGATTGATTGAAAGTCTGAACAAAGGGTTTATCTTCCACTTTACTTTAGAAGAAGAGTTACAAAAGCTCAGCTTTGAGCAGATTCGGCATAGAATTTCCGGAAGTAGAATTGAAGAAGTGGAGAAGATTAAGCGCAATGTGATGGCTATCAATAATGGGGTGCAACGTGCTTATAATTTCAATCGAAAGATGGTAGATTTATCCGTTTATTTGTATTCGTACATCAAGTGGCTGAGCCAGCCGATGCTTTAGGAGAAGTAAAGATGAAAATATTTGATTACCTCAGTAAACCGAAAGTAATTTCTGCTATACTGGGAGTGGGATTGTTTGCGGCTTTAACTGTTCCTGTTTTTATGGGGAGAAATAATTCCATACAAACTGAAGAAGCAGCAAATCCAAGTATTTCTGCTAAAGTGGACGAAGTTTACACTTTTTATGAGAATTATCGTACGGTTCAAGGTGGAAGTTTATTGGTTGTGCCTGAAGAAGAGGCAGAATATGCACGGCTGAAAGATTCAGATCGTCTTCCTTCTGGTCCTTTTTTCCAGGTAGAAGTGGCGGCAAGTGATAACAGTTATTACACCAAACCCGGTCAAGGTATCGCGCCTACTGAACCCCACCCCAATTATGCTTTTAGGTTAATTCATAATTCCAAAAGCGGTAATTTCTCAGTAGTGGATCGTTTCGGAGATGGAATTAATGAATTCGAGTTTGACCCTTCCATGAGGGGAATACCCTCCGAAGATTTGCCCGCAATTAACAAAGAATATGAAGCTCATTTAGACCGATTGATTCAAGTTTTATCCGGTCGCTACGGAAAGGATTATTCTACTCCAACCAGAACTTTTCCACGAGAATATTGGAATGCCGGAGAAGTTAGATAGTTATTATCTCTTCCTTCCAATAATCATCTAGCTATAAGAATTACAACCTAAACATCCTTATCAATTCATGCGTGGCGTAAACTATAACTTCATTCTGTTCTTTTAGCTTCTTCTCATTGGACCAAAGAGGGCACTTCAGATATAATGCCAACGCAAAATAAGCAATATCTTTTGGATCTGGACAACTCTTAACAGCCAGATCAATAAGGCTCACAAACTCTTCTTCAGGAACAACGTTAATCCTTTGCCTTATCAGACGAAGCAATGTCTCTATCTCTTCTTCATCGCACC
>JAZDQB010000021.1:0-34667 GCA_043797205.1 Candidatus Woesearchaeota archaeon
ATCTCCAGAAGTGCACTTCTAAAAGACTAAAGACGAGAAAACTATATAAATAACCGAGTGGAAAAAAACATAGAAAATTTTCCATGTATCCAATACAAAACAGAAAATTATTTATACTTCCTCAATTTACTACCTAATATCAAACATCAGAACCCATTTGGGATTCTGAATAGAGCCTTTCCGCTCGGCGGGGGCACTCTTTATTTTTCAAGATACAACATTGGTCTAAGAATAAAATCTTCTTTTGAAGTAGGGGGAATGTTCTTCAAAGCAAACCAATTGTTTTTGAAAACACCAAGCCATTCTCTTTTGTATCCACCAGTATAAGGATCGGCGTACATAATCATTTCTTTTCCCATTCCACAAACTACCACATAATGATCTTCTGCTCCATTTCGAATGGAAGCCATCCAGCTGACAATCACGGGGGTACCTTCGCGGACGATTCCTTCCAACTGATGCATCGCTACTTGCGGGTCTTCTCCATTTGGAGCCGTCCTAACAGTGGGATTAATTCCGTACTCTCTGGCTACTTGCTGCAAATCCCCAGGATCAGGCCAATGCGTATCAGTAACTCCAGTAAGCCGAACTAAATCATCTATGTTGGAATCTATGTCATAATATTTTAACCACATTTGCAAGGCGGTGGGCCCACATTCTCCTGGACGCTGCTTAAATCGAGGAAGGTGAATCATTTTCTTCTTTTTCTAAAGCATATTTAAAAAGTTTCTTGCTAAAAAATCAAACTCACTCGTAACATTTATAAACCAAAGTTGTAATACTATAGTTATGGGGATTTTATTTAAGACGTATAATGGAAAGCATCAATTGCACATCTATCGAGAGATTTGGGTTACTAAGACCAAAGCTCAGATGGATGAAGTTCTGGCTTTATTCAGTAAGAAAGAATTAGTTAAAGCCAAAATTACTCCTTCTGAAAACCAAATTGAGATTGAGTTGAACGGCTTGATTGTGGATTGCAAAGATGTAGCGGATTTAAAAGCGAAGTTTTCTTTAGTGGTGGATCTAAAAGCTAAGTATCAGAAAGTAACTCCAGAAGTAAAAGAAGTTAAAAAGCCAAGAAAAGTTAAGGAATAATTTTTAAGGTATTAAGTTGGCCGCGCTCCTCGTCTCTTTCTAGCAAATGAATTATCTAAGAAAGAGTAACTTAATTTCGTGCTTAGCAATAGCTTAGCTCGGAGCGCACAAATTGGCCAACAACTTAATACCTATTTTTCCTTCCTCAATGCTTCCACTAACAGGGGAGTAACATCGATTCTATTGCTAGGATGCTCAATACAATTAGTGGTAATGACTCCATTCACTCCGGCTTTCTTCAATTTATTCACGGCGTTCTCTACCAATAATCCATGCACGCCGATAGCGTAAACTTTATTTGCTCCCAATTGCCTTGCGCCTTTAGCCGCTTCCGCAATAGTATGTCCGGTAGAAATGATATCATCTACAATCACGACATTTTTTCCTTTGATTTCAATGGGGTGAATCATCTTTACTTCCACATGGCGAGAACTGAAACGAGTTTTCTTTAATACAGTAGCATGAACATGGATGTACTTAGCGATATCTTCCGCCCATTGGTACGATTCCCAATCCGGTCCGATGATTACTTCTTTAGAAAAATGTTTGCGAACATATTCTCCGATTAAAGGATTAGAAGTTAATTTAATAGCAGGAATGGTGAAAATGTCACGTAAAGATTTGTAACGATGAATGTGCGGATCGATCGTAATCAATTTATCAAAAGAGCGATTAATCAGTTTAGCCATTACTTGACTAGAGATGCATTCTCCCGGATGGAAGCGTTTATCCTGACGCATATAAGAAAGATATGGTGCAACCAGAATAACTTTCTTGGCCCCTAAATCTTTAGCCGTTTCTGCAGCAAAAACACAATCAAACAAGGATTGATCAGGATGGGGTTGGAAGGATTGCACTACTACTACGGTCTGCCCTTTCACTTCGCAATTAAATTTTAAGTATAAATCTCCATCGGGAAAAGCGCCGATGGTTAATGGTGAGAATTTGGCTTTAAGCTTAACCGCTAGCTTTTTAGCAATGTTAATAGAGTTTCCACATGTGGTGATAATCATATTTTACCTCTTTTGGAGGAAGAAGGTAGTGATTATTTATAAAGATAACTTTTCGATTGGTGTGTTAAGTTGGCCGCGAGTTCGACCCGTTCCGGATAATAAATGTTTCATAGAACGGGACTTAATTTCGACTAAAGTTAGTATCCTCTCCAGCGCACAAATTGGCCAACCACTTAACACACTTCAAGATAGCACTTTCTGAAAAGAAAGCTTTATAAACGGATTGCTTATTTTTCTTCTCATATGAAGAGAAGTTCCCGATAAAGAAAATCTTTGCGATTTTCTAATCTTGAGCTTCTTAACAATGAGAATATAAAATGAAGCGAAGCTCAAGACGTTGGAAGAAAAAAGGACAAATGCGCTGGAAGTGGCAACGCAAGAAAATTAAGAAAGCCAAGCGTAGAAGAAAGATTCAAGCCACATAAGGCTAAATTCTTAGGTTGAATTGTTTTGAGGTGGTTTTTTATTATAACTAGAGTCGTCTAGGCCGCTCGCTCGACCTGCTTTTGTTAATAAATTATGAATTAAGCAGGACTTAACTACCACTAAAGTTAGTATCCTCTCGTTCGCCTTAAGGCCTTGGCGACGACTCTGTTATCTTTTACTACTTCTACAGAATGTTAATTAAACTATTTAGTTTCTGCTAACTAGGGCTACTTGTAACTCTCCAGTTCTCAACAATCTTTAAATATAAATTAGTTTTAGCTGTTTTGATGGCAATTAAGATTTATACGACGGAAACTTGCCCTGAATGCAAAGTAGTAAAAAGCTATTTGAATGCGATGAATGTCGACTTTGAAGAGATCCTAGTTAATACTCAGGAACTGATCGAAGAAGTGGTCAATTTAACTGGCCAAAGAAGAGTTCCAGTATTAAGAACAGATAAAGATATTATCGTGGGATTTGATCGGGACAAAATAAAAACTTTAGTTTCTTAATCTTATTTTTTTACTTTTAATTTGTAAGTTTAACTATTTTTCATTAACAATCCCGCATATAAGGCTAATAGTACAATTACGATCCCACCCATATAATAAAGGGCTTTTTCCTGCTTGCTGGTTTTGGTTTCCTTTAAATCAGTGGTCCAATTTACCGCTTTAGGTTCTTCTTGTACTTGTACTGGAGAAGAAGGAACTGCCGCGGTGCTTAAAGAGCTAGCAGAACTTTGCGGAGTTTCAGAAGGAGCAGGCGCCGGAGCAATTTCTACTGAAGAAGGAGCCGAGGCAGCGGTAGTGGTGGCAGTACTTACATTGATGGTGCAATTTCCGCAGGATCCTCCGCAATTGACATTAGTTTCATCTCCGTTCTTAGTTCCGTCTGAACAAGAAGTTACAGTGAAATTGTAAGTGAAATTCTGTCCGTGCTTGATACTAAAATTATCTATTGCTTCCAATTTTAAAGTATAATTTCCCACTGCTAATCCGCTTAAATTCCAGAAATAAGTGCTTCCATTCTGAGCAGAAAGAGTTTTAGTGAGATTATTTAGATTTAAGCTTACCTGGGAAAGATTAGAGTAATCAAACAGAGTAGCGTTTACTAACTGTACCTTATCTCGGCCTAAATGAACTTCAGATAAATAACTAAATGTTCTTAATTCGGGAGGTTGGGTGTCGTTAACGATTAAAGTAGAGTTAAGTAATAGGGAAGTGTTACTGTTAGAAATATTTACTGTAATATTGTAAACTCCAGTAAGATTATACTGTTTATTTACACTGTGGTTAGTGACATTAGTTCCATCTCCAAAATTCCAGAAATAAGTTACGTTGCCAGTGAGACCAGTACTTGCGTTAAAGAAAGTAGTATTTCCTGCTTCTAGAACCGTTCCGCTCAGAGGAGAAGTGAGGTTGTTAGAAACATTTGATGCCGGAAGAGTAACATTGGTGCTATTAGTATCATTGACGGGAAGAGTGCTGTTGGTTAAATTGGTGGATTCGTTAAAGGTAAGGTTTAAGGGAAGGATACTAATATTAAATATCAGAAAAGAACCAACATTCCCGGCTAAGTCCAGTGCAGAAATCTGATAGTAAAGAGTACTATTTCCGGTAAGGTTATTCAAACTATAATTAAATCTGCTTTCATTGATCCAATTAAGCAGGGAATTGCTCCAATTTCCGCTGCGATTGGTAGAAAAGAAAGCTCCAGAAACGTTTAAATTAGTATCACTAATGTTTATATCAAAGAGAAGGGTGTCGTTAGCATAAACTACTGCTGGTGAATAGCTATCAACTATTTCTGGATAAATTCTATCTATCCTAAAAGAATAAGTTTTACTTTCATTGTTTCCAATAGTATTGTTGTAATAAAAGATTAAATTATATTCTCCATCACTGAGATTATTTTCGCTGAGGTTAAGATATTGGGTATATTCAAAGTAATTTAAATTTAGGGAAGAGTTTTGGTAGGTTAAGAAAACATTTCCTATTACATTCATTAAATCATATTCAATGTAACTTAAATTACTTTGGGAAGCATTAAGAGTAAAGTTAAGGTAGAAATCAGAGTTCCAGTAAGAATTATTTTGTGGAGAATAAATAGTGAGAGTTAGATTACTGGGAGTAATGGTGGTATTAGATAGGTTTTCGGTAGCGCTAGTGTTTATTCCTAATGCCGTATACATATCAATACGTGAATAATTTCTGGTTGAAGCAGAATCATAAACGCTCTTACCCGTTTCAAAGAACTGTTGTTGGATTTCGTCCGGAGTTAATTCTTCTCCGTAAACTAATTTCCAATATTGTCGTAATAAGGCAGCTGCTCCCGCTGCGTGGGGAGTGGCCATGGAAGTTCCACTTAAGGAATTCCATCCGTCGTTTAGTACACTAGATTGAATGTTGGTAGCCGGAGCAAGTAATTTCAACAGATTTCCCCGATTAAAACGGATGTTGTCGTTTTCGTACACCCCTCCTACCGGAATAGCAGCAGGAACACAGGCAGGATTAGAGATGCCATCGGTCCAGCCGGAATTACCGGCAGCGATGAAAATAGAAATGTCTTTAGCGTAAGAGTCAGAGATTACTGCAGCAGTTAAATCATTCGGACAATTATTTTGGTAGTGCGTACAGCTGGAGCCGTCACAACCTAAACTCATACTAATAATAGAAATGTTATATTTTTCGGCATTGCGATTGCACCAATCGATTCCTGCTACTACGTCGGAAGAATATCCACTTCCACCAGCGCTTAAAGCTTTTACTGCGACCAGTTTTGCTCCCGGAGCTACGCCGCGATAAGTGTTATCATTAGAAGCGACAATTCCGGCTACATGGGTGCCATGGCCATGGTCGTCTTTAGGATCAGGGTCGTTGTTGTAAGCGTCCCATCCGCCAATAACTTTACTACAGTTCTCCCAGTGGAGGTTAGTGGTAGTAATTCCATTGATTACTTTATCAATTAAGAAACCATAATTAGTTACTGAGCCATCGCTTACTAAACGCACATATAATGTATTTCCTTCTCCGGCTGGAGTCCAAACGTCTGAAAGTGTTTCTTTGTAAATGGCTAAAGTACGATTATTCTGATCGTAAATGTAAACTCGGTCTAAAGAATCTCCGTTGCCCAACGTTTCTAAAGAGATATTGGTAAAGTGAAGGGCTAAGTTCGAATAATTTTCTTTAGTGATAATCCAGGTATGGTCATAATTATTGGTGTAGGGATGTTCTGATTGCACCGGAGCGGAAAGCTCTTCGATTTCTCCGTTTAATTCATAGGCCAGAGGATGGCAATTTCCTAAAGCGGGATGGGTATAATCGATTCCTGTATCAATAATGCAGATGGTTTCTCCGCTGCCATCAATGATAGTGCCATTGATGGTAGTATTCCATACTGCCGGAACGTTCATTTTGGGCACACTTTGATCTAAGTTTATGCTTACCGGATAATCTAACAGAATCTTCTTAACATTCTCATTCTGAGTTAATTCTACTAAGGCTTGTGGATCATGAACTTGTCCGGCTAAAGCATTCACAGTATCATAAGTTTGGGTTACTTCAAAATCAATTTGCTGCTCTTGCACGATTTGTTCTGCATCGGGAAGTTTGTCTTGTTGGATTTCTTGTTGAACTTGTTCTGCTGATGCTTTTCCGTCAGTGGTAGAAATATCCATTTTCTCTTCCGGAACCACTACCTCTACATTATTTTTTAATTCTTCAAGCACTTGCTGCTGATTTTCTTGAATGGCTTCCGCTCTTTGTTCTGTGTTTTGGGAAGAGGTTTGAGAGTTCTCTTCTAAAATAATTACAATTTTAGGTTGAGCATTTCCATTTTGGATTTCTTGCACTAAGGCCGGATCCATTTTTTCCGTGCTTACTCTGGTTCCTCCTTCAAATATTACATAACCGGTTAAAGAAGTGCTTGGAACATCAACATAGTTTGTGATTAAGAAATATCCAAATACTACGGTAACTAGTAAATAGCCTAACAGGATCTTAGCATGTGCTCTATTTAAGGTGTAATCCATCTTCTCTTTTTTCTTTCTCCCTTTCTTCAAAGCTCTTCATAGTTCTACCGCCCCTTTTAGGACCATTCCATTAAGGATGTTATTCCGGAGGTGTTTATCAATATTTTGGAGAGAAGGATAATAATTAATTATGATAGGTCTTTGAAGGATCTTCTCAAAAGCAGTAAGGTTTAATGACTTTTCTTTTGCTCCAATTACTGCTAAGTCCAGGTCAGATTTAATGGTGTCTTCTCCCATAGCATAAGATCCAAATAGGAATATAGTATCTCCTGGAAATGAATCATAAAGATATTTGGCCAATCCTGATTCGTAAATCTGCTTCAGATTGTCTGCTCTTTTCAACCAAAGAAGTTGAAAATCATCTCGGTTTAATTCAATTGCTAACCTTTTTGACTCTTTGTCTTTGACCATCTTTAGAAATTCTTCCTTTTTCAGCAAGGGAAGCGCTTTAGAAACGGCCGGCTGGGAAACATTTAATGCTTTAGCTATGGCTCGTGCATTCAATGAAGTTCCAGTCTTGATGAAAAGCAGACGTAATATCCCTTGTTGCAGTAATGTTAACTTTAGTTTATATATGTTAACCATAATTAAGAGATATTAACTTAAGTTAATATATAAACTTTTTGGTCAAGTTAGGTTATTTTTGTTATTTATCCCTTTAAGGGCAAGAACGGATACTTCTTTTTCTTTCTTTTCTGGCGCATCCTCCAATACATCAAGGCAGAAAGGATAAAGATGAAGCCGGCTAAAGCTAGAAGCGGTAAAGTAAGTGATTTAAGTTTAATCTTTTCCCACCAGGAAGACTCTTCTGTTTCCATAACTGTAGTTTGATTATTCTCTGGAGAGGTTATATTTAGAGTAGTAATATTAGAAGTTAAGTTGGTGTTATTTTTCGGTAAGGCGGGAAGAGGTGTTTTAGCTTCATGGATGCTCTTCAAGGTAAAGCCTGCTTTGATTTGAGAAGCATTGATACTGTTTAAAGTCACACTTAAATCATTATATCTGTCTTCATCTAAATCAAATTTTAAAGTGTCTCCGACGGAGAAAAGAGCACGGAGGGTTCTGCTTTGAATCAGAACATTTACGGCATAAGCAGTCATACTTTCAATAGAAAGATTATGCTCTTCTTTGGCTATCGTAAATTTGATCTTATCTCCCTTAGCAATAGTAGTAGTATATCCTGTTTGCAATTGCGATTCGGCAGCGACATAAGTAGTAGTGGTAGTTCCACCCCCGCCTCCACTGCTCGATCCTCCACCGCTGGAACTACTGCTGCTAGAGGAAGAGCTGGAACAAGAATTGCAACTTCCACCGCAATCTGTTCCGGTTTCATTTCCGTTCTGCACTCCATCTGAACAAGAAGTTACACTGAAAGAATAAATAGAACTGTTAGTGTGGGTGGTAGTAAAGTTGTCAGTAATATTTAGGGTGAAATTGTAGGTTCCAACGATAAAATTGTTCCAAGACCAGCTGCAGTTCCAAGAAGTATTGGTGGTATTACAAGTGGAATTGAATACAGTATTGTTGAAATACAAAGTAACATTAGACACTCCTGAATAATCAAAGATAGTAGCAGTTACACTTTGATTGAGATCTTGCTGTAAATGTACCGAAGTATCGTAAGAGATGGAAGTGGTATTGGGTGGAAGAGTATCGTTTACGATTATGGTGATGTTAGTGGTGTTAGTTACGTATCCGTCGGATACTATCAGAACAGCTAAATAATTTCCAGTAGTGTTAAACTGATAAGTGAAATTTTGAGTACTGGAGACGGCAGTTCCGTTAATGCTCCAATTATAAGTTAAGGTATCTCCGTCCGGGTCTATCGTCACAGAAGTAAAATTGGTTTGGTTACCCACTTCTAAAACACTAGCATTAAGTGGAGCAGTAATATTTATTATAGTAATATTACGATTCTGCACCGTAAAATTATAGGTTTCACTACTATTTACGTTACTAGCTAGATCTAAAATATGAAAACGATAGCCAATATTTCTGCGATTGGTTAAATTGCTGGTTCCGCGGAGGGTGAAGTTAAAAGTGATGTTATTCTCGTTGCTCATAGAATAGTTGGTCCAATTAATGGAGAAGTTTGATTCAAAATAGATTATAGAACTGTTTAAAGGTAAATTATCGGAGACGTTTATTCTAAATATTAAAGTGTCGTTGTTGTAAATCGGAGCGGAAGGGGTTTGTATTACTGTTAAATTTGGAATAGTTTTGTCTACTACAAAATTTACGGAAGCAGTGGCGGTATTGCCTAAAGAATCGTTAGCCCAAAGGGTAAGGGTGTAATTTCCTTCGTTGAAGGTAGAGTTAGAAATGTTTACTAGATCTGACCAGGTATAACTGTTCTGATTGATGGAATTATTGGAGTTGCTTTGAGTAATGTTCCCGGAAGAATTGGTGAGGCTGTAGTTAGAAGAGATGATACTATTTTCATCACTTATGGTTATGTTCAAGTTAAAAAATGTTTTATGATGAGAATTATTTAATGGGGAGAAGATGCTAATGTTAGTGTCATCAATGGAGTTAATTGCAGCATAAACATTGATTCGAGAAAAATATAATCCCGATCCGGCAGTGTCATTAATACTTTCTCCAGTACTATTTAAGATTTGTTTGATCTGGTTCGGGGTAAGGGTGCTGTTATGCGTTAGACGATAATATTGTTGTAACAAAACTACTGCTCCAGAAACATGCGGAGTAGCCATGGAAGTGCCTGTTTTGGTGGTTGTCCCCCCTCCATAAGATAAAGAGACGATGTTTAATCCGGGAGCAGCTAATGTGTCTGTGAAATTATAATGACGGCAGGCATAAGTGCCCATAGCATCAAACTTATCCGTTCCAGTAACTCGAGTGGCGTTAGTAATGCATGCCGGACCGGCTATCCCTGTGGCTACACCTCCCGTGCATACAGTGTTAGTATTTCCAGTGGCTATAACTACAGAAATGTTTTTGGATACTGCTAAATTTATTAAAGTAGCATAAGTGGAATCGATACTTCCGCTTTGATCACAGTAAGAGGTAAATAGACCACCGCCCAAACTGATACTAATTGCAGAGATATTATATTGGGTATAGTTATTGATACACCATTCCATTCCAGCTAGAATGTCATCATCAGGACAACTATTTCCATCAGCGTTACATACTTTAATAGCAATTAATTTTGCCTCCGGAGCAACTCCACGAAAAGTACTATTAGTTGAAGCAATAATTCCGGCTACATGCGTGCCGTGTCCATTATCATCCCAAGGATCGGCATCGTTATTATAATAATCGTATCCCCAAATAACTTTATTTCCCCAACCTCCTCCTAATCCAGTATGGTTATAGTTCACTCCTGTGTCTAAAATACAAGCAGTTTGTCCGCTGCCATTGATATTAATTCCATTAACGCTCAAATTCCAAACTGAATCAGCCTGAATCAAGGGAACAGAATCATTCAAGAGGATATGTTTTTCTTGGTTAAGAAAAATACTATCTACAGCATTTTCCCGTTGTAACTTATCCAACCCTTCTTTTGTCACCTTCCCACTAAAACCGTTGATGATAGAATACTGGTGTTTCAATTCTAAATCATAATCTTCCGTAGAAGCAATTCCTAAACTGCCTACTTTCCCTTGCTCTTTCACTTTCAGCTTTCCCAATACTTCTTTCTGCACTTTGTTTATCATCTCTTTTCTTCGAGAGAATTCATCAGTATTAGCAGAAGCGACACCCACTCTCCCTTCCGGAACCGGTTGGTCTTTTAACACCACAATCACGGAAACTTCTTCTCCATTAGAAATCTTCTGCAACACTTCCGGATCGATCTGAACCGCCTGAATCAAAGGAATAATCAGTAGTATGGCTAGAATTACACCTATCCCCCAAACTACCCCTCTTTTCATTGTTGTATAATGTTACAATAATGTTTATAAATGTTTTCTACCTTGAGAAGAGAATGGGGGAAATTGACCTATTGGCCGAACTGGAGCGATTATCCCAATTAGCAGAAGCGGAGCCGGAGAAATTATTGGGGCAAATAGAAACAGTACGAGCTCTGAAAGTTTCGGGCAGCGAGATTCCGGTTAAATTTCAAGTTCTGGCCAACTTTGTTCATGCGCGCGAAGTGTTGCAAAAACGCGGCTTTCCTGATTTTCTGTTACTAGATGAATATTCTTTAAGTTATTCTACTCCGCAAAAATTTGGATTATATCGCGCTAGAAAAATTGTTGCAACTTTTCCGGAAGAGAAAGTGGTCGATATCAGCTGTGGAGCGGGAGCGCAGTTAATTGAATTGTGTAAGGAATGTTCAGCGATTGGAATTGAAAAAGATCCCATTCGCTTTTGGTTGGCACGGATCAATGTCAGTCTAGCTTTTCATCTACAGCATCTTCCGATCAAACCCCAAATTTACAATGATGATGCTTTAAGTCCGTTACGGGTGCTGCCTTTAATTTCAGATTGTGAAGTAATGTTGTGCGATTCTTGGCGCGAAGCCGGACAGTATTCTCCGGAATTGTCTGAATTACATCATTTATATCCAACAAAATATTTAGTCTATGAATTTCGCCCCTTAGAGAAAGCGGCAGAACTGCTGGCTAAATATCCTTTTCTTTTCGGGAAAGCGGAATTGGAATATTATGGAGAAGGGGATCGCTGCAGTCGCTTGACTGCCTATATCGGGAGAGGGAAAACCGTTTCTTTCTTCCAGGATGATGAGCATTTGAATTTAAGTTTGAATTATTCTCACGAGCGAGCAGAGAGTGTGCTTTCTCAAGCTCAAGAAAAATTACATTCTGATTTTCCTACCCATGATTTTGTGATTTTGAATCGCTGTTTAGTGGAGCAAGGTTTCGTGTCCTTGTTCGATTTCCCTGTTTTTAGTCTGGATAAGAAAAGATGCTTAGTTGAAATTAATCCTTTAATCAAGACCCAAAAAGTGTTTGTTTCGGTACTTTCTTCTACTGATATTACAGAGATTTCAACTTATTTGCAAGAAAATTATGATGATTATAACGTGACTTTAAGATTGGATATCCCTCCGGAAGAGTATTGGCAATTTGCTAAAGAGAATAATTTAGTTACAGATAGGCAGAGTAGCCATAGATTCAGTTTGTTCAAGCAGAAGAATGTGTTTCTGTTGGCAGAAGAGAAATAGGTTTATTTTGTTATTCTTCTATTTACTAGTGAAAGAATAAAGATAACCATCATCATTCCATCCACTAATAAGCAAGTGGAGCAGACGATCTTGATGACAAAAATCTGGATAAAAAGGAAGTAAATTGCACCAAGGGTACCGATACCGGCGCAAAACAAAAACCACTTTTCTTTACTGAAATATAATACTAACAGAGCCACAAAAGCGAAAAAGGCTAAATAAGTTATTTTTATTCCGAAAATCTTGCCGTAGCTGCTGCTCTGGACGTCATTGCAGGAAGCCGGATTGCCTACGATGCATAAGTTTGATCCTTGCCAGCTTTGATAAACCAAAGAAGCGGAGAGTACTATCTCTAATATAATTAGTACTAAAATGAGCCAATTGAGGAATAACTTTTTTTCCATGGGAAAAAGAAATGTGTGAGTGGTTTAAGAATTTTGCGGTGGAGAACTCTAAAGTTACTCTACTTCCTTACTTAAACCATCGCAAATAGGGTAATTATACTTATTAAAAAAGCAAAACTGTTTAATGTTAATCCAATAATACCTAATATAAATCCGGCTCGAGAAAATTTAGTAGGAAGGACTTTATTCTGAATCATAGAGAATATTAAAGATAGTCCAGCTAAAATAAGCCCGATATAAGGGGCCAAGAAGCATAATAGTGAAAGAATTCCTAAAATTAAACTGGCGGTTCCCTTTCCTTCTTTCTTCTCCTTTTGATACTGCTTTAATTTTCGATTCATCATCACTTGGACTAATATTATAACTCCTACTTCAACCAAAGCAGCGATTAGTAGGATCCAAGGAGCATAATTAGTAGATTCTTTTTCCCTAACAATCAGATAATAACTTTTTCCAGTGGTGGGACCGGCAGTAAATGCACAAAATTTCAAATCACATTTGCCGACAGATTTAGTTGAAACGGGATCCCATTCTTCAGTTTCGTAATTATAGTGAAGCAGTATGATGTGATCTAAACCCCAAGAAGCATCAATCATATAATCGCCACTACTGGTTTTTTGTGGTACAATAATTTTCCCAGCCGTAATAATTTCCGGAGGCAAACGGAAGGTAAAATAGTAATCCTTGAAATAATTATCCAGATCTGCATCCTTTAACTTGGAGGCTTCATTCGCTAACCACTCCTCATTAGAAGTTTTGCCAGCACCCAGCACGACGCTCTCCCCCTGCCAGCTAGTTTTTAATCCAATCAATTCAATGGGTTGATATTTATCTTCGGGGGGAGGAATATTTGGAGTGGGATAACCTTGATCATGAATAAAAACTGATTTATCAAAAAGGGCGGGATGTTTATCAATATCAAAAAAATCTGCTTGAAATTCCATATTCTCAATCGGTTGGGTGGCAGTAGCATAAATGGTGGAAACTCTGCTTTCTTCGGGAAAACCAGCAATTACATCTTTACCAGCAGCAGTATTGGGCAAGTTGACTTTGTATGACCGCACTTCTTTTCTAATTTGGTCTGCTTCTTCTGTTGATATCCCTTCCGTTAATGCTTTTTGAATGGCCGCATTAATCTTAGTTTTTGCTGCCGCGGTGATGGGTATTTGTTCTTCAGATTTAGGTTGAGATATAGCAGGAACTTCGGTGGAGCTTGAACCTTGCTCTTCTTCTGTAACAGTAGGAATATTCACTGCTGCTGTTTTTTGTTGGGTCCGTTTTGCTTTTATCTCTTCCATCATCTGATTTGCTTCGGCTTGGCTCTTTAAGAAGCGAGGAATATATTTGTTTCTTAATATATCTAAATCAGAATTACCATAAGTACCCGATATTTCAGAATAATCTGCACCACCAGAAGTTATTGGAACCGTACCAATATATTGTGAATAGTGTTCCTCTGGAACAACAATCCCATAATCTTTTGCTAATCGGGGGTAATCAAATACTGGTGGACGAGCACGATAAAAGGTATTTCCATTACTGTTAGAAGTAGATTTTCCCATGATCTTATCTTCAGTAAGGTCCGAGACTACACTTTTAGCAAAATAATCAAACTGAGTGCTATAATCATTCAGAAAATTGGAATCCAAAATCTTTTTTAAACTCTCTTCCGTGGAAAGAAATTCTCGTAAATAATCCATATAAGCGACACTTGCTTCATATCACGCTTCAAAATAATGTGATTCGCAAGCTTGATTACAATCTTGATTCACAGAAATTCCGTAAGGACCTGAAATCCCATATTTAGTATAGCACACCCCGGTCCACTTGTCGGTTCCAGGTACGCTATTCCAACATTCCAAATAATGACTCCATGCCGCTGGTTCTCCCTGTTCAAAGTAAATCTTTATGAAATCGGCCACTTCATAGCCCGGGCCGGGTCCGTCAGCTATGACGATGGTAGAAAGTAGAATTACCGTAAAGACCAAAAGTATTAGGGATTTATTATTCAACTTCAAACCTCTTTTTAGATTAGGATTATTCTTGGGTATATATAGTTTACTTCTTATCTGGGTGGGTGACCACATTTGAACTTATTTGTGGTCATCTAGTTTTTTCTTCAGTTCAGAATATTCTTTAAGATATAGCTTAATGGTTGGCTTTAAATCGTGAAGTTTCTCATATTCTTGTAAGGATTCATAATATTCTATTCTATTCTTAAAATCAATATTCATCGGAGGCAAGTTATGTTTAATCAGAATGTTGTTAAGGAGAATTCTTCCTACACGTCCATTTCCATCAGCGAAAGGGTGGATATTTTCGAACTGATTGTGAACTACAGCAGCTAAAATTATCCCTGGGTATTTGTCTTTGTTCTTATTATACCAATCTACTAATTTTTTAAGCAAAGGAATGATCCTTGCTTGTGGTGCTCCTTCATGTACGACGACATTGTAGCCGTTCATCACCACTACTTCTTCTCCTTTCTTTCTGAACTTCCCACCAAAGGACTTAGAATTCTTAAAAACAATTCTATGAATTTCCTTGATTAATTCTAAAGAAATATGCTCTTTGGTGGTTCTAATAAAAGAAATGGCTTCATCTACCCCAAAAGCTTCAGCAATATCTTCTTTAGATTTGTCTGGCCACTTGTCTTTGCCTAACAGATCCTTTACCTCGGCTTGGTTCAGTTTACTTCCTTCGATAGCGTTAGTATTGTAAGTAAATAATTTTGAGAATTCTTTCCAGTCTTTCTCTGATAGATGAGATATCTTTAAGGGGATTTGTGCTTCTAGTTTTTTTATGCTGTCTATTTCTTCCTTAGGTAAATCTATCTGAAGAGGATCGTTAATGATGGCATATTTATGGGTCTCTTCTAAAATTAGTTTTTCAGCGATAAGTCTTCTTTCTTCTAAGATTTTTTGGTTTAAATCTTGTCCTAAGTACTTTCTAAACTTATGAACTTGATTTCCTTCTCGGTAGGAATGAGATAAGAAATACTTGATTACTTTTCCCAATTTCCTCTTTTCGATGTGCATATATTAATAATAGGTGACTACATATTTAAATGTTTTGGTCTTAGGTGACTACATTTGAGCTTATTTGTGGTCACCTAGGTTAGAAAATAGTCGTTTGGTGTAGTGATAACTTTCCATAAAGAATAGTGGCCCCGCGCGGAGACGTGTATTACAAAATCGGAGATTGTATTACTTCTCAGAATGATTAATACTGATAAATTCCAAGGTCGATATTAACTTTAATTACTTTTTTATCCTCTCTTTCATAAAATAAAGTTGCGTCCACATTAAATTTATTCCCGCCAACTCTTGTAAATACTACTCCTCCATACCAATAATCTGCTGCAGATAATACTGCAGATTCACTATGGTCTGTTAATCTAGCATGGAAGTGAAAATGGTTTAGAACATCTAAAGTATATTTTATGTCTGTGGGAGTGTAGGTGCTGTCGGGGTCTTGGCGATGACCAAATCCGAAATCATCGAGCATATTTGGACCATCATAACTGGGTATCACTTCTATCTTTACTTTTCCGTTGGGCAATAAGCGTAATACTCCTCCGTGCTCACTGCTTTTATCTTTCGTATCTGCTTCTAACTCTCTTCCAAGTTCTTTCCTAAATTCAATGTCCTTAAGAGCTTGCAAAAGAAAATAAGTATCTGTTAGGAAAAATTGTTTAAAATTTTTAAGGTAGCCTTCGCTTGGCTTCTCTTGGTTTTCCATATCTCCATGGCCAAAATCTTGGCTTTGTGGGTAACCTTTTGGAGTAAAATGTTCTAATTTTGTTAATTCTTCAGAAATATAATGAGCCAATTTTCCAGTAGCGATTAATTTGGATAATGTTTTATCTCCTTCAATTACTTGGGCAAAATAATCTTTGCTAGTTTTGGCTACTTCTGCTGCCAATAATTTTTGTTCCAATTTTCCTTGACATTGGCTACTACAAAGGCTCAAGGTAACGATTGTGGCAATATTGAGTAACTTTCCCATTTTGATTCAAAAAGAGTTGGTATTTATAAAAATAATCCTTACTTTTAAGTAGTATTGATTTGGGTAAATTGCGGGTCGTAGCCCCGCCGGAACTTCTGCCTTCGGTGTTCTTTTGCCAGAAAAAGTGATAAAAGAAGTGCCGCCCCTGAGCTCATTTAGATAGCCCACGAAGCGAGCACGATGACCATTAGCCCCGCGCGGAATTTCGCTTTCCGTCGCTAACTTATGTGGGGTTGAGCAAACGCAGTTTGCGAATGCCGCACCTCGCTCCCAGTTGGCGAACAGAACTGTTCGAACCGCGGTCTCAAGGTCTCTCTTTCCTTAAATCAGAGCCTTGAATGATAGTCCACTACAATACGGGGCTGTATTCCTTACTTTCTTTGTCTCATTTATAAAAATTTCTGGCAGTAAGTAGAATTTGAGGAAAGGCCATGATGAATAAATTTCAAGTAGCGTCCGTCACTTTCTACCATCTGCTTTTTAATAACTTAATAACTACTGAATAATGATAAATATCCCAAAGATTTATAAATAAACGCGTTATTTAAGATATAAACACTACTTATGTGTAGTTAAATAAGGGAAAAAAACGTTAAACTCAACTCCAACTTTTGAAATCGGAACCAACAGAATTGGTTATCATCCTATTGATCAAGCTGCTATGGAAGCATTTCGCTACTTAAATCGAGTGCTATGTATTCCTGGTTGTAGAGAATATGTAACTCCAAAAGGGGATAAAGTACATTTAGTTCCTGCTTATAATCCCTTAGATTTTATTGAAGTGATGGGTCCAAAACTTCAAAAGAATGGAGAAACTTATTCTTTAGTTGAATTAGGTCAAGTGCGAGAACAACTTCGTGAAGCTTACTTAGAAACAAAAGATAAATTGGAACCAGCGGTTCGGCAAGAAATGCTTTCTACTTATGCTGCTTCTTTACGTCAGATTAAGGTATTAGAAGAACAAAGACAACTATATGAAAGCCGCCAACAGTTAGAAGCGCGGGTTAATGCTGAAACTACTTCTCTTCCCAAAGAAGATCCTCAAGTAGCTCTTCCTTCTCTTTTGGCACAATTAGATAAAAGTCGTTATATCGCTGGAATTGCTGCGGCTATTCCTTCCCATAATGATCATCCACAAGAATATATTTCTACTGTAGTTACAGAATTGTCTACTGCTGGAGAAACTTATTCTGCGACAGAATTAAAACAGATTCGAGATAATTTGAAGCAAGCATATCAAAAAGCCAAGAATTCAGCTAATACTTCTGTTGAGTTAAGCGAGTTGCTTTCTACTTATAGAAAAGCTTTAGGAAAAGCTTCTTACTTAGAACAGCAAAGAAAGGCAGTAGAAGGAAAGGATGTTACTTC
Source organism: Candidatus Woesearchaeota archaeon (assembly GCA_043797205.1). Classification (GTDB taxonomy): domain Archaea; phylum Nanobdellota; class Nanobdellia; order Woesearchaeales; family GW2011-AR9; genus JACRPH01. The sequence continues at coordinate 17,497 of JAZDQB010000021.1, forward strand.
CATTTTAGCTGACGAACAGAAAACGGTTTACGAACGGTTAGTGTTAGTAAGATCTTGGCTAACTGCTCAAGAAAAAGATAAACTTTACAGTAAAGCTGGCTTTTATACTTTAAACAGTGTTCGTCAGGGCGTGGAATCTTTATTAGAAGATAAAGTTCAGAGCGGATATGTTTTAGATACGGCCAGTATGAACGCTTATCAACGCTTGCAAGATCAATGTACTAGTATTCAAGATATTTTAGTAGAAAAGAAAGGTTTAACTCCGGATGTTCTTACAATTGAAACGGTAGCCTCTCCGCAAGATGAGGAACAATTACCAGAAGCTAAAGTTATTCCCTTTAAAAGAAAACCTTTGAGACAGAGAATGGTTTCTGGGGTCAAGCGTGCTGCTGTCGCTGCCGCTGCTGCTCTAACTGTTGCTTGTGTTTTTTTGGGTGGAAGTGCCGATATTGAAGAAAGAAACGCTGTTTCTCCTGGCGCTTCTCTGGATGCTTATGTTTTAACCGATGCTGCTCCAGTAGTATATAATGAAATAGAAAGAGAAGTACCATTGGTTGCCCCTCTTCAAGAAGAGAAAGTTGTTACTCCTTCTGTAGAAGCGAATGTTCTTCCTACAGCAGTTAAACATGTGCTTAAGAAAAGAGATACGGCCTGGGGATTAGCTGGGGAATATTATTTGAATCATAAGCGTTTTGGAGAAATTTTAGCAGCTAATAATAATCCTAATCCGCGAAGATTGGAAGTAGGTACAGAATTGGTTATCCCTAATGCGGTTCCTATTGCGGAAACAAGTTATGTAGTACAAAAAGGGGATAATTATTGGGAGATTGCTAATACCAGATACGGCGATCCATTAATGCATCCAGAAATTAGTCGAATTAATAAGGGCAAGAAACTGCATCCGGGAATTACTTTAGTTCTGCCTGGAACTAAGTTTTAATTCTTGTATTATATTATAAGTAATTATCCAACTATATTTTTTTCTAATCCTTTCCCAAATCAATTACATAACTCTTTAAAGGAGGAAGGCCGTTGAAGCAGATAGAACAATAAGATAAGGTATAAGCTCCGGTAGTAAAGATATAAACTTTATCTCCATCAGTAATATCGGCCGGCAGTTTGTAACGAGTTCGTTCATAAAGAATATCATAACTGTCGCAAGTCGGTCCGGCTAAAATCACTTCTTCATACTTCTGCGGTTTAGAATCTAAGTACTTTTCTAAAAAAATAGGATACTTTACGGATTCATCTAAAGTTTCTATTAATCCACCAAATTTACCCACGTCCAAATACACCCATTTGTTAGGAGTATATTCTGATTTTTTGGAAACCAGAGAGACTTCACTGACGATAATTCCACTATCTCCAGTGAGCGATCTTCCTGGTTCGATCATAATTTGCGGCATTTCTTTAAAGTGACGTTGTAAGTATTGGGTAATCTTGCGAGCATATTCTTCCATGCTTAAAGTAGGATTAAGATACTTGGCCGGAAATCCTCCTCCCAAATTTAATACTTGAAGTTTTATTCCGTCTTTTTCTACTTCTTCAAAAATATCATGACAAATAGCCAGAGCGAGGTCCCATTGTCCAACATCTCGTTGCTGCGATCCGACATGAAAAGATAGTCCATATGGTACGATGCCCATTTTTACTGCCTCTATAATGAGTTTGTGGATCATTTCTGGATGAGCTCCGAACTTTTTGGAAAGAGGCCAATCGGAAAAAGAACCGCTTCCTTCGGAGATAATTCTAAAAACTACTTTAGAACCGGGAGCGTTACGAGAAATCTTCTTAAGATCGCTTTCTGAATCAGTAGTAAAGATACGAATACCCACTTCATAAGCATAAGCAATATCTTCTTCTTTCTTGATAGTATTACCGTAACTCATCTTTTCCGGAGGAACTCCAGCTTCTAATAACAAATTTATTTCATAAATGGAAGCGACATCAAAATAGGAACCTTTTTCGTGGAGAAGTTCAATCACTTCCGGAAGAGGATTAGCCTTAACGGCGTAATAAATTTGGGCATAAGGAAGATTTCTTTTTATTTCTTCAAATTTCAAACTGATCTTTTGTAAATCTACTACTAAGAAAGGAGTCTTTTTTCCTTGAGCGAATTCTCTAATCCGATTCAACTCTTCTCGGTTCCAATAATCATAAGCGCTGAGATGTTCCATCTTTTAACCAGAAATGAACCCCTTTTTAAAACATTTTGTTTTAGAATTACAACTTTACTTCTTTTCCCACCACATACTTCTTTTCTTGGTATTCTACGACATCTTCTGCTAGTAATTTCTTACCATTTCTGGTTTCCACTTCTCCGTTAACTTTAATCGCTCCAGAACGGATAAGTAGTTTAGCTTGTCCTCCGGTAGAAGCCCAATTTAGAATCTTGACCAAAGAGTTCAGTTCAATGAAAGGTTGTTTCATGAATGGGGAATTTTGTTTTAGTTTATTAATTTTTTTCCAGCAAATATTTATAAACGAGAAAGGTTATTTTAGTGTATATATCACGAGGTACTTACAATGGCAGGATTTAGAAAATATGATCGAAGCAAATTAGGAAGAGACTCCGGTTCAGAAAGACCTAGTTTTGGCCGCAAACCTAGTTTCGGCGGAAGAGATGCTGAACGCAGCAGTAAATTCGGAAGAAGAGAACCTCCTCGGGGGGGATTCGGCGGAAGAGATGCTGCTGACAGACCACGTTTCGGAGGAAGAGATAAACCAGAGTTAGAGATGTTTGATGTGATCTGCGACCGCTGTGAGAAGGAGTGTAAGGTTCCTTTCAAACCGACTAGAGGCAAACCGGTTTATTGCAGCGAATGTTTCAGCAAGAAGGAAGAAGGAGAATCTAGAGGGGGAGGATCTTCTCGAGATTTGGAAGAAATCAACCGCAAGTTGGACAAGATCATGCGCGCTTTGAAGATTGATTAGGGTTTTTATTCTTGTAAATAAAATATGAAGGCCTTTATTTACAATTGAAAAATGTTTTTTTATTTTTCTTGTTTTAATCTCTTCAATATATTCTTTTTATTCCTTTCCGTAGAATGATATTTATCTGCTAAAGCTAAATATTCCTTTTTGACTGTTTCTGGGCTTAAGAAACTTTTTTTCTTAAGTATACTAAAGATTTGCGGATTCTCTACTGCTGCTCTTCCAATCATTACTCCCCCCAATCCCATATCTATCAACTGATTCACTTGTTCGATAGTTCTAATATCTCCATTAGCGATTATTTTCTTTCCCGTTCCCACACATTCTTTATACCGAGAAAAATCTGCTTTATCAGCGTAAGTCTCTTTTCCGTGACGAGCATGAATTATAAAAAAGTCTGCATTAATCGTTTTGATCAGATTCAAATATACTCTCTTTTGTTTCTCATAATTATTTAATCCTAACCTCATCTTTATAGACACGGGATAATTATACTCTTTGATAATCTCAACCAATTTGGATATTTTTGAAACTCTTTTCATCAAAGCGCAGCCGTATCCTTTCTGAATCACTTTTGGATCGACACAACCACAATTAAGGTTAAATCCGCGGAAGCCCGGAGACGGTTTAAACAAGGTTAAGAATCTTCGTAGGCTTTCTTCGTTATTGCCCAGCAATTGAATTATCACCGGGGCATTATTATCCCCAAAATCTAACTCTTTCCACGTCTGTTCATTCTTCTTAGCCAGAGCATCGATGCTTAACATCGGAGTAAAAGTAAAGTCTGCACCATATTTATAGCACAAGGCTCTAAAGGCATTATCCGTAAAATCTTCCATCGGGGCTAACAGGTATAAGAAGGTCATAGTTTAATCAAAAGTAAAGTGGCTTTTAAAGGTTGCTACTTTTTAAGAAAAAAGTAGCCCCGTGCGGAATTTCGTTTTCCGTTCGTTGGCGAACAGAACTGTTCGAACCGCAGTCAATGCCTTGCTTCCATAAGTGCCCAAAGGGCACTATCCTAGTCCGCTAGACGACGGGGCTGCAATCCTTGCTTTCTTTACTCCCTTTATAAAAATTTCTTTTAAATAAATACAATTTTGAAAAAGTCGCCTTGGCCGCGCTTCTCGCCTCTTTTTCGCAAATAAATTATCTAAAAAAAGAGTAACTTAATTTCTTGCAAGCAGTAGCTTAGCTCAAAGCGCACTAATTGGCCCAGGCGGCGACTTTTTTCTTCTAACTTCTGCGAAACCTATAAATACCACAAACCTTTACTTCTATCTATGGTAATAGGTGAAACTGCGGTAAATGCGTTAGAATTAGCTGATCCCATCCTGCAGAACTTTCAACCCTTATTCGTAAAGATTACCTTAATCTTCGGAGGGCTGTTTGGGTTATACATCTTTATTCTTATCCTCAACGTTTATTACCAACGGCAGAAAGTAAAGATTCTGAAAGATATTCGTTATGATTTAGATCAGATGAATCTGCATTACAATCTTAAGTATTCTCGTCATAACAAAAAGGGATTATCTAAGATGTGGGAAAAAATAATTTTTCTATTCCAAAGTAAACCTGGAAAGACCAAAAAATGAAATTAAACATTTCTGCTGAAGTGTTCAAAGAATTTCATCCTCAGTTGAGGATTGCTTTTATTTTGATTAAAGGTATCAATAACCATAAAAACCTACGTGAATCCGAACATTTGCTGAAAGAGGGAGAAGAATTGGCGCGGATGGAATTTCATCCGGAAACTCTGAAAAATCATAATTTGATTGCTCCATGGGTAGCGGCGCAGAAAGAGTTCGGATCGGAAGCTAAACATTATCATACTTCTTTAGAAAGATTATTGCAGAATGTTTTGCATAAAAAAAGTATTACTGCTAAAGATACACTTACTAATTTGATCAATTACCTTTCTCTGCAGCATGTAGTTCCGATAGGGATCGATGACTTAAAGAAAATTAATGGGAATTTACATTTTGAACTTTCTAAAGGGAAGGATAAAGTGCATTTATTAGCTAGAATCAAGAAGGGAGCGTTTATTTATCGTGATAATTCCGGGGTTATCGGAACTAAGTTTGATTATTGGAAATCTGCTCGCACGGCAGTAGATAAAGAAACTAAATCTGCTTTGATTCACATTGAAGTTGTTCCCCCTCTGACCAAAAAGGAATTAGAAGATATATTGATAGAGATGCAAAGTTTGATTGATTCTTTCTGTGGCGGTAAAAGTAAAGTGTTTATCTTAGACAGAAATTGTCCTTCTGATGAAATTTAAGGGAAAAGAAAAAAATTACTGTACCAATATTATACTTAATACATATCACTTAACCACAACAATCTTTAAAAAGCGACTTTCTCTAAAGCTATTTTAAGGGGAAATTTGTTGAAAGTGGTGAAAAGCGCTTGGAAAGTTCTAACCTAGAAACGAACAGCGGGAAAAATGGGGTAAGTGTTCTGGATATAGATAACGATATTCTTACCCCAGGCATGAAACAATATCAAGAAGTGAAAAAACTTCATCCCGATTGTTTAGTGATGCTAAGAATGGGCGATTTTTATGAGATGTTTTACGAAGATGCGGCTACCGCTGCCAGAGAATTGGAAATTACTTTAACTGCGCGAGGAAAAGGAGATAAGAAAGCTCCGTTAGCGGGAATACCCTTTCATGCTCTCGAACCTTATTTAGCGAAATTAGTGAAACGCGGATATAAAGTAGCTATCGTGGAGCAGCTGGAAGATCCAAAATTAGCCAAAGGATTGGTCAAACGCGGTTTAGTTAGAATCGTCACTCCCGGAACCATCATTGAATCTTCTATGCTCAACGAAAAAGAAAATAATTACATTTTTGCCCTGACTTCTTTCGGAGAAGAATTCGCTTTAGCTGCTTGCGATTTGTCTACTGGTGAATTCTTCACTACTGCTTTAGATAATATGGCCCAATTATTTCATGAACTTTCTAGATACAATCCGAGTGAATGTATCCTGCCGGAAACGCTTAAGGTAAATCAAGAACTGATTCAGAAGATTCAGACCTGTGGTTGTTATGTAAATTATTTAATGGATTATCATTTTTCTTACGATAAAGCCAAAGAATTATTATTAAAACATTTTAATCTACATAATTTAGATTCCTTTGGTTTAGAAGAAAAGAAACTAAACGTGAGCGTGAGCGGAGCGTTGTTGAGATATTTGATTGATACACAAAAAAATTCCCTGACCCATCTAAAAAAGATTTCTTTAATGGGTAGTTTAAATAAAATGTGGTTAGATTCGAGCACTCTGCGCAATCTAGAATTGTTGAAGAATATTAAGGACGGAAGTGCTCGCGGAACTTTACTTTCAGTCTTAGATAAAACTATCACTTGTTTAGGTGCGCGTTTGTTGAAGAAGTGGATGAAAGAGCCCCTATTACACCAGGAAGCGATTGAGAAACGCTTGAATGCGGTAGAAGAATTGAATAAAAAAGTGATTCTACGGGAAGAATTGATTATGAAATTAGAACAAGTGTACGATTTAGAACGTTTGATTAGTAGAGTGAATTACGGTAATGCTAACGCGCGAGATTTATTGTCGTTAAAAGTGTCTTTACAACAAATTCCGGCGATTAAGAAAAAACTAAGTGTATTGCAAACTTCGCTGTTGCAAGAAATTGGAACGATGGAAGAGCTGCCCGAAGTAGCGCAACTGTTAGAAATCTCTTTGCGTGAAGATGTTCCGGTTTCTTTACGCGAAGGAGGGTTGATTAAATCCGGTTATCACCCTGATTTGGATCAATTGCAAGATATCAAGCATAACAGTAAGAAATATCTGCAGGAATTGGAAGAAAAAGAGAAGCAACGTGCTGGTATTCCCTTGCGTTTAGGTTATACTCGAGTATTTGGATATTTCTTTGAAGTGACGCACAGAAATGTTGCTAATGTTCCCTTAGACTGGACCAGAAAGCAAACCACCGTGAACACGGAACGTTATATTTCTGAAGAGCTGAAATTAATTGAAGAGAAAATTCTCGGTGCGGAAGAGAAAATCGTGGAATTAGAGTATCAATTATTTCAAGGGATTGCTAAAAAGGTAGCCGAGCATACCATACCCATACAAGAAGCAGCCTTGAAACTGGCCGTATTAGATGTGCTGTGCTCTTTCTCTAAAGTAGCGTTAGAAAATAATTATGTCAAGCCTAGTTTAGTTCCGGATAGAGTGATTCAAATCCGAAACGGAAGACATCCAGTAGTAGAAAAGATGGAGAATAATTTTATTGCCAATGATGTACAGATGGGAGAAGGAGAGATGCTGATTATTACCGGACCGAACATGGCTGGAAAATCTACCCTGATGCGTCAAGTAGCCTTAATAAGTTTGATGGCACAGATGGGTTGCTTTGTGCCGGCAGAGGAAGCGGTACTGGGTATGGTGGATAGAATCTTTACTCGCGTCGGAGCATATGATGATTTAAGTTCCGGTCAGTCCACTTTTATGATTGAAATGAGCGAAACTGCTGCCATCCTTAATTCTGCTACAGAAAATAGTTTGATTATTGTAGATGAAATTGGTCGGGGTACTTCTACTTTTGACGGAGTTTCGATTGCTTGGAGTGTGGCAGAGTATATTTATAATAAAGTCAAAGCGAGAACTCTCTTTTCTACTCACTATCATGTGTTGAACAAACTGGCAGAGAAGTTTAGTCGGATTAAAAATTATAATATCGCCGTGCGTGAAGTGAAAGGAGAAGTTATTTTTTTGCATAAATTAGTTCCGGGAGGAACGGACCAGAGTTACGGTATCCACGTGGCTAAATTGGCCGGATTGCCTGCTGAAGTCGTTGCTCGTGCTTCAGAAATCCAAGAGATTCTGGAAAAGGATGATGAAATGATGCGTCGAATCAAAGCCAAAAAGCTGCAGGAACAAACCAGTCTTGATAAGTTTTAGTTGGTGGGGTTGAGCGAACAAAGTGAGCGAATGCAAGAAATGAAAAAACCATTTCGTTTCTGCACAGAAAACAAATCGTTGTTTGTTTTCTTGTGCCGCACTACGAATGCAAAGCGTAATTTGCGAGCAGATGAGTCTGGATAAATATTAACTTTTCTTATGAATAATACCTTGGTTAGCATTTACTATTACTATCTCTCCTGTCTTAAAGAATTGGGTTGCATATTTTGTTCCAACAATACAGGGTATTTTGAATTCTCTACTGATGATAGCAGCATGTGAACCTAATCCGCCTTGATCAGTAACGATAGCTCCAGCTTTATGACAGAGTAAGGTAATTTCTGGAGAGGTGGTATGTGCAATAAGAATATCTCCTTTTTTCATTTTATTGAAGATATTCTTAATGGTCTTCTCCGTAAATTTGATCTTAGTAGGAACAACTACGGCTCTTCCTTCAACTATCCCTTTGCAAGCAACAACTCCCTTAATATTAGTGTTAGTCTGATTTTTAATAAATGCTTTTGAGAGGATTAAGGATTCTTTTTGTCCTAAGGGGAGAATTTTTCCGTTTCTGCCCATAAGTGCATAGCACTTCTTTCTTTTCTTCAATATTAAAAGATTAATCTTTCCGTTCTCAAACAAATCTAAAATGTTTTGATAAGACAAGAAATCGGTTAATCTTTTGTTTATCTTAAATTGCAATCCTATCTTTAATAAAACACGGTTTAATAATGCGTTGTTACCAAAAAAGAATTTGGTATGAATTTCTCTTTGTTCTGTCTTTATTCGTTCAAGGATAACTAAATTTTTATTTAATATTTTATGTTTCTCTTCTTTAGCCTTTTGATAAGCTAAATCAGAATAGTAAAACTCGTCTTTGTGTTTGTAAACCCAAATTCGTTTAGTAACTTCTGCTATCTCTTGGAATTGTTCTTTAGTTAATACTTTTGGTAAATGGGTGTATTTCTTCAATAGAAGTTTACCTTCTTTTTGATATTTGGAGCATTCTTGGATATATTTATTGAAATTATTCTTTGAAGAAAATAATTTTAATCCTTCTTCTAAACAGGTTTGGATAACTTCCTTTGGAAGAAATGATTCCCAAGTGTTCTTGTCTTGAATTACTAAACAATTCAGTTTAGAATATTGAAACATAAATAATTCACTACAAAAATAACTAGTTACACTTTCTATACGGAATAGTTCTTCATATTTGTTAGGATTTATTTTCATTTCTCTTCAAACTTCTCTACCACATACACAAAGATATTCGCTGATTTCCAAGCGTCGATGCTTAATCCCGCTTTCCAACTGAGATGACGCAGGAATTCTTCCGGTTCAGGTATTTGTTCCCATACTTGGGGCAAGAAAGTGGCTTGATGTCCGTTCTTCTCTAAAATTACACCATGATGTTTAGGCTTCAACTTTCGAAGTAATTCAACCGGTTCTTTGAAATCCACTTTAATCGGCTGACTAAGAATAGAAATTTCAATTTTGATCTCTTTTAATTCTTCTTTCTGCAACGGCTTGAATCTAGGATCATGAAATGCAGCATTTAAGGCGTTCTCTTTCACTGCTTCATAAACGGATTTGGTGGGCTGGATGAAACCGATACAGCCGCGTAGTTCTCCTTTCTTAGTGAGGGTTACAAATACTCCTCTTTTTTCTTTGAATTCGCTGTGAATTAATTCTAAGTCATATTTCTTATCAGCAAATTTAGCCTTAATAACTTCTCGAGCCAATTTCAATAATCCTTGTTGATTGATGGGATTCATTTTTAATAATTCTTAAGAAAACAAAATATCCTAATAAACTTACCGCTATTCCCCCCATCACATCCGCTAAAGTATGCTGCTTAGTAGCCAGAGTAGAAATAGCAATCAATACCGCCCAGATCAACATTTCTCTTCCCCACTTTTTGTTTTCGTGGATAATAATCAAGGCGCTGAGCATGGATAAACCTACATGCAAGCTAGGAAAACTATTGTAAGGTAGATCTTGTGAATATAATACTTGTAACATTTTGGAGAAGATATCAGTATTAGTGATTAGAGGTCGAAGTGCTTTAATCGGTAGAAGCAAGAAAGTAATATACCCTACGAGCATGGCTACTAAGTAACCCTTGGCCACGGCTTTAAAACGTTCTTTTTCTTTGACGAAAAAGTAAGGCATGAAGACCATCACGAAACTACTGACATAAATCAACACCATCACTGGAAGGACCGGGAATACAGAATCAAAATATATATTAAAGCTCATTTCCGTCCTTCCCACCGATATTTTATTGATGAAAATATAAGGAAGGACCCACACGATGGTAGTTAAGGTTAGCCATATTTCTCGGTTATATTTATGATACAGTTCTGGAAAGTTCATTTTTTAAGCTGGCTTGAGCAGAAGTAATAAAGATTTTGGTTCTCAAGTAGTATAAGTAATACAAACATAACCAACTACTTTATTTTTATCTCCAGCGGTATCTCCAGAATTGCGATAATCTATCAATTGTGGAACCCATCCCTTGATATTTGCTAAGTGCATCAACACTTTAATTCCAACTTTGCCGCAAGCATCTAATTGGCCGAGGTCATCATTTAATATTTTGCTGATAGTATCATTATCTTTAAGGATAGCTCTTTGGTATTCTAAGTAATGACTTAAATCTGAACTTACAATGATTAAAGTATTTTCATCAATTTTAGTAGCTAAGTATTTGGCCAGCTTTTCTTCATTTACTGCCCCTAACACTAACGCATGCAATTCAAATTCGCCCAGAGTTTCTTGTAGGAAAGGCAATTGTACTTCTATTGAATGTTCCTGTTGATGTGCATCTGGAAAAGAAATCACTAGATCCTCTTTGAGCCAACTCTTTGTATCTCCTACTTTAACTATACCTAACGGTGTTTGAAAATCTTCTTCCGCCATGGCTGCACCATTAAAAGCTTGATAGTGTGAAGGTCCGAGTAAAAGAACTTTCTTGAAAGAATATGCTTCTAATAATTTGTATCCTTGTGCCGCTACGATTCCAGAATAGATGTAACCTGCATGAGGGACGATTAGTGCTTTAAGTTTTCCGTGGGTGTCAATATTTTCTGCTTGCTCTAAATATCCTTGAATCTGCTTCTTCAGTTCTTCCGCATTCTTAGGGTAGAACATTCCGGCTACGGCTGGTTTTCTGATCATAATTGTAGATAAGAAAGAAGGAGTTTAAAAACTTAATTATTCTCCAGAGATATCTATGTTGTAGTAGTAATTGTAAGAAAGATTTATATATAAATTTACTCTTGATTAAAGAATGCCTGAATTAATGAGCATTGATGAAGTGGTTGCAGTGATGAAAGAGTTTTCTGTAGAACGTGTGGAAGGAAATATCGTTTTTCCAACACATCATCAAGAAATACCTTTAGATCGTTATGCTCGAATGATGGGAGTGGAGCTTCTATTTAATCAATTTGGTCACCCCAAAGATCCTAGCCAACCTTACGTGTATCCTGTGTCTGGGAAGGAAGAGGAACACTATTTATGTTGTCACTCGGTAAAATTTTTTGAAGAAGCATTAAGAATGTTCAAAACTGAGCGACAACTTCCACCCTTTTCTATTAAAGGAGATTATGGGAATAAGGTATTAGTGTTTACCGCCAAACAGGCCGAACTTTATAATGGAAGAGTCAAAAGTTATAACTATCTCTCTCATCAAGATTTCGATAAGTTGAGATCAGAAAGAGTATAGTTTTTCTTTAAAGCCTTCTCTGTAATCTTCTTAATAAATTCGTTCTTTAACTGTCGATACTTCTTTCCATCTCCTTTACATTTAACTAACGCTTTCTTCTTTAGAAGTTCATACTCTTGAGCAACCTTTGGATTTTGAATAAGATATTCCCTGAAAGCGTTAGCTTTTTTCCATTGTAAATTATTCCAATAAGTAAGATGTAGATGATATCTTCTTTCTTTTTCTTTGATTTTCGTTTCTCTTCTGAAGAATAATCGGTTTTTATCATTAGAATCTCTTTGTTCGTATCCTAGTGCGAGTAATTTCTTCTTGGTCTTAGAGAAATCTTTCTTTTTAACTGCAACCATCAGATCAATCACTCCCTTTCCAGAAAGTTTGGGAACGGAAGTACTTCCAATGTGTGCAATTAAATGTTCTTCTTTAAGGAATCGCTTTATTCTTTTTCTCTCCCTATTATAGAGTGAGGGATAGATCGGATCATACTTTCGGAATTGATAGACTTTCATTTAATATAATAAATAAAGTTTAAGTATAAAAATCTAACTCCATACTCCCTTAATAGGATAATGGCAGTACATACATTTGCCGTTTTTCAACCCTTCTATCTTCACATTATATCCATTACGTCTGATCAACATCTTCTGACATTTAGGACAGAAAGTACTGGAATAATTCTCGTCAGAAATGTTGCCTAAATAAATGTAAGCTAACCCTGCTTCTCGTCCGATTTCATGCGCTTTTAGCAAAGAGATAAAAGAAGTATCGGGTTTATTAGTCATTTTGTAATCGGGATGGAAAGCAGAGATGTGCCAAGGAATTTCTTTATCCACTAGAGCGATGAAGCGGGCAATTCTTTTCAATTCTTCTTCCGAATCATTCTCTCCGGGAATCAGCAAAGTAGTAATTTCTACCCACTTCCCTTGATCCACACATCTCTTGATACTTTCTAGAATGGGAATCAATTTTGCTCCGCAAGTCTTTTGATAAAATTCGTCGCTGAAACTTTTCAAATCAATATTCAAAGCATCCACAAAATTCATTTCCAGCAGTGCTTCTTCGGAGAAATAGCCGTTGGTAATAAAAATGTGTCTTTTATCTACGGTGATTTCAGCGATATCTTTAGCATACTCAATAAAAATAGTGGGTTCATTATAAGTGTAAGCGATGCTCATGTAAGGAGCGGCTTCTTTTTTAACTTGTTCGGGGGTTAGTTCTTCTCCCAGAATTTTTCTCTCCTGGGACATTTGCCAGTTTTGGCAAAAACCGCAATGTAAATTACAACCTACGGTGCCGATGGAATATACTTGCGTTCCGGGCAGGAAGTGGTATAAAGGCTTCTTTTCAATCGGATCGACATGTTTAGCGGATACTTTACTATGTACTAAAAGAACTAATTTTCCCCCTTGATTTTCTCTCACTCCACAGATGCCGCGCTTTCCCTCGGCGATCAAACACTTATGGTAGCAGGCTAAGCAGCGGAGTTTAGAATTCTCCACTTGGTAGAGCATACTTAATATAAATAGGGGGAAGTATATTAATTTATAGCTAATTAAATATATAACTCTTTTAATATATACTTTACTTTAGAGAAATTATTATAATCATAAATTTTCATTGATTGGTTCATGGAATTAGCTAATATCCAACCAAAACCTTCTTTTTCGAAAGAAAATTCCGTGGATCCCTGGGAACTTACTGCTCAACGCTACGGTACTCCAGAAATGGTGCAAATATGGGGTGCAGAAAGAACTTTTGAATATAGTCTAAGAGTGCAGGGTCTTTCCGCGGAAATTTTATCTCAGTTTTATCCAGAGTTAGTTCCTCCGGAACATGCTCGCGAAATCTCTGGAAGAGCGACATTACAGTTTGTGAATAAAGATCGGATTAGGGAAATAGAAGCAGCTAAAGGTCATGATGTTTTTGGAATTTGTGGAGCCTTGGAAGAAGCATTGACTATTCCTGAAGCTCGGGCTCAGGTCAATTTAGCTAAAACCAGTGCCGATACCACTCAACCAGCTCGAGTAATGCAACTAAAGCAAGCTTTTGAAGTAATTGCTGAATCTGTTGAAAATTTAAGAGACATTTTAATTGAAAAGTCTGTTTCTTGGAGAGACGTTCCGCATATGGATACTACTCATCTTTACGATGCTCTTCCCACTGTTGCTGGTAGGCCTTTAAGTCATTATGTCGAAATGTTGCAATCTGGTTTAGATCGTCTTGCTTATACCTACCATAACTCTTTGATGGGTAAATGGTCTGATGCCACTGGAAATTATCATTCAGCTACCGTCTTGGGATTAGATGGTGTAGCTTTGGAAAGAGAACTTTGTGACAGACTGGGAGTTAAATCCATGATTGCAGCGGCTCAACTTCCAGGATTAGAATACGAGTTAGATGTCTTTTTCTCATTAGCAAGATTGGGAGAAACGATGAATAATTTAGCTAGATATATCGCTTGGGGAAGGGGAGATGACGTAAATATTTTTGTTAATGCTTCACCCACCAGGAAAAAAGGATCCTCAGCTATGCCTCATAAAGATTCCAAGAATGGGAATCCTACCGCAGAAGAGCAAACTATGTCCTTAAGAAATTACCTGGCTGGGACTTTGGTTACGGCGATGTTAAATTGTCAGATAACTTATGCTCGAGACTTGTCCGCTTCAGCTAATAGTAGAATAAATCTCGAAGGCGCTTTCAAATTTTCGGATCATGTAATTAGATCCTTAGCTAATCAAGTTTATTGGATTAAGCTTAAGGAAGAGCGGTGCAAAGAAAGGGTTGATAGAAGTTATGGAGTGGTCTGTTCTCAAGCCGTTATGAGTTATCTCACTGATGCTAGACATACTTCTAATCCAATGGCTAGAAGTCAAGCCCATGATTTAATGGGAAGGTTAGCGACGCAAGCCTGGGAAAGTAGAACTCCTTTCATCGAGGTCGTTATAACAGAAGCAGAAGTAACTTCTCGTTTGGACGTGGCAACTTTAAGATCAATAACTGACCCCTATCAATATATCGGTAAGAGTAAGAATATAATAGATAGAGTAGCAAACGCTTTTTATCAGAAAAAGACCTTAGCGCTATAAAACCTATATTTTTATTAATTCTTTTTTATTTCAGCAACGGATTATGGTAAAAATTTATTTTGCTGCTTCCATTAGGGCTGGAAGAGAAGACGTGGATATCTATCGAAGTATAATTGAATATCTTAAGCTTTACGGAGAAGTATTGACGGAACATATAGGAAATAAGAATCTTTCTGCCAGCGGAGAAAATCTTCCGGAGCGCAAGATCCATGATCGAGATTTAGAATGGTTACTTAAATCTGAAGTAGTGGTGGCAGAAGGAACTGTTCCTAGTTTAGGAGTAGGGTACGAATTAGGTCGAGTAGCCGAAAAGAAACCTATACTTTGCCTTTACCGTCCGGTGGAGGGAAAACTATTTTCAGGTATGATCAAAGGAAGTTCCGCTATTAAAACAGTAAAGTATACTACTTTAGATGAAGCTAAAAAAGTCGTTGATGAATTTATGCGTGAGCATGGTTACATAAGACAGTTCAAGAAACCACTATTCGGTTCTAGGTAGCGTAATCCACAAATAATTATATACTCCTTTGTTCTCTTTTAGATATGTTGGAATCTCGCGTAAGATATGAACGGTATGTGGTGGAAGGGAGTGGCCAGCTTCGTATCATGCCGAAGGACGTTCGTTCTGCCCACGTTTTATTTCAGGATTCCACTGAACCACATTCTATCGTTCTTATCCCTGATATTAACACTTATCCTACTTTACAATATTTATTGCATCATACTACTCTCGTAACCGATTCAGTTACAATCAAGAATATTTATCAACATCTTAAAATGGAAAAATTCTTTCCTTCTCCCTTAGCTTATCGCATATATACTCTTTCGGGAGAGGATGAGTTAGGAGTAATTCCTCGAGGCACAGTTAAGGCGGTAGTAAATTTTTCTGAAAGAAAACCAACTTTAGTTTCATTAGTTTCTCTTTCTGTTGGAAAAAATCCGATTCAGGTAACCACAGAAAGTGATCCCCAGAAGGCCCAAACCATTTTGAATATTTTAGAATGCATGAGGAAGTAAATCCAGCAATAGCTTTATAAAATAAGTTGAGTTTTTATCAGATTAGTTGTGGACGTGCCAGAGCGGTCAAATGGGATAGACAACTATTACGGTTGATCCAAGCTTAGGCCGTTGGACTGAAAGGTGTTCTGAGCCTCTTCAGGCAATGATTAGAAGACACCTATTGGGTTAGTCCCTTCGCAGGTTCGAATCCTGCCGTCCACACTCATTTTATATTTGTGATGGAATCGTAACGTGTTACCAAATGTTTAAATACTTTTTATTCGTTATTTGATGTATGAACCTTAAAATAAATAAAATTCATATAATTGGTGGTCCGGGTAGTGGAAAGTCATATGCTGCAAAAAGATTATCGCAATTACTTAAAATTCCCCATTTTGACCTGGATGAATTACATTGGGATAAAAATGCGAATAGATATGGAATAAAAACTCCTGAAAAATAAGGGATAGAAAATTAAACCATATTTTAAAAAAAGACAAGTGGATCATTGAAGGTGTTTATTATACATGGGTATATGATAGTTTCTTAAAAGCTGACCAAATTATAATATTAAAACCAAATGCTTATCTTAGGGATTTGAGAATAATCAAAAGATTGATATTACGTAAACTTGGGTTTATCAGGTCAAGGAAAGAATACCTTAAAGATTTTCCTGGTTTCCTTAAATGGAACCATACATTTGACCATGATTGGTTAGCAAAAGCAGAGTCTTGCATTAAACAATTTAAAAAAAAGACCAAGTATTTCAATAAAGCCGATGATGCTATAGATTATATCTTAAAAATAAATATGGGGATATAATTTTATTTTAGAATCAACCCATACTATCATCAATTTCCTTAGCGATCTTCTTCATCTCTTGAAATACATTTTCCATATCGTGATGGATCTGCTCAATCAATCTTTCGATATTTCCTTCTCTAAGAAGATATCCTTCTTTCTCCTTGACCACGATGCCCGAATCAATCAAGCGGTGCAAATGATGCACGGCTGTGCCTCTAGTTAGACTAAGTTTGTGCGCGATTTCGTCAGAAGATTGTGGTTTAGGATTCTTGACCAAAGTAATAAAGACGCGAAAGCAGCTGGAATCTTTATCTCTCTCGTTAAATAATCCCAAGGAACTAGCAATCCATTGCAGCTCGTCATTGATATTAGCTCTTTTTCCGTGACGAAGCTTGATTATGGTTATACGTTGAGACATAATGGGAAGAATAAGAAATAATTATTTAAACCTTCCCTCCGCCAATTATACTTGGCGGGCATATTCAAGTGGGGGCACTCACTTCGTTCGGCCCCCACGATTTGCTTGATTAGCTCTAAGTTCTAATCTATTGTACTTCAATTTTAATACCTTTTAGGACAGGAGAGAAGCGTTATATTTATATATCTAAACATTTTAACTGGACTTAAATATAATTATTTGGGTCTCGCAGTGAGTGTAGAACTTAATTTTAAAATTTAAGCGGGATGATAAAAAGAAG
>JAZDQB010000022.1:0-39169 GCA_043797205.1 Candidatus Woesearchaeota archaeon
AAGGATTTCTTTCGCTTTTTCCGTTCCAACTTTATGGTTAAGTTTAATCAATCCCTCTACAGTTTGATCCCAAGTAATTTTACCGTTATTTAAATACTCACTTAAGCAAAACAACTGGTTGTTAAGGATAGAATAAAGATCTGACTTTGAAAATCTTTTTCCGATAGAAGTTATTCCCTCTACAGCTTGATTTAAAGTAATGGTACGCTTTTGGCTAATACATTTTATCAGAATAGATAAAGCACTAAAAACAATATAATTTTCGCAAGCAATAACTATTTTAGTGCAAGCCAGAACTAATTCTCTCCAGCTAAACAATTCTTGATATTTTTTAGCGAAAGTATTTTCCCGTTCAAATTCATAAAGGATTTCTGCCAAGCGGCAAGGAGCTAAATATAAATCTTCAGAGTTTATTTTATTGATATCGGACAATTGAGTATACAAAAATTTCAAATCGTCAGAATCGTGTAAATAGTTCTTTAAATTGGGAATAGCCCATTCGCAGACAGTTTGTCCTAAATGCTGGCCCACCGTTCCCCCGCGAATAATCAAAGCCAAAACCACTAAAAGATAATGAAGATTAATTAATTTCTGCTGATCCAAATTCAGCACTTTTAGTTGAGATTGGGTCTGGAATTCCCGCAAATTATCCAAAAAGTTAGGATCGGTGTACATCTCTTCTGGTGTTTTATTTCCAACAATGCTTTCTCTCAACTGCTTAATTTCAGCAGAAGAAATTTTAATAAAAACCAAATCCTGAAACTGCGGAATAAGGGAACTCCAAATACATTGATATTTTACTTCCGAATCTCCGAATCTTTTTCCAATGCTTATTACCTCTTCAATCATAGACCAATCCGCAAAGAACATCGCCGCATATTCTGGATAGCGAAAGATATTAAAACCCATACTCACCAAAATTTTCTTTTTTTCAAATAGATCATCCTTAGGTAGATGGTGTTCTAGAAAATTAAGTCGATTAATAAATGAAGTCAAGTAGGAATCTGCCCGCTGGAGAAGTGAATTTATTTTACTTTGAAAGTCAGGAATATCCTTAGAATCAAAGTTTCTTGAATCAATTTTCGTTAAATAGTTATTTAAATCTTCAATTACTTGAGCGAAGTCCCTTAAAGAGTATTTAAGGTAATCATCAATGCCTTGCTTTGAGATAGAAACAATCTCCCTTTGAATAAATTCACTAAGCTTTTTTACCGCTTCAATACTTTCATGATGCCAAAACCAATCCCGAGGCAACTGAGTCTTTCGAGTTTGTATTTCCAACTCTTCCAGCTCTTTAACCAGCTGATGAAGCTTCTGAGCCTGCTCTTTCATATTTAAATGCATTTTTTAAGTGTATTTATGCTTTTCGTCCGTTTAGAAACAAGATAATGGTTAAATTATAATTTTATTTTAGAAAAACATTTATTAATCCAACCAAAAATTTAACCGTTATTGGGCCTGTAGTCCAGTGGCTATCATCAAAGATGACCACAGATGACGTCTCCTTCACAAACAAACCTTTCGACTTCGCGAAATGTTTGATCGAAACTAGTCAAGTGAGGTGCTCGCTTCACTCGACCTCACGATAAAGTCGGAAGGTTACACTGAAAGTGGAGAAGATCAGGGGTTCGAATCATAAGCTTTATAAAAAGGCTGCCGAAAGTCCCCTCAGGCCCATTATTTAAATTATGGAAGGCGTTGGATTAACAACTCTAGTGATATAACTATATGACAACTTACCACATTTGGATAAACTGCTATGCTGGAACTTCCAGAAATCCTGGTACTTGTAAGATTCACAAAACTTATTGTGATAGGGGTTGTTTTTTAGAGCTCGAAAGCGACCATCCTCATGAAGACTTTGAAAAACTAAGGAAAGATTATGTACCTTTACCCTGTCCGATTGGAGGAGCAAAAAGGTACTTTGCTTCTCAACCCTTAGAGAATCATCCTGTAAATGGATTTGAAGTATTAACGATAAAGGATTTAACCCAAAGAAAGAGGAGCATTGATAACCTCGTTCGTTTAGAAGAATAATTTTTTATTTCTTAAATCCTCATCCGTTCTTTCTTCCTTCGATGAAATCTAGCAAAGGCATGAGTCTTAGTAAATATTCTTACCACTCTAGCTCCAATCTTGATCTCTCTCCCGATCTTAGCGAACTTTTCACTTTTGGCGACCACTTTCTCCGTTTCCAATCCTTCATGAAAGATAGCTTGACCTACTGCTACTGACTCTTCTGAAACCCGGAACAAGGCAGATAATCCTTCTGCAAAGCGAAAAGCGATGCTGAACGGAAACACCGCCAAAATATCTAACCAGTAATGCTTGAAGAAGAATTTAGTGTTACGGGCATGATGCGCTAGGAAAATCAAATCTACCACAAATACGGCAATAACCAGATAATCTGCAATCTCGATTGACAGAATGACCCATTCGTTAGTAGGATGGACAAATATTTCTAGAACGATAATTACCAGCAATACCAGAACTGCTGGAAAGATTAACTTGTGATTAAAATGCTCAATCGGTTCTACCTTCTCCCAAAACTTGGACATAAAGAAAGGAAAGTTTTAAGGTATTTAAAGTTAATCCTAAGTAAAGAAAGTCTCCGCCTAAGCCAAGAGGTGAACCGAGCTAAGCCTTACTTTAGCTGAAAATTAAGTTACCCTTTCTTAGAAAATTTATTTGCGGGAAAGGGGCGAGGTGAACGGCCAAGGAGACTTTCGTTCGATAGCAGTCTTTTTGATAACTCTACAAAATACAAAACTATAAATACCTCCTCTTTCTTTTAAGGTAAATATGTTTACCGTCAACCAAGGGGTAAGAGCCAAATGCAAGAAGTGCGGAAATGATGCTCCTGCCAGCGATTTTAGGATGCATTATGATTACAAGATGATGGTCTGCCCCAACTGCTTTAAGGGAACCCCAGAAAAAATCAAAGTACAAAATGCTGCTAAGAAAGAAGAGCCAGAAGTACCTAAAGCTCCGGGTTGGGATAAAGAAGACGAATATCTTACTCGTGCCGCTAAAGTTAAAAGAGATGAACAGAAGTCTTGGTTTGCACCGATTCAAGGTTCACAACAATTGCAATGTCGCTGTGCCGCTTGCAAATACCTATTCAAGTATGATCCAGTAAAGAATATGCCCAAAGCCTGTCCTTATTGTGATGGACCGATACCTAAGTTCAATTCTAATATGCTGTATTAAACCTTAAACTTCTCGCTTCTTTTCCAGAATTCTTCGAAGTAAGCTTGAAAAGAATCGGCAATCTCTTGATTAATGATTTCTACAGCAATAGCTGCAGGTGATTGCAAGATAATAACCGTAGTATCTTTGTAAATCATAAAGCAAGCGGGAGTTTTAATTCCAAGAGGCATATAGCGGGCATCGCCATCCTTAAAACTATTTCTGTTTTTCAGAACTTCTGGAGCAGTATCTCGATTGAACAAAGCTTGAAATTTTATTCCGGCCCTTACTCGTCTTAGATGATCTTTCTTCCAGTATAAATGCTGTTCATCCGGCTGATAAGCTGGGATTCCCAAATAGTAATAAGTATCTCCTCGCTTCAGTTTTTGATACAGGTGTTCATGTGCAGTTCTGATTCCTTTGAAGCCAGCATAAAAGTTAGCTTGGTTTTGCGGAGCCATCTTTTGCTTTAATAATAATTCTGGAAGCAGCTGCTCGATTTTCTTTTTATTTTCTTCCATCTCTCTATCTCGCTCATGCACATATTCCAGAATCTTATTTGGTTCAGCCGCTTGGAAATACTTGGTTTTCTCTTTAGTGATATTAGAAACCAAACCTTTCTGCATCAGTTTATCGAGGATCTGATAAATGATAGAACGAGCGATTCCCGATTTATCAATAATCGGCCCAGTAGTGGAAGAGCCTAGTTCTAACAAGGCCAGGTAGACTTTAATTTCTCCTTCCGTTAGTCCGGCTTCTTTCAGGCAATTGATGTCCATAACTCATGTAAATAGTACTTTATTCTTAAACCTTTCTATTGTACCACCAGTAGTGGTGTGCTAAGTATTATATAAGGTATACTTCTAATGAGTAGTAAAATAATTGGAAAAAGAAATGAAAACTATTCATAAAATATTAGGACTGGCATCCTTACTGATAGGGTTATCTGCACAAGCCAAAACTACTGGTTCAATAGAAGTAATGGCCGGAGATAAATCTGCTACTTTAGATGTTAAAGTAAGTGGAGATTTGGCGAATAAGGTAGGGGTATTTGCCAGAGCCAGAACCAGTGCGAATTATGCTCAACCCAAGGAGGTAGGATATTTTACATTAGTGGATATAACTGGAGAATTAGGAGGAGGGTTTGATGCGGTAGGAGAAGTACAATTCATCCAAGGTGTCGGTCCAGTACCGAGATTTGGATTCCAATATTTTGGACAAGTAAGAGGATTTAGCGGGTATGGATTAGTTTCATTAAAGATTGGTGATAATCCAAATTTAGAACTAATCGCTATTTTGAAATATCAACATCCGCTTACGGAAAACTTAGCTGTAAAGGTTGGAGTAGAACATCTTACTGACCTATGTTCCAAAGGACATGAATTCAGCACACAAAGAATCCGTATTGGATTGGAGATAGAAGGATGGCACTTTGGTCCGGCAGTAGATTTCACTGAAGCCGGCCAGGGTGAAGCGCTGCAGTTCGATTACAATGTCGGCGGATTCGTGAGGAAGGAGTTCTAAATGGCAAAAAAGATGATTACCGGTGGATGGCTTAGAAAATCTAGCCCCTTAGAAAAAGCGGCAGAGCAGGTTCAGGCCATGCACCAACGACTGGAAGAATTTGGTTATTCCCCTTTGGAAGCATATCAGTATGGGATGGTATTTGTAGATGACCCTAAAAACACTGAAGGACTAGGATGTAAGAGAATTCTTACTTATTATCCAGATGAACTGAAGTGGTTTGAGGGATTAGGAAGAGAGAATAATACTGCGGTAAAAGATTTTATACTTACTTTGAAAGAAATGCATCCTCAAGATGAAGAAGGGATTTATATTGGGTTATTCAGAAGAAGATATTATTGGCTAATGGCCAGACCATACCTGGCTTTTGAATATAGTCCGGGCACAGTTCATGGTAACCATTATCGAAACCCGAAAATAATTGTCACTCCAGCTAAAGATCGATCTGCTCTGTTTACTCATCGAGAATTTTGGGGTTATCATAATCCAAACGCGCATAGTATACTAATACGTCAAAAGATAGCTTATGAGGATTTATGTCGTGAAGATTATAAGTGTGATAGATTGAGAGCGTGGCTAGATTTTACTAATGATGAAGAACTAAGATTTCTTATTAATACCGAAACTACTTCAGAATATGACCGGAGACCAGATTTGTTTGATCCATAATAATTCTTTATTTTCCCAAAAATATATAAAACCCTTCTTTATCTTCCCTTCTAAATGAAAGCGGTGGATTTAAAGCAGCAATATTTGGACTATTT
Organism: Candidatus Woesearchaeota archaeon; assembly: GCA_043797205.1. Classification (GTDB taxonomy): domain Archaea; phylum Nanobdellota; class Nanobdellia; order Woesearchaeales; family GW2011-AR9; genus JACRPH01. The sequence continues at coordinate 5,478 of JAZDQB010000022.1, forward strand.
CAAAAGCAAAGGTCACGTTATTATTCCTTCTGCTCCTTTAATCCCAGAAAATGATCCTACGGTTCTATTTACCACTGCGGGTATGCATCCTTTAGTTCCTTTTTTAGTGGGACAACCACATCCTCTGGGTAAAAGATTAGTGGATGTACAAAAGTGCTTAAGAACCGACGATATTGATGAAGTAGGCGATAATGTGCATCATACTTTCTTTCAGATGCTCGGCAACTGGTCCCTGGGCGACTATTTCAAGAAAGAAGCGATTGAGATGAGTTTTGAATTCTTAACTAAAATACTAAAAATTCCTTTAGACCGTCTGGCGGTAACTTGTTTTGCCGGAGACAAAGATGCACCTAAAGATGAGGAATCGGCCCGTACTTGGTTAAAGCAAGGGATACCTACAGAAAGAATCGCATTCTTACCTAAAAAAGATAACTGGTGGGGACCGGCAGGAGAAGCAGGACCATGTGGACCATGTACGGAAATATTCTATTGGTCAGATCCCCAGAATAAAGCTCCTAAAGTATTCAATCCTAAAGACCAAAATTGGGTAGAAATAGGTAATGATGTTTTACTAGAATATAATAAAACCAAAGAAGGAAAATTCTTGCCCTTAAAACAAAGGAATGTTGATTTTGGGGGAGGAGTAGAAAGAACTACTGCCATATTGCAAGGCTTTGATGATAATTACAGAACAGAATTATTCTGGCCGATTATTCAAGACCTAGAAGAGATCACTCAAAAGAGTTATACTCATCACACTAAAGCCATGCGCATTATCGCTGACCATATTAGAGCAGCAGTATTCATTCTCGGAGACGAAAGAGGAGTCGTTCCCAGCAACGTGGACCAAGGATATATTCTTAGAAGATTCATCCGCCGCATTATCCGTCAGATGCGTGCTCTCGGCGTTAAAATGGAAGATATTTTCATTACCGTTCTGGCGGAAAGAATAATCAAAATTTATGCTAAAGAATATCCTTTATTAAAAGAGAAAGAGAAATTTATCAAACAGGAATTGGAAAAGGAAGAAGAGAAGTTCAAGAAAACTTTAGAAAACGGATTGAAAGAATTTGAAAAGATGGCTTCTAAGTCTAAAGAGATTTCCGGTAAAGATGCTTTCTTATTATTCCAATCGTATGGATTTCCCATTGAGATTACGCAAGAATTAGCTGCAGAGAAAGGGATTAAAGTAGATGTAGGGAGTTTCAAGCAAGAGTTTGAGAAACATCAGGAACTATCTCGAGTGGGAGCAGAACAGAAATTTAAAGGTGGTCTTTCCGAAGCGAATGAGCAGACCACTAAATTACATACTGCTACCCATTTACTCAATGAAGCTTTGCGTAAGGTCGTTTCTAAAGACATCCACCAAAAAGGCTCTAACATCACTCCAGAAAGATTGCGGTTTGATTTCAATTTTGATCGCAAGTTAACGGATGAAGAATTAAAGAAAGTAGAAGATGAAGTAAATCGCATGATTAAAACCGCTACGAAAGTGGTACGAGAAGAAATGCCAGTTAAGGAAGCTTTCGCTAAAGGAACACATGGAGAGTTCGGAGCAAGATATCCAGAACGAGTTTCTGTTTATACTATTGGAACACATTCTAAAGAGATTTGTATGGGACCACATGTGCAGAATACCAAAGAATTAAGTCACTTCAAGATTCAGAAGGAAGAATCTGTTGCTGCAGGAATTAGAAGAATTAAAGCGATACTTATATCGCTTTAGGCAGGAAATCTAATTTTATTTCATCAGTTATAATTACCGATTCTACTTTTCTTACTATATCAGAAAATTTATTTCTCAGATTATCACTCAGATTCTGAAATTCCTTACTTGAAGAGACTTCGATTTCCAATTCCAATTCCCACGGACCGATAGATTCTATCAAATGAATCACATGCTCCTGATTTTTGCAGAATTTAATTAATTCTTTATATCTTTCTAAATTGACTTCCTTTAAATAGACGCACAATTTAAAAAAATGAAAATTAAGCTTGTTTAGGTTAAGAAAAGTAGTATATCCTTGAATCACTCCGCTTTTCTCCAATTTCTTAATTTTGCCGATTACAGTTTTAATGTTCAAATTTAATCTCTTAGATAGCTCAATCAGTTTCATTCGAGCATTATTGGTTATAAATTGTAACAACTGTTTATCGGAACTATCCAATTCTACTGGTTCTGCTCCTCCCACATACAATTCTACCGCATCTCTCTTTTTATTCTCAGTAAGATAAGCTCTTTCCAGAATATAAGCTTCACTAACAATAGTTATGGCGTAGTCGCAGATATATTTTCCGTATTTCAGAAAAAAATCTCTTTTTATTCTAGCAAAGTCAATCACATTCTTAGCGTATACTGCCAGAAGAAGGTCCCATCGCCCTTCACATTTTGCTACCCAAACAAAATTATCATTCTGTACTACCTCTTGAAAGAATTCTTTCTGACTTTCTTTGGACCAACCGGAAATCTGACAAAAAATTTTATAAGTGGAATATCCAATCTTACCTAAAGCTACTTCGGTTACAAATTTAGTGATTATTCCGTCAGCAACCAGTTTTTTAATTTTGTATTCTACAATATTACGGGGAATGTTCGTTCGTTTACTAATGTTAGCAATGCTCTGTCTAGCATTTTTATCCAATTCTCTAATAATTCTTTTATCACGTAAATCTAAGCCCATTTTGTTTAAAAAAGGTATTTTAGTATATAAAACCTACCTTTTTTAAATAAATAGTACTCAGAGATTATTTATTATCTAACAGTAGTAATAGTTTAAATGACCAAAGTGACGTTAATCAATCCTCCCTTTGGAGGTCAATTTAAAGGTACACCCTTAGGATTGCTTTATGTAGCTACAGCTTTAAAAAATCAAGGGTACGAAGTTTCTCTAGTTGATTTAGATGTCCAATTACTAACCAAATCTGAATTCCAAAGAAGGATAAAAAAAGAACATCCAAACTATGTAGGAATAACCAGCATGTCTCCTAGCCACTTAGATGCCTGTCGAATAGCCGGATGGACCAAGGAGATTACTGATGTTCCAATCATTAAAGGGGGAAGTCATGATAATTTTTGTTATGAAACTACTTTGCGCCGTCATCCGGAAATAGATTATTCTATCATTGGACCCGGTGAAGAAACTCTCTGCAATTTGGTAGAATCCTTAGAAAAAGGTTCAAATGTAGAACAAATCCCCAACCTAGCTTATCGAAAAGGAGCAGACATTCTTGCTAATCCGCAAAAATCGCAAAATTGTTTGGATAATTATCCTCATCCCGACAGAACTATTTTAGAACAGGAATATAATTTTCCGATATTTGGTAGCAAGAGAACCACTCAAATCAGAATGAGTCGAGGCTGCTCTCATGGCTGCACTTTTTGTCCTATCGACCGTAATTTAAGGTTCCATTCTGCGGATTATGTCTTAAAGGAATTACATCAGATCGTTGAGCAAGGATATCAAGCAGTGTTTTGGGACGATGCTATTTTTACCGTAAATAAACTACTTGTTTCTGAAGTTTTAACTAGAGCTATGGACTTATCATTAATTATGGGAGCACAAACCAGAGCGGATGTCAACTTTAGTCCAGAAATGGCTAAACTGATGCGAAAAGCGGGATTCACATACCTTTCTTTCGGCTTAGAATCTGGTGATCCCGAAATATTATCTAAATATAAAAAGCACCTTACTATCATAGATGTAGAGCGAGCAGTAAACCTGGCAAAAAGCGAAGGTTTGACCACTGCAGTTACTGCTATCATTGGAGGACCTGATGAAAACTTAAACTCTATTCATAAAACTCTTGAAGTTATCCAGCGGATTAAACCAGATTTTGTTTCTTGGAGCGTCTATTCTATTTACCCAGGATCCCTCTTGCCATTTAATCCGCAATGGTATGAAAGTTTAGAATTATCACGAGAAGATTTCTGGAAGAATTTTGATGAAGGTTATAAAGCAAAACATGTTAAAGATATTGATTACATTTACAAAGCGTGGAAACTGATTCAAGAGAACACTGGAAAAGTAATGATTTAAGATTTTATTTACTTCAGTTATAACTCAGCTTCCTAACCATCTTCTCCTGCAATTCCTTATTTAATTTAATTCCCACTTGAGCTTCTGGTGGCAAAGTAAACTTAGCCGGCTTCTTCAAATAAGAATCTAAATCCTGAGTATCCGTTACAAACAATCCTTTCTCTTTAATATATTCAATTAGCTGCTTGTAAAAGAGCGGCTTAACTTTATCTTCATATAAATCGTAATACTCTTCATGAGATGAAAGCGTTTCAGCATTACCGATAATAATCAATTCATACTGGAAACGAGTAATAGCGACGTTAAACCTTCTTTCATCCACTAAGAAACCTAATCGTTCTGTAGCGGTACCTTTAAGATTAGAACGGACTAAAGAAAGAATGATAATCTTTTTCTCCTGGCCTTGAAAGCTATCGATGGTTTTGGCCATGATGTTTAAAGAGTTTAAAACCTTATTCAATTCCCTAATCTGTGCCTTATAAGGACTAATCACCCCAATATCTTGCGGTAAAACTCCCGATTGCAAGTATTTTTGAACCAGTTTCTCTATTATTTTAATTTCTTCCGGATTATGATACTCCGCTCGAGAAGGAGAAAACTCTTCTGAAACGTAACTTTTTATTTCCAAACAATCATGAGTGATAAAGATAAGCGGTTGATGAAAAATAGCATAAGCAAAACGATATTTCTCCACTAAAGGATCACATATCAAAGGAGTTTGGGCATAAATGGTTTGATTTAAAAAATCAATCAGCAGCGGATTCATACGATATTGTCGGTCGATAAACTTACTGTGCAAGAAACCGTACAACCGTTCAAAGATAGATTTGCTCAATACTTGAAAAGAATGGATTCTTTTCTTCTCTTCTTCCGGATCGATTTCATCATCATAATTCTTATTCTTCAAGAATACGGTAGGCGGCAATTGATGATGATCCCCGGCCATAATAATCTTTTTGGTTTGGTTTAAAGGGATTAAAACTGAAGGTTCAGTACTTTGAGTAATCTCATCTACTACTAATAGATCAAAGTTAAGATGGTACTGGCGCAAGACAGCACTGTGATTATTGGTTGAGAAAATATATGAAGGTGTTTTATTTAAGAAAGAACGTTTTAATTCTTCTCGATTCTTATCCAATTGTTCTCTGAAACAGGATTTACTTTTTTCTAAACTATCAATACCAAAACGAAGCTTGATTAAAGCTTGAATCAATTGTTCTTTCTCTGGATCAATCTCTTTAATGCGATCTAACCCCTGGCCATCAGAAATTCCTTGATTCAGTTTATCTTCTTCAATACGAATCTTTTCTAGTAGTACTTCTTTCTTCTTCCGTTCAGAAGTTTTTTCTGCAGCCTGTTGTTCTAATTGAGATATCTCCTTCTGCAAGGAAAGAATTTTCTCTTGATAAAGTCCAGAATTCTTTATTTTATGATTTAAAGAAGATTCTCCTTTGGCTCCTAAATGCAAAAGGAGATGGTGCAGTTTAGGAGGAAGAATTCGTTTAAGCGCATTCAGAAGATTATCAGTAGCTTCATCGGAAGCACAAGTTACCAAGACTCTTGCTTTTGGATTTAAATAAATGGATTGGGCTAGGATTTCAGCGCAGACACGGGTCTTTCCCGTACCGGGCGGACCATGAATACTAAACAGATGCGGTGCTTGTAAAGCTTCTTCTACTGCTTTTCTCTGCGTTTCATTTAAGTCTAATCCGAAATAATCTTCCACTTTAACCTTTAAGGTTCCCGAAGAAGTTATTTTATCAGAAGCTTTTTGAGACACAATTGCTTGCAGCAATTCTTTACTGGAATGATTCTTAAAAATGTTCAATGCTTCCTTCTCACGTTCAAAGCTAACTTGATCCGGTCTTAGAACCAAAGCAAAGTTTTTTTTCTCAGTAAACTTTTTACTGTAGATGCGAACCAATAAGAAATTGTTTTCTTCATCCATCTGAATAATTTTACCTTTAAACTTAGCACGAAGGGGATTAAACAGATCCAGTTCGGGATTATTTCCATCTTTATTATTTTTATTAGAATCATAAGCGAAAACATACACGCAAGGATTATCCTTGAATAAAGGATATTGATAAAGATAGTCAGAAGGAATCATTTTCAGAACCCAAGTAAGTGTTTCTTCCTCTTCATCGAAAATCTCCTCTTCCTCTCTAGAAATACATTTCAGGTTCAGAAGAGCGGTTCTTTCACTTTGCAATTCATTGAATTCTTTATACTTCATATTCTGGAAGAAACGGTTCTTGACTTTATTTTCATCATACAAAGCGGTTTCAAAAAGATAGACGTAATGATCTATAGGGTTATTAGTAGTGGGAAGTACGGGCTTCTCCGGATCAACATAAATACAAAGATGATCTAAGATTTTAGAACGCACTATTCCCACATTTTTTTGACTATAGATGTAAACTTTTCCTTCTGCTTTGGAATAATCTACCTTATTATCAGCATTATACTCCGGAAAATCCTGAGAAAAAACACAGTAATATTCCGAAAGATCCTTTAGCCAGATGGTACTGTACACATTTAAATCAAAGATACACTTTACGGTTTCCTGTAATAACACATTCGAGCCGAAGTAAGAGCGCGCTCCTAAGGGGTAAGGCTCATATTCTGGTTGCCTTAAGGACATAAAAATTTCTATGAGAATATTATGTAAAAGGCTGGTAAATTCATTTTTCACTTCTGCATCTTTAGTTTCTAATAAATGATGATGAAGCCAGCAGAGCGGTTCAAACAAAGAATTAATGCTGACTTGATATCTATATGGGACAAGTTTATCCTTAATTTCCCTAAATTTATTACTAATACGCAGATCCATCTAAAGGGCCATGGCTTACTCTTATATAAAACAATCGCTTTTGAATTCAAGGATATCAGATATCCATCCCATTATCATAAGCTTATTAAACATTTGCTTACCACCTCGCACTTATGGCCTTATACAGCGAAACTTTTGGAAGATATATCGAATTGGAGCATTACAAAGTAGATATCCCCAGAGGTATTGGCGGAATAAAAGTAATAGTGGACTTGGAAGTTTTGCAGAGCTTATTCTCTATTTATCATTTAGAGATTAATTATCAAAAAATTTCCGAAGGCATATCGAAAATACCGGAGATGATACAAACACCACGCGGATTATACCTTCCAGAACAGAAAAGGACCAATGAATATGATTTTAAGATAGCTAGCGGAAGTTTAGAAGAAGTAACTGTATCTCCAGGAGATTTCAGGAATAAAAGAGAATTCTCTTGGAAAAATGCAAATCATATCGCTAAACACCGGATTAATCCACTTGTAGCAGAAAAAGCTAAAAACATCGCTTTTTTGGTTAGGGAAGAATTGAAAAGGGAACAGAGAGAAACGGAAAAAGTAAGAGATAAAGATAAATATATTCCCTTCCTAAACGCTTTAGCCAACGTTTCTAAAAGTAAAAAATAAGCCCCTGACGAGACATGCAGAAAACCGGGTTTTCTTTTGCGTAAAACACAGTTTTACATTTGCACTCGCGACCTCGTCCTCATTGTCGCTTCTTTCGAAACATACCAAGGACGCGCTATAGCTGCTAAGCCACAGGGGCGTTATCTCAGAAATTTCTGGCTTTATATTTAAAGGTTACTGCTCTTAGCTTGTGATAACAATAACCTTTTTAACTAACCCCTTTCTCCAATTAAGTTATGATGGAAGAGAGTGGGAAAGGTAAGCTCAAAGGAGAGACAGAAGCAAATACAGAAACGAATACAAAACAAAGTGAGATATACATTCCATTAGAAAATTCAGAGGTAGAAAAATCTTTAACTCAAAGATTAGAAGAATTGAAAAAAGGCAAAGATATTCCTTTGGAACAATTATTCCCTCATGAAATCATCCGCAAAGGACAGGAAGATTTAGTCAAAGATTTAGACCAAACTATCAAAGAGAAGAAAATTCTGATTGCTCATGCTCCTACCGGGATGGGAAAGACTGCTGCCGCTTTAAGCGTAGCTCTCAAACATGCTATAAAAGAAAATAAAACTATTTTCTTTCTTACCAATCGACATACTCAACATCAAATTGCCATTAAAACTCTCAAGTTGATACAAAAAAAGTGGGGTAAAGAACTTCCGTGTGTCGACCTGATTGGAAAGAAATTGATGTGCAACCAAGAAGTGGCTAGCTTGTTTGGGACGGAATTTACAGAATACTGCAAAGCAGTGGTAGAAAAAGGAGAATGTGAATTCCATCTTAACGTACGTAAGAATAAAGAATTAACCGTTGAAGCAAAATTAGCCCTGAAAGAATTAAAGTTAAAAGGTCCGATTCATAATGAAGAACTAATTAAATTTTGTAGAGAACGTGATTTGTGCGGTTATGAAATGGCTTTACTGCTGGCCAAAGAAGCCAAAGTCTTGATTGGCGATTATAATTATCTGTTTAATCCGTTTGTTACCAAACATATCCTAGCTAAAATTGGAAAAGAAGTGGAAGACCTCATTCTAGTGCTCGATGAAGGACATAATCTTCCGGGAAGAGTAGTAGAAGCACAAAGTTCCGTACTTACTACACAAATGCTTAAAAATGGCATTTATGAAGCGAAAAAGTTTGGATACGGTGGAATAATCAACTGGTTGCAAGAGATGAATCGTATCCTCTTAAAGTTAGGAGAATTTGATCCAAAGGATTACGATAAAGAAAAGAAAGTAACTAAAGAAGATTTCTTGAACGAACTAAAAAAAACAGTTGATTTGGAACAAATGCACGAAGAATTAGAATTAGCGGCAGATGAAGTGAGAAGAAAGCAAAGAAAAAGTTATTTAGGTGGAATTGTGGGCTTTATAGAAAATTGGGGGGGAGAGGAAGAAGGTTATTTACGTTATATTCATCAACGGATGAGCCGTTACGGAGAAATCACCAGTTTACATTATGCTTGTCTGGATCCGAGTTTAGTTACTAAAGATATTTTTCAACGGGTACATAGTGGAATAATCATGTCCGGAACTTTAAAACCCACCTTTATGTATAAGGACGTGCTGGGGATTAACAGTCGAGCTAGCGAAAAAGAATATGTTTCTCCTTTTCCTATCGAAAACAAACTATCTATCATCATTCCGGAAACTTCCACCAAATATACTTTAAGAAATGAATTGATGTACCAAAAGATTGGAGAAAAATGTTCTGAATTATGTAAATTAATTCCGGGCAATGTCGCTTTGTTCTTTCCAGCGTACAACATGCGCGATCAAATTGGAAAATACTTTAAATCTACCAAAAAAACATTCTGGGAAAAACAAGAGATGAATAAGGAAGAGAAAGACGTTTTATTAGAAGAATTCAAAGCCGAGAAAGATTTTGGGGCGGTTTTATTGGGAGTAGCCGGAGCTAATTTCGCGGAAGGGATAGATTTACCGGGAGATCTCTTAAACGGGGTAGTAGTAGTAGGATTACCTCTGGCTAAACCAGATTTAGTCACTCGAGAGATTATCGCTTACTTAGATAAAAGGTTCAATAAAGGCTGGGATTACGGATATACGTATCCGGCCATGAACAAATGTTTCCAATCCGCCGGAAGATGTATCCGCAGCGAAACGGATAAAGGAGTAGTCATTTATCTGGATGAAAGATTTACTTGGCAGAGTTATTTCTGCTGTTTTAACCGGGAAGGGTTGATTGTAAGTAAAGATTATAGTAAATTATTGAATGAATTCTTTGATAAATAAACCTATTTTTCTCGTAATTCTCCTTAAAATAAGCTCAGTTCCCGTTCAAATCAGAGCCATAAATGTTGATTTTAAGCACACCAGTATACAAAAACGTAACATTTATATATTAATACTGTTTTACTAACAAAAGTTGAGGAAAAAGAGGTGATAGCTTTCCAACCCGCCGGAAGGTAATGTTGGCCGCTATCCTGTCATAAATCATGATCATGGGGCTCCCACTTCTACTACCCTCACCCCCTCGAATAAGGAGCTCCCATATTTTCTTTTTTTCTCAAATTTATCATTTACAAAACAAATGAAACCAATCCGATTCAAACCAAAATTAATGTAACGAAACATAAGAAAACTCTTGGAGTTTTCTTGTGTTTCGGGACAGAAATTTAGCGCCCTAAATGGCGGCGGAGCTTTACACACAGCTAAATTTTTGTAACGAAAGTCCAGGGGGAACGATGTATAATCAATTAAAATTAGATATGACTAATACTTTTTGGAAAGTGTCTACTTTTTCGGTTACTTATCCCAATGTTAGAGGAGCATTCACTTTTTATGTTTATTTTCATGTACCCGTCTTGGCCTCTCTACCATTGCACCTGTTCGGATAATATTTTAATTAGATTATTCTTACTAAAAGAGCATAAATCATATAAATGCTAATTTTAACCTTCACGTTTAGATGTTAACTCAGCTGTACGATTTTATGTTTAGATTAACTGAAATGGTAGAGAAATTAAGAGAAAATTCTCGCTACGCTAATTTAAGTTATCGCTTTGAAGGAGAAAATGGACATCACACTTTCAGCGTCCATTCCTCTAGTAATCCTTCTTCAGGAAAATATTTCTGTGCTTTCTACTATCCCGAGAATGAAAAAACAGAAAGATCACCTTTCCAAGTTATTAGAGATGATTGTAGTGGAAGTGTGGCCACTATAGATAAAGTAATAGAACAATTACAAAGACAATTTGAAGATTAAGACTTACTTACATCTCTTATAAAGAACACAAGCTTTAACTTCCTTCTTACTATTTCCCACCCATTGATCAACTCTGTCTCCAAACATTCTCGCTTTAGCACAATATCCAGATTCTTTGCTATGAGAGATAGCAAATACATCAAAATAATCATCTCTTTTATAATCATTTAAGAATTCAGCTGCTCCTCTTTCTTTGACGTATTGATGGAAGAGATTCATAAACCCTTTTTTGTTAAAAGAACCTGGAGCGGTAAATCGATCATACCAATTAGGTGGAGCACAACATACTCCTTGCAAAGTTAATTCTAACAAAGCATTCTCGGGAAAAACCGGAAGTGAAGGAACTACCGGTTTAGGAGCAATTTCCGAAAGCGTTGATTTTCCAAACAAGCGATCTCTTGCATCTACTGCTTGTTCATATATTCGAGGAGAATTAAATGTATTATCTTCTGGTTGCGGTTTTAATGTTTTTGATAAAAGATTTTCTTCTGTTGGAAGCGAATTAGTTGAAATACTATTTTGAACTAAAACTACGGGAGCGGGATCTACTGCTTTTTCTAGTGAAGGAGTAGCCGCTACAACAAAAGTTAAGTCAGAAAGCGAAACCGCATCAGAATAAATTACTTCCGGCGAAGAGATTACATCTGGAGAGGGCAAAACTATTTGAGGTGATTCGATTTTGGTTGGTGCTGATTTTTGCGCCAGAGCAGATTCTAGAGCCCCAACTTTCTTTTTATATCCATAGCATTCCGGATTTTCATCACAAGGACGATCTACTGGAACAATAGTCGGAAGAGTTAACCAAGGAGTGGCTTCCGCTGAAGATTCTACTTGCTTCTCCAAAGGAGAAGGAGCCGCCTCAATGGAAGGATAATATTTTATTCTAGAAGAAGGAGCATAATAACTTCTTACTTCATTGATAGCCAATAATGTCCCTACTGCGGTAAGAACGCCAAAAACATAATAATAACCTTTCCCAAAAGAAGACTTTTTTTTAAATCTTAAAGGTATAGCAGTAGCTTCAGGATTTAATCCAAAACAAGTTTCAATATCGGAACCTTCTGGTATAAACCAATCATCTTTTTTACTTTCAGGAGGAGTTTTATCTTCGTCAGTCATTTTACTACTCTTAAGAAGCAAGACTATTTAAAAAGGTTGTGGAAAAAACTAGTTTAATACGCTACCAGACTACACTTTCAACTTTCCGTTACCATGATTTCGACTAGCGATGGATACCAAATACACTTTGACCGAAGGAGCACTAATTTCTTCCTGTTCAGAAGAGATTAAACTATCAGCCCATCTTCTTTCCGCATCATTACAAATATTTTCTATATCCCTTCCAGAACATCCTTCAGCGATCTCAGCTACAGAAGACAAATCTTCCTCAACTAAATGCTTCGCATAATAACTAAAGATAGCTTTTCTTTCATCCACGGCTGGAAGAGGAAAATTGATAATTCGATTAAATCTATTTTTTAAAGCCGGATCTAAATCTTGTTCAGTATTAGTAGCCCCAATAGTAATAATATTATCTGCAGAAATTAATCCATCCATCTTTCTAAGAAGTACACCTAAGACTCTACGGGTAGCTTCATGCATTTTATCTCCCCGAGTTCCGGCGAGAGAATCTATCTCATCTAAAAACAAAACGCTTCTCTCCAGCTTTTGACAATTATCAAAAATTCCCGCTAAACGGTTTTCTGATTCTCCGTACCATTTGCTCATGATCGATTCCACTGGAACATAGACTAAAGGAATCTTGCTAAGAGAAGCCACAATTTTGGCCATAGTAGTTTTTCCCGTTCCGGGTGGACCTTCAAACAAAACCGAATGAGGAACACAGCTTCCTGGTCTGGTACGAGTAAGTTTAGTTAGTTCTTGATAAACTTCGGGATGAAATAAAGGACGGATTAATGTCTCTAATACTTCTTGCTTTACTTTATCATAACCGGCAAGGATGTCCCAATCGTGAGAAGGATCAGGTTGGTAGAATACTGCCCCAAGTTCTTCTAAAGAAACCTGTGGATTAGCTGTTTTATTGTTCAGTTTAGCATAAGTTTTCCACACTTCTAAAAAACAGTTTATTTCTTCCTGAGAGAGTTCATCTTTTTTAGAGAATTTAATAGTAGTACATTTTCCATCAACCATATATTCTTTTTTGATTTCTATTTCTAATTTATTTGTTCTCTCGAAAGCACTTCTTTCTTCAGAACTAGCTTGGTGTAATTGCCATTCTAATTTCGGGTCCTTTAAAGAACATTCAAGACTAAAATTAAAGGCATAAATACGTGAAGGTAATTGGACCAGATTATAATATCCCCGAACTAAACCTAAAAGAGAAACGATATTACTATCTGAAAACTCCGGCACGGTGAAGCTCATTTCTACTCTTTCTTGTTTATAAGAGAAGAGGGGTACTGAACCAGGACTAGCTTCCTTCCGATTAATCAATTCTTTTGCTTCTCTTCCAATCTGCTGACACATATTGTCATAATCAACCATGATTTATCCGAAAAGGAGAACTGTTTATAAATATTATTACTACAGAGTGAGAATAAATATTAAGAGAATCTATTTCAATAACTTCGCTACTTCTTCCACACTTACCCGGCTAGGGTTTTTAAGGATAGAATGAATACTGCCACCACCATCGTTAGCATAGCGAGGAAAGATGTGAATGTGCAGATGCGGAACAACTTGTCCAGCAATACTGCCAGAATTCCAGCCCACATTAAAACCGTCCGGATTAAGTTTCTTGTTAAGTTTTTCGATGGTTTTCTTTACGCCCACCATTAATAATTGAAAATCTTCATCCGTAAAGTCGAAGATTAAAGTGCCGTGCTTCTTTGGAATCACTACTGTATGTCCTTTCGCATGAGGCTGGATATCTAAGAAAGCTAAGCAGTTTTCATCTTCATAAACTAAATGCGAAGGTATTTCCTTCTTTCCGATCTTGCAAAAGATACAGTCTGGCATAATCAGTAAGTAAAAGAGAGATTTTATAAACTTTACCGCTTTAGTTACTGTAACAATAACACTATGGTCCAAAAAGAAGACGAGATTTTCCAGTTTAAGCGTCCGGGAGTAGCGGTAGATGTAATTCTTTTTACCATTAAAGATAACGATCTCAAAGTAGGGTTAATCAAAAGAGAAGAAGATCCCCATAAAGGAAAACACGCCCTTCCGGGAAGATTTGTAAGATATGAAGAACCCATTGAAGAAACGGCTAAGATGGCTTTAAAATTGAAAGGGAACATCAACCCAGAAAATGTTTTCTGGAACAATTATATACCTTTGGCCAGAATCTAGACCGGGATACGCGCATCAGAACCATTTCTATTGTTTATTATGGATTGATTGATTCACATAAGATAAATCAACAAGGAAACAAATTTGAATGGTACTCTGTTTACAATCTCCCTTCCTTAGCTTTTGACCATAAAAAAATAATTGAATATGCGATACAGCGGTTAAGAAAGAAAGTTACAGAGGGTGATTTTGCTTTTCAATTAATGCCGGAAGAGTTCACTCTGACCGAACTGCAGAAAGCTTATGAAATTATTTTGCATGAAACTTTAGACAAACGTAATTTTAGAAAGAAATTGTTGGAATTAAAGATTGTCAAAGCTTTGCACAAGAAGAAGATGGAAGGAGTGCATCGCCCGGCTGAGTTGTATTCTTTTATCAGGAAGAAGTAGATTTATACTCAAAAAATATCAAAATAAGCTTATTTTTCCCATTAGTGTACCACAAACACGAAAGGTTTATATATAAGTGTGCATTATACACTATCAAATGAGACAAATCAGCTTCAAAGCAAAAGACCAAAAACAACTAAAAGTTTATAATGTAACTATTGTGGGGTACTAAAAATGATAAAACCACAAATGCTAGAGTTCACCAAGGATCTGGCCTTAGCCGTAGCTGATTTCTACGAGTACAGCATGGCTGAAGCGAATCTTCTGGAAGAAATTCGAGGCATGCAGACTGTTTTTGATGTAATAGAAAGAAGATTACCTACAAACAAGGTTGTTGGAACTTTTGAACACGAAGGAGTAAAATACGAAAAACTTGCTAAAAGAGATTTCTTAATTAATTGTGGAACCGAACAATGTTTGTCTTATTTCCTAGAAGGAAGAGGAAGTAAAAGATTGCGTAATTATATGGAGCATACTCAAAAAATTACCAATCCTAACTTCTTAGATTGGGTAGAAAATATACAATTTAAAGGAGACGTTTATGGTATGCTTGAAGGCACTGTTTTCTTTGCTCAAGAGCATCAGATGAGAGTTCATGAAAGATTTGAAGAAGCGCAAATGTTTGAATCATTATTATTAAACACTATCAATCCCCAAACTAATGTTTGTACTACCGCTAATGATATTGCTGAAGTAGTGGGATGGGATAAAGTTATGATTGAAGATACACAGGAGATTGGTGGAAGAACTAGAAAGATATTATTAGAAGGAGGAAGCCGAAGAGGAGGCTCGCCTCAAGGAGCAATATTCAACTCCAGAGCAGCCAGATGCGGAGGGTTTACTGCCTCTTCTAATGTAGCCTACGGAATGTTGCATAATGAAAAAGTGGGAGGAACTCATGGACATTCTTATGTTATGTTACATCCAGATGAATATTCCTCTTTCAAAGCTCAAGCGAAACTATTTAATGGAAATGTATGCTTCTTATTAGACACTTATAATGTTAAAAATGCCTTAGAAATATCATTAAAAGTAGTGGAAGAAGAAGGACTTCAAAATTTTGCTTTTCGTATTGACAGTGGAGATCTCTTAGCTCAAGCAAAATATATTCACGAAACAATGAAAGAGCGTGGATATCAACGTTCTGATTATAAAATTGTTGCTTCTGATGATTTAACTGCAGCCAAAATTGCTCGTTTAGAAAGTGAAGGAGCAGACATTGACAAATATTTAGTGGGAACTTACGTGGTTAACCCCCCCAAACCGACCACTGCAGTGTTCAAATTAGCAGCTTTCTTACAAGCAAATGGAATCTGGAACTTGCGCGGAAAGTTATCGGAAGAGTTCAGTAAATCTACTTTACCAGGAATAAAGCAAGTGTACAGAATAAGTGGAGTAGATGGATATTTCAAACGAGATGTCATTGCCTTTGAAGGAGAAGATCTTAGTAGTTATATGCAAATAGGGGATACGGTAGAAGGACTGTTAGTTCCTATGATTTTACAAGGAAAGCAAGTTTACGATTGTCCTTCGGTAGATGAAATCTCCCGAAACAGAGTCAAGCAGCTGGCCCGCTTTAAAGATATTAAAAATTACGAAGTAATCATCTCTTCAGGGATATCAGAAAAACAACGAGAAATCCTACGACAATATGGATTTCATCAAGGAGGAAAATAAAATGGAACCTAACTCAAATGTAACTAACCCCACCATTGCCGTATATGAAACTGACGTACAACATGATTTTGGATATAGAGTAGGAGCTCTATTTGTTCACGCTAATAAACCTTGGCAGATGGCACCTTATGGAGCAGAAGAAAAACTCCCTCAAATCATTAAAATTCATGATTATGCCGTTAAAAATAATTGGCAAATCTTAGGTTCAGTAGATCGGCATTTCTATGAAGATGTTGAATTGATAAGAAATGCGGGAGGAGTATTTGAGGATCATTGTATGAATGGAACCTTAGGACAGTTAAGAATATCGCCATTAGAACCACAAAAAGATGTTTATATCCGTTGTAAAGACGGACCTTTACAAGGGATTAGAATATATTCCCCACAAGAACTTAAGACTATTGTCGATTCTAGAATGCAAATCATTTTTGAAAAACAAAGTTATGATGTGGGAACTAATCCCAACTTTGAACCAACCTTAAGAATGTTAGCTGAAAAAGGAATAAAAAAAGTAGTGCAAAATGGATTTGCTACCGATTATTGTAATTTAGCAGCATTACTCAAGATGGCCCAATGTAATGTTCAGTATGATTTAGGTTTACAATTATACATTGTAACCGATGCCATCGAAGAAGTTGATATTGATTTTACCGGAAAAATAGATCCCGACTTTGGAAAAAAAGCTTTAGATAAAATGGTAAACGCTGGAGCTAGATTAATTACAACTAATGAAATATTGGAAGGGAGAATTTAGAGGTAACTAAAATGACCAACTCAATCGAAAGAAGAATATTATTACCAAAAATGGACCCGGCATTAGTTTCTAAAGAGATAGGAGACTTCGTAATTGGAAAAGTAATCGGTCACAATTGTAGTGGAGGTGTGATCGGATTGTCGGGAGGGGTAGATTCAACTACGGTAGCAGCTGTCCTTAAACACGAATTTGATCGCTACAATTCTAGTACCCCAAGATATTCCTTAGAACTGATGAGTTATATGCTTCCTTCAAATACTAATAATCCCGCTGATACTTCTGATGGAGAAGATGTAGCTAAAAGATTAGGGATAAGGTATAGAATCATTAGTATCGAACCTGTACTAGAAGCATACAGATTAACTAACCCAGAAGCTTTCGTTCATGGTTTTGATAAAGGGAATTTAGCGTCTAGAATTAGAGCTAACATTCTTTCTACTAAAGCGGCTACAGAAGTAGACAGCTTTGGCCGACCCAAGAAAGTAATCGGAACAGGTAATAACGATGAAGATTTCGGAGTGGGATATTATACTTTGTTTGGAGACGGAGCCGTTCATATTAGTCCAATTGGAAACATGTCTAAAAGATTAGTAAGACAAATGGCCACTTATCATGGATTTGACGATAAAGCTAATCGAATTCCTAGTGCAGGTTTAGAACCAAAGCAGACCGATTTTGGAGATTTAGGATATGCTTATGAAACAGTTGAATTAGTTTCCTGTGGAATACGACAAGAATTTAGTCCAGAAGAATTACTTCGTCATCATCAAGTAAGAGAGTACGCTATACATGATATGGAACTTTACACTAAAGAATTTGGCCAACTAAAATTTACTCAGGTGGAAGATTTAGTGATAGATATATTTCGCAGACAAAATATTGCTCAAGGAAAAGCAGAAATAATTCATCCACCAATTGCACCAATAACTTTGGAATATGTTGATCCAAAATATCTATGAGGTAAAATATGACCCAATACGCATCTTTCAAAGAGTACTTGAGGCGTAAAGTAGATAGTAATGACGGGCCATTTATGGCCACCGACATTATCATTAGATATACTGACATAAATGGAAGCGGTAAAGAAGGAATTGTTTTGATTGAAAGAAAGTTTCTTCCATATGGATTAGCCTTGCCGGGAGGAATTGCCGAAAGAATGCAGTTCCATAAGAACGCTATTAAAGAAGCTAAAGAAGAAACTGGGTTGGATATAGTAATAGACGATATTTACCGACCCTTATGTGTTTTATCTAACCCGATACAAGATCCTCGGGCTTTTATCTCCACCTGCGTTTACACCGCTCAAGGATATGGAATCTTAAAACCAAAAGAAGATGAGGATGCTAAATGGGCAGAAGTTTTTACTCTGAATGAAATTTCAAGATTACTTCCTCAATCAGAAAAGTGGGCTTTTCCAATTCATCATCGTCAAGCGTTAGAGATATACTTAAGGAGTGTTAACTATGGCAGAAAATAAACTCTTAGGACGAGTAGGAATAGTGGGAAGATTTAAACCCTTACACCTCGGAGCATGCGTTATGCTGGAAGCAGCTTGTGATCAAGCGCAAGAAGTGATTATCGGTATCGGCAGTGCTGGTTCGGAATACAAATATAATTTACGTAATCCCTTTACCCCCAGCGAAGTCAAAGAAATGATTAACCTCGTTTTAGCACCCAAATATTCTAATTATAAAATTATCGAAGTGCCAGATTTTGCCCACCAAGATGGCTGTGCTGACGGGCAGAGATGGGTGGAAGAAGTTATTCGGCTTTACGGAAAGTTAGACCATTTCATCTCTGGAAATGAATGGACCAACAAATTATTACAATCCCATTATTATATTATTCATCCCGTATCAATCATCACGGAAGATAAAAGAGTTTATTGTAAAGGATCGATAGTAAGGATGGCTCTAGCCAGAAATGAAGATTGGCAAAGTTTAGTCCGTCCAGAAGTTGCTGCTTATATGATTAGTAATGGATTAGATGCTAGATTCAAACGCGAGTTTGGATTAGAAACCATTGCTACTCTAGAGAATAAAGTAGATTTTGAAGCACCCGAAACTTTGGAAGCAGAAGCTGCTCATGCTCGAGAGATAGTCAAGGTGATTTACAAATGAAATCTTGTTTGTTTAGCATCATCAGGTCAATGCTACTCTCTTTTCACTTCGAGCAGACAAGGGGGAAGCTTTGCGTCAGCAAAGTCACGAACGAAGTGACTCGATCCCTTACGGGGAACGTCTGCTATCAATTCAAATATTCGACAGCATTGAAGATGCTAAACAAACAAATGAAATCTTTTTTTTATTCCGCAAATAGTGTATTTATTACAATAAAGGAATTAATCAGAAACAATCATGAAGGAGGGAGAGAAAATGGCCATCATTGGTAGTTATGAATTAATCCGTCAGTTAGGAGAAGGTGGCTTTGGACGTACTTATGAAGGTCGACACATCTTAGATCATGATATCAAAGCTTGTTTAAAACAAAACATCAATGTTTCTGAAGCGGATACAAAACTATTGCTAAGAGAAGCCTGGTTAATGTCGCAAGTAAATCATTATTCTCTTCCTGCATTTAGAGATTTAGTAAAAGTAAAAGATGGCAGTTACGTTTTAATCATGAGTTTTGTGGAAGGAAGAACCTTGGACAAGATCATTGAAAAACATAAAGCTCTACATCCAGAAGAAGTAAGTTGGATTGCTCAAAGATCATTGAATGCTTTATTTTATCTGCACAATAAAGGAATCATCCACGGAGATGTTAAACCACCCAATTTGATTATCGACCATCACGAACATAATGCTACTTTAGTGGATTATGGATTGTCTACTTTTCAACCGGGTCAAGCAAGCAAGGCAGAAGGTTATACCGCCGTATTTGCTGCTCCGGAAATTATTTCTGGAAATCCACCTTTGCCACAGTCAGATTTGTACTCCTTAGGATTGACTATGATTTATGCTTGGGGTGGTGATCCCATTGCTAAAACTAATCCTGAATATGTTCCTGCTCCTTTACAACAATTCGTAACGGAGTTAGTTCGTTACGAACCGTTAGAAAGAACCAGTTGGGAGAAAGAAGATTTAGTGAAAAAGCTTTCTGATGTACGTTTGGCGTCATTCGGCAGAAGGCATTCACAAACGAAGTAGAGAATAAACCAGTAAGTAAAGTAGAAAATAAAAATTGAAAAACAAAAATGGAGTGAGCTAGCGAGAGCTCTCTCCTGGAGGAATAAAATGTATAGTTGGGGAGACGATACGAGCACTTGGAAAGGGAAAGGGGGTTTCAAGTATGACGATGCTAAAGCACCGTACTTGGATGATTTTAAGAAAGAGGCAGAAAAGAAAGGGCCAAAAACATATCTAGGCAAGAGTGGTCCAAATCTACAATTAGTAGATCCAATGGGGAAAGATATTTTCAGCGATTCCCCTAATCCGGTTTTTGCCTTTATTGACGGCACTGGATCGATGGCTAAGCGTCCGGAATATATCTTTGATCGGGCCGCTTTGTTCTACCAAACCTTAGCACAATATCGGCCAGATTTGGAAGTGTGTTTAGGGGTAGTACAAGATGCACGTTACGATAAGTGGCCGTTCCAAATTGGAAATATCGGCAAAGGACCGGGATTAGACGACACTTTGAAAGCCCTGCATGCTGAAGGAAAAGGAGGACCAGGAATTCGAGAAAGTTACGAACTGATTGCTCATTTCTTGAACGAGCATGTACACACCCCGAACGCCTTAAGACCGTTAGTTTTCATTATGGGGGACGAGAAGTTCTATGAACAAATCAATCCGGCAGAAGTAAAGAAAATCTTTGGAGATGATCTACAAGGACCGGTAGATTCGATCCAAGCCTGGAAAGCTGTATCGGAAAAATACGATTTGTATTTCTTACGTAAATCCTATCCAAGAAAAGATAAAGAGATTTTAGACCAATGGGGAGAAGCTATTGGTGCAGATAAAATTAGAGATGTACCTTATGGAGATTCTATCGAGAAAGATCGGGTGATAGATGTAGCCATGGGAATAGTAGCTCAAACATGGGGCAACTACTCTAATTTCAAACTAAACCTTAGCGCCAGACAGGATTCAACCACAGTAGAAAAAGTAGAGGAATCTATTCGTGCTGCTCCCATCATCAACGCCGTGGGAGAAGTAAGCTTAGAATCAAAAGTAGGCGGAAAGAAAAGTAAAAAGTTAATGGAGGGATAAAAATGGGAATGGACGATGCCTATAAAACCAGCGGAAAGATATTTCAGCAAGTAAGCATGAGATATCAACCGGCTTTGCTGGAACAATTAAAAGGGATTCAACCGGGAGAAATCGTGGTAGTTCAAGGAACTTACGACCACATTGAAAAACTGTTGGATACGATTAAAGTACCGTATGAGATGATTACTCCCGACGATATGGGAACGCATAACGGCGGCAGAGTGATGTTTGTAAACTGCCGTCAATATGATGGAGTAAACAAATCTTCTAAAAAAGGGATTGAAGATTTTGTACAAGAAGGAGGAAGACTAGTTACGACGGATTGGTCCGTGGGGTTAGTATCTTCAGTCTTCCCGGGAAAGATCAAGAAAACAGTTAAGACATCTGACGATGTGATTGAGATTCAGTGTAATACCGACATTGCCAGAAGATTTGTAGGAATGAACTATGCTCAATGTAGTCCGCAATGGTGGTTAGAAGGAAGCAGTGATGTGTACTCTATCGGAGAAGGTGTAACTCCTCTGATCACTAGTGATGAGATGAAAGCAAAATACGGCCAACCTTATGTTGCCGTCGGATTTGTAGAAGGAAGAGGAGAAGTAATCCATTTCATCAGCCACTTAGAACTGCAAAGAACCAGATTAAGAAACAAGGCGGATGAATCGGGATTAGACGATTTTGTAAAAAAGATGAAGATAGACAAAACGGAAGATATGGATGAAGCCAAGGTGGCAGAATTAGAAGCAGCTTACAGTACTTTAAACACCGTAGCTTATCTTTGTTTGAACGCTCCGATTATTGGAGGAGCGATGAAAAGTATTACTTTAAGCGGAGCAAGTAAAGTCGGCAGTAAAAAAAGTGTGAAATTGATGTGAGGTGATAAAAATGAAAACGGACGTAAGTGCCATTGTAACTATTCCGCCTTACGCCCCCTTTATCGAGGAGGTGCTTCGGCACCCCGTCGTATCGGGGTTACGTTTGAATACGGTCATGCCTTTGAAAGGAACCTTTGAAGAAAATTTACAAAGGCTTTACGATACTGCAAATAGTCAAGATAAAGATTTGTGGATTGATTTGAAATGTCGACAGTTGCGAGTAAAAAACTTTGGCGTACCTCCCTTTACGGAAATTGAATTAACCCATCAGATTAGTGTAGATACTCCCGTTACCGCTTACTTTAGCGACGGAAGAGAGCAAGCTACGGTTTTACAAGTTGATGGTAATCGCTTGATTATGCAAGAAGGACCAAAGAGAGTAATCGGACCGGGAGAATCAGTTAACATTATGCATCCATCGTTAAGCATTGAAGGATTTTTTACCGGTACGGATGTACAATATATTGAAGCAGCCAAAAAGATTGGAATGCACAAGTACATGCTTTCTTTTGTTGAACAAGTTAGCGATGTAGAAGAATTGCTTAAACTTGATTCTCAAGCAGAGATAGTCGAAAAGATTGAATCGGAGAAAGGATTAAATTACGTCTGTAATGAATGGAATCAAAAAAGTGAATTGAAAGGAAAAACCCACTTGATGGCGGCCCGAGGAGATTTGTATGTAGAATTAAGCAAACCTCATTACATCATTAGAGCAATAGAAGATATTGTCAAAGCAGATCCAAAAGCTATTGTCGCCTCCAGAATATTTTCTTCTTTAGGTCAAGGATTAGAACCAAGTTGTGCGGATATCGGAGATGTCAGCAACTTGCTGCGGATGGGATACAAGAACTTGATGTTAGGAGATGAAGTGTGCCAGAGAAGAGAGTCGGTTATTAGCGCTTTGAACTTGTTGTATGCGATGGTAAGGAAGGGATGATAAAAAAAGCAAATATGAATAGATAAATATTTAAAATGGAGATCATGGGAAGAAAAAAATGGACCTTAAAGAAAGATATATTGCCACCTTAATTGGCTGTGCTTTAGGAGATACTTTAGGCATGCCTTTTGAAAGCTGGCCTAGAGCAAGAATCCTCAAACATTTAGGTAGAGTTACTCAGCCGATTGATCCAGTTATCCTTCGCAATGCAAATGAAGAGATTATTCGGAAGGATGAATTTGGTAAAGTAAAATATTATTCTAAAGATCTGGTTAAAGGGAACTATACCGATGATACTATTCTTACTCTAGTCTTAGCAGAATCTCTTGCCGCAGAAAAAGGATTTAATGTGTTTGACATTGCTAAAAGACAATTACATGAATATGTGATTAGATTAAGAGAAGATGGAACAGTAGCGGGCGGTTTTGGTGGAACGACTATAGAGGGATTTAAAAGATTAATGCAAGGAATTTCTCCTTTAGAATCTGGAGTTATTGGTGGTCCAGGAAATGCTCCGGCCATGAAAATGTCTCCTCTAGGCTTGTATATGGAAGCCGTTGACAAGTACGATACTGGTCTAGGCATGGCTCAAATGGTAAGTAGGATAACTCATCTTGATCCTCGTTCAGTAGTTTCGGGAGTAGTACAAGCACAAGCTGTTTACACTTGTTTAAGAGATCGTTCACGAGAAGAGTTTATTGATAGTTGTTATAACGTTTGTTCTCACAGGGAAAAACCTTTGACTTCAGAATTCCTAGTATCAGAACAAGGAAATTTAACTTCTCGCTTGAAATGGATCAAAGATAATCGAGATGTTTCTGTAGAAGAAGCTCATGCCTTCTTGGGAAGCAAGAGTGAAGTATATTCATCTTATCCCTTTGCTTTATTTATGTTCCAGAAGTATTGGAATAATCCAATTAATGGTTTAATAGAAACCGTTAACTTTGGTGGAGATTGTGACACAACTGGAGCGATGTATGGAGCGTTATGCGGAGCAAAGAATGGAATGGTCTTTCCCAGAGAGTGGATAGATGTGCTTCAAGATAAACAAAGATTAATTTCTGCAGCAGAAGGGATTTATGCTCTTAAATAGTTTGAAATCATAAGAAACTACTTGGTAGTGATAATAATAGAAAGATTTAAATATAAAGTGAAGAAATAGTTTAATCTCATGACTACAGACTTAGAAACAAAAATAAGTGTATCAGAACCAACACCTTGGAAAACAGTAGCTAAAGGTTTGCTATTGCCCGGATATTCCTTCAAGATTGCGCAAAAAAATGGAGTATTAGATGAACAATTTTTTACTTGTATAACGATGGAAGCAGCAAAAATAATCGTTTATGGTTTTGTTGGAACAGTCTTATACAACTTTGTTCCTAAAATAGGACAGTAAGAAGAAAAAGTAATTGGAGCATAAAAATAAAATGATTATCAAAGATGCACAAAATCTAAGTATTAACGCCGGAGACATGATATGTAACGCTCAATGTCCAGACTGCGTTTCTTTTATGACTACTAATCCCGCCGATGTTTGGAAATATTTTTATAAAGGGATTGACGAAATAGAATTCGATCGAACGGTAAGAAGAGCGATCAGATCTAAAGTAGGCACAGTTTTGTTCACAGGTAAAGGAGAACTTTTTCTTCACCCTGAACAAATAAGTAGATATTTAGAATTAATGCAGGGAGAAAGATATTGGCAATTAACCGAAAAAGAAATCCAGACTAACGGATTATTAATTCAGAGAGGAGAATTTTCCGGGAAAGACGGTTGGTTAGACCAATGGTACAAATTAGGAATGAATGTTGTTTCGTTATCAGTAGTAGATGTTGAAAATAGAGTGAATCACGAATTTTATAATCCACACCAACAAAGTTATCCTTCATTACAAGATACTATTAGAGTTTTACATGACAAATCCTACTCAGTAAGATTGTCAGTAACGATGACCAAAGGTAGGGTAGACGATCCGAAAGACTTAGAAAGAGTTATTGACTTTTGTAAGCGCAACGGCATAGAAGAATTGTCATTTAGACCGGTAAGAAAATCTCCTAAAGATGAAATAAATAGAGCAAAAACACATTGTTTAAGAACGTGGGATTGGGTCAAAGAAAACGAATTATCTCCTGAACAAGAAAGAGCAATCGTTGAATATGTAGAAGCCAACAAAGATTGTGAGATCCAAAGATTGGTCCATGGAGCAGTAGTATACCAAATGCATGACCAAAATGTTTGTCTGACCGATTGTTTAACCCTGCAATCTGGAGATGATCAATGGAGACAAATCATCTTCTATTCCTGTGGAGAAGTTGCTTTAGATTGGGATCATCCTGCCGCTAGAATTCACGGACCGGGTCAAGATGCTTTGGCGTATAAAGAAGAGTTAATCCTAGAAGCACAGAGATATTTGTTGGGAAGAAAAAATCATTGTGAAAGAACAGGAAGAAGATATCCGGAATGTCAATTCAGTAATTGTCGTAAATAAAACATGAATCTAGCTAAAACCTTATTTGTAGCTACTAAAAGCAGATATGAATTAATGCTGGAAAAATGTAGTGGAAGAGATGCAGCTAGAGCCAATTGTCAATCTGATTTAGTTTGGGCAGACTGGGAAGAAGGTCACCATAATCAAAAAGCGAACTTACGAAAAGTTTCTCAACAAATTGATTCGGAATTAATTGTAGATAGATCACAATTAACCGAAGAGACGATTCGAAAGCATAACTTTTTTGTATTGTTAGGAGGAGATAACCATTTTACTTATTGTGCTCATGAAATTTTGGAATACCAACGTAGAAACCTAACTGACTTAAAACAAGTAATCGGTTGTGTCTTAGATTCCAGAAAAAGTTTAGGAGTTTTGCTGGATTATAACGTTGATTCTTTATTAGGAAGCAGAAGAAAGTTGGAAGAGGATAAATATCGCGTAGAACATTGGACCACTTTAGAAGCAACCATTTCCGGAGAAAGAACATCATGCCAACCATACCCTGCTTTATGCGAATATGTATTTGGAGAGAATTGCTTTTTCTTGATGTCTCGTAACAAAGCCTTGATTGATGGAAAAGAAATCGTGCCAGAAAAAGGTTCAGGTCTGTTAGTGGTAACGGGAAGCGGAAGTGGCCGCGGTTCTTGGTACGATAATATTTATGGATGTTATTTTGATAAAGAAGATGCTTTTGGTCGTAGCGAAGATATGGCAAAAATAGTAACTTTAGTAAACCGAGATAAAGTGATCGCCACTTTAAGAAAAGGACAAGTGTTAGAGGTTCATTCATCTAACGATGATAATGGAATTGGAAGCACCGACTCACACAAAGAAAGAGTCTTTAATTTTGCTATGGGTTATAAAGCAGAAGTAAGAATCAGCGATTATAAACTGCATGTGATCAGGCCGAAGTTGAATTGAGATTATTTTTATTTTCATTACTCTTCTGCAGTCCCATAAACTATTTAATCTCCTTCTTTTCCCTAACAAACGAGGGAAAAGATGTTAAAGAATACTTTTTGTCATATTGTATCAGAGAATAAAGAAGCAGAACTGTGGAGAACTGGATTGCTGCATTGGGACGAAATTAAAGAAAAACATCCTTTACATTCTCAAGTATTCGCTTCCAAGAAAGCTTTAGAAGAGAACAATCCACAATTCTTCCTAAATAATCTGCCTAAAAAACAACATTGGAGAGCTTACAAAGAGTTTCCCTATTGCTTTTTAGATATCGAAACTACCGGGTTAAGTCGAGAATGGCATGATATTACCGTAATCGGGATATATGATGGTAAAGAAAGCAAGATTTTAGTGAAAGGGAAGAATTTGGATCAATTCCCAGAAGAGATGAAGAAGTATGGATTAATCATCACGTTTAATGGAAAATGTTTTGATGTTCCGTTCCTCAAAGCTAAGTTTCCAGAAGCAGATCTGAACAAACTACACGTAGATCTGCGTTACGTCCTAAGAGAATTAGGATACTCGGGCGGATTGAAAAGGATCGAACGAGTGTTTGGTCTGGAACGAGAAGAAGAGATTAAAGAAGTAGACGGCTGGGAAGCAGTACGTTTATGGCATAAATATCAGAGGGGAGATGAAGAAGCCTTACGTCTGTTGATGAAATACAATCAAGCAGATATCGAAAATCTTAAATTCTTGATGGATTTTGCTTATGAAAAGATGAAAGAGACGCATTTTTATGAGAAGATAGAAAATATTTCCTGATTAAATATAATTGTTATTATTCCCCCACCACTCTCGGCATCTGGACTGGACCTTCTTTCTTTTTATGAGCCATGCTCCACAACAAATTGAAATAATGCATGTAAGTCTGTGCCACCGCTTTCTCTTTAATTAAAATTGCTACCGGTTCTTCTCCCCACACCATGATTACCACTTTATCTCCATAGATATTGGTAGAAACTGGACTAGCATAAGATTCAGGCAGATAACGAGTCTCTCCGTAAGGTATCGCAAAATCTCGACTTTTCCCAGCATAAATTAAATACAACTTCAATTTCTTCTTCAAGCGTTTAGAAGTATAATGTGGCAGATAATACTTTAGAGTTTCAGAAGCGTTTCTAGAAGCGCCTATTATATAGACTGGCTTGCCCTCGTTAATCTGATCTTCAAAAATAGTCTTAAGACCTTCTACTCCCTTATAAAATTTAGTCTCTTGTTTTCCTTTCAGCTCATTAAATTTTACAGATAAAGAAGGAAGAATTTCATCGATAGCACTTTTTTGCAATTGGGATAATTCTTCTAAGCGTTTCGGATCTTCTGCGACATAAAATCTTTTATCATTTTCTTTGATAAAGCTCACTAAACCTTTCTCAATCAAACGTTCCAGAGCATCATACACACTTCTTCGGTGGATGCCAGTCTTTCTGCTCAGAATTCCTGCCTGCGCTCGACCTAAATCCACTAAAGCCAAATAAATTTTAGCTTCAGTTTTAGTCAATCCTAACACTTGCAGTTTCTCAAACATAGGGAGAAGTATTCTCTTAGGGATTAAAAAGGTTGCGATAAGTATCTTAGCTAATCAATATATTATTCAAACTATACTACCTAAAACTATCTTTAGCAAAACTTTTTAAATAACCCCAAAGATTCTAGAAGTAATGACTGAATTGATCGTTACGGAAAAGCCCAGCTCTGCTAAGAAAATAGCAGAAGCGCTTGCCGACGGTAAAGTAACCTTAAAAAAGAGCGGCCAATCGCAGTATTATGAGCTTTCTCATGGAAAACAAGAGATCATTGTCACTTCTGCTGTAGGCCATCTGTTCGGATTGATGGAAGAAAAAGGCAGTTCTTACACTTATCCTGTGTTTGACATTAAGTGGGAACCGTCGTATAAAGTAGCCAAAGGATTAGCTTACGTTAAGGATTATATTGATACCATTTCTAGTTTATCTAAGAGAGCAGATGAATTTACCGTAGCTTGCGATTATGATGTGGAAGGAGAAGTGATTGGATGGAATGTAATTCGTTTTGTGTGTAAGAAGAAAGATGCTAACAGAATGAAATTCTCTACCTTAACCAAACCAGATTTAGTAGAAGCTTATGAACATAAGATGAAACATTTAGATTGGGGACAGGCGCAAGCGGGAGAAACTCGTCATAAACTAGATTGGTATTATGGTATTAACCTTTCTCGCGCCTTAACTACTTCTGTAAAAGCAGCCGGTTCATTCAAAGTAATGTCTGCCGGTCGAGTGCAAGGACCGGCCTTAAAATTATTAGTGGACCGAGAAAAAGAAATCGCTGCTTTCAAGCCCGAACCCTTTTGGATGATTGGCTTATGGGGAGATTATAAACAAATTCCAATTGAAGCCTGGCACATCAAGGATAAAATTTTTGACGCTAAGGAAGTAAAAATAATTTTAGATAAAGTCAAAAGTGAGAGAGAAGCTAAAGTCAAAGAAGTAAAAAGAACTAAACGAGAACAAGCTCCACCTTATCCTTTTGATTTGACTACTTTACAAACTGAATCTTATAACGTATTTAAAATCACTCCGAAAGAAACGTTGGATATCGCCCAGAGTCTATATTTGATGGGAGTAACTTCTTATCCGAGAACAAGCTCTCAACAATTGGATCCAAAATTAGGTTTCAAAAAAATTCTTACTGACTTAAGTCGACAACCAGAATATGATAAGATGTGTAAAGAATTGTTGAAGTTACCGCAACTTAAACCCAATAATGGTTCTAAGACCGATCCGGCGCATCCCGCTATCTATCCTACTGGTTTAGCTCCAGGAGGATTAAAGAATAACGAGAAAAGGATTTACGATTTAATTGTCAAACGGTTTATGGCCACTTTTTCCAAAGCAGCCATCAGAGAAACGATGGAAGTATCTTTAGATGTTAAACAGGAATTATTTATCACTAAAGGCACGCGCACGGTAGAAGAAAATTGGCATGTGTTCTATAAACCATACGTGAAATTAGAAGAAGTTACCTTGCCGGAAATGAAAGAAGGAGATGCAGTAAAAATAAAAGAGATTAAAAAAGTAGACAAAGAAACTCAACCGCCCAAACGTTACAATCAATCTTCTATCATCAAAGAACTAGAGAAAAGAAATTTGGGTACTAAAGCTACCCGCGCGGATATTCTAGAAAGATTATTCCAACGGGGATATGTAGAAGGAGTGCAAATTACTGTTACGCAGATTGGAATGCAGACTACTGAAATTCTAGAAAAATATGCTCCGACTATTGTGGAAGAAAAATTAACCGCTGATTTTGAAGAAGATATGGAAGAAATTCGCGAAGGTAAAGAAAAACCGGAAAAAGTTTTAAACCGAGCTAAAGAAATATTAATTAAATTGCTAGCGGATTTCAAGAAGAAAGAAAAACTTATTGGAAAAGAGATTATTCAATCCGTACGCGATACCCAAGATATAACTAATTATATCGGAAAATGTCCCACCTGTGCCGAAGGAAAGTTGATGCAGCGCCACGGAAAGTATGGAGCATTCGTAGCTTGCGACCAATATCCCAAATGTTCTACCACTTTCAAGCTTCCGCACGGACTGATAAAAAGTTCAGATAAGTTATGTGAAAATTGTAAATATCCCATGATTAACATCATCAGTGGAAGAAGAAAGCAAGAAATTTGTTTAAATCCAAGATGTCCGACTAAGACTTCTAAAGAAGATCAGAAAGAAATCAACAAGATTGAAGCGAATAAAGTAGACCGCACCTGTCCCAAATGCGGCAAACCTATGGTGGTTAGAAGTTCAGTGTATGGCCAGTTCTTAGGTTGTTCCGGCTATCCTGTTTGCAAGCAAATTGAGAAGATTTCTAATGGTGAGAATGGTAGTGCTCCTGCTGCTCCTAAGATAACTATTAATATTCCGGGAGAAAATACATCCACTGCTGTTACTGAGAAAAAAGAAGTTCCTGAAGCAAAAGTTAAGAAAGTCAGTTCTAAAAAGAGAAAATAGAATTATTTTTCTGGTCGATTTACACATAAAGCATTAATGGTTCCGGGATTGTAGCAGATATCTTTAGTAGCATCAAGACGATCATTACAATCAGCATCTTCATAACAAGCAATCATTTGAATAGTACTAGCTCCACTGATACCGGCTTCATGCCGAATGATCAAGCCGATGGCTACCAAAATTCCTACCAAAATCAAAATATAAAACATAGATTTAATCTTATGCATCTTTATCGCCTCTTTACTTAATCAATTCGAACTAATATATAAAAGTTAAGAAAAAAATAAAAAACTTTACTCGATATACATCTTCAGTCTGGTCTGGTCCAATTTCCAGTCTGCTGGTAAACGGTGAGATTTCCGATAATACTTCACCAAGCGATTAATCTTAGAAACCGTCAGGAGCAAACCGCGGTTAGCGGTCTCGTCGTGCTTATTCTTCTCTAAGTGCGCTTTGATGGAGATCAATTTCTTGATTAAAGAGATCATATCGTCAGGTAATTTCTTCTGCAGATGGTTCTCTTCCAATAAAGCAGTAACTTTCTTTCCGGTAAGAGCTTTCACGCTGTTGATACCGTAAGCATCTCTTAACACCAATCCGATTTCCGAAGCGGTTCTGCCGGATTTAGCGTATTTTACTACTAACTTTTCCACTTCGTTTTCCTTGTAAGGAGCCCAAGAAGGAACTTTCTTAATCGGTTTCTTTGAACCGGATTTTCCTTTTGCAGCGGAATGCATTCTGGCCATGGTTATTTACCTCTAATGGTTGAGATTTGTCGAGAAATAGTATTTATACTCTTTCTCCAGCCTAGATGAGCAGCTTTGAGACAACCGATCTAGCTCTCGTGTATTTTAAATTAATACTATCCGTTGTTTATAAAAGTTTTGCTGAAAAGAAGCTGATGCAAACAAATAAACTTTAAATACCCCAAGACTTTACTTAGCCTTATGCAAAAGAGGATCGGGTTGTATCTATTAATAGGACTATTGTTAGTTTCTTTTGCTAGCGCTACAATATTCGATGACTTAGACGATTTTAAGAATAATTTAGGCATTGATGAACCTTTAATAATTTTACTGGTGCGCGTAGCCATCTTAATTTTGATTACCGTTTTACTCTTCGAAGCACTTTCGCATGTAGGATTGTCACAACACACTGCCGGGATCGTTTCTTTCATCCTCGCTTTAATCAGTGTAGTCTTAATTCCTGGCGGGATTCTTATCGGAATCGCTTCCACTTACGGCACTCTTCTTACTTTAATCCTACTTCTGGTACCTATTGGGGCATTGATGTTCATCGTCTATGTGGTTATTCCCGGAGATCGTTTAATCTGGAGAGTGGTGCGTATTATTTTGATTCTTGTCGTTATATGGTTATTATTTATGTTCAAAAGCTGGGTGAGCACTAACTTATGATCGACTTAACTTCGTCTGGAGCAGTAACGACTTTGATTAAATCTATGGTAGATCAATACTTTTGGTTAGTAATACTTTTGGTCTTCGTGTTATTGTTCTGGGAAATTCGTGGTGCAGTAAAGTTCATGAGTGATGAACGTTCTGCCGGAAAGATCGAAGAGAAAATGGAAAAGGAAGGAGTTTCTGAGAAAAAAGCAGAAGAAGAAGAAAAAGAGGAAGAGAAGACTAGAAAGAAAGACAAAAAAGTGTTCAAGTTTGCGGTAGAAGAATTTACTTTCTTGAAAAAATTACAGAAAGAAGTTAACGATGCTGCTGCCGGAAAAGATTTGTTAGACAAAGCCGGAAAAAAATTACGAGATTTAAAGAGAGAAGAAAGGTTAGAAAAGCGGATGAACAGAAGAATCAAAGCGTTAGAGACGGAAGGTAAAAGATTAGCTTCTGAAGAACCGTCTATGAAAGGGAAAGTGGAAGAGATATTATTAGAAATCGATAAAAATCATAAAGGATTATTAGGATTAATGGCCGAAGGAGGAGAGTTTGAAAAAATTTTAGATAAAAGAGTGGATGCTTCTATGACCAAAGAACAAAAGAAACTAAAATTGCTGGCTATCTTACAGCAGGCTATCCATTACGACGAAGAGATTATTGCCGCAACCAAGAAGCTGGGTGCATTGACTAAATAGAATTCTAGAATTACATAAAAAATATAAAGTCTTTTTAATTTTAAGATTAAAGAGGGGAGATGATTAAATTGGGGAGGAACAAAAATAAGTCTTAGAAATGCATTATATAGTTTAGTTCTGGCTGGTGCCATTGGTATCGGTGCATGTGCGGCGGAAAAAGTAGACGCTCCTAGCGGAATCGAATCAAGAGTAAACGTGGAAGAACTGAAGAGAATCCAATCCGAAAATGCTCCTGCTTATGCTGTAGGACAAGTAGAATACTGGCAAAATAGAGCATTCGGGAAAGCTAGAGAAGGAGAGTTATGGTCAAATGTGAAAGCTAATATCAACATAGCAGAAGATTATGCTAAAGAAACTGGATTAGAAATGAAAGTTGACTGGGAGCAATTGAAAAGAGAACATGCTTTGGGAGTAAAAGTTAACGGTCAAAAGAATGTAGATCAATGGATAAATAGAGCATTTGAGAAAGCTAGAGAAGGAGAGTTATGGTTAAATGTGGAAGCTAATATTCACATAGCAGAAGATTATGCTAAAGAAGCAGACATCAGTATTGAACGGATAGCGAAAATCGAAGAAATAAAACAAATGTATGCTAGACGATAAATTTAATTCTTTTATTTTTTCTACTATTTTAAGGGTATATACAACAAATAAAATCTACTTTTACCGTCTTTAACGGCGTTCTTATTTATAAATGGATTCAACCCATTTCCCCTTCAACACCGAAATCTTTATAAATCACCCCCCTTCAAGATGTAAAACACGTGTATGCTCAACTAATATTGAGTATGAAATAGGTTGATCCAATTAACTTTTTGATGACTTTTAAGTCAAGTTATGCGATCGTATTTTCGGATGATTAGGTTCATTTTTATAAGGATAGTAATTCTATACATCTATAGATTTACAATAGTCAGTTCCCGTTGATCCTGCGGGGGAGTGCTGCTATTGGAGTTCGATTAAGCCATGCAAGTCAGAGGGTCCGCAAGGACACAGGCTGAATGCTCAGTAACACGTCAATAATCTGCCCTTAAGTACGGGATACCCTTGAGAAATTGAGGTTAAGACCGTATCGGTAAGAAATACTGGAATGTTTTTTTACTTAAAGGTAACGCTTAAGGATGAGTTGGCGGCTGATTAGGCTGTTGGCGGTGTAACGGACCACCAAACCTTTGATCAGTACGGGCCATGAGAGTGGGAGCCCGGAGAGGGATACTTAGACACGGATCCCAGCCCTACGGGGTGCAGCAGGCGCGAAAACTTTACACTGTACG